>CAZPWO010000310.1:0-1504 GCA_964590525.1 uncultured Herbinix sp. | reverse complement strand
TAAATATATTAAACTATTCAAATCATAATATTTGGAAATATGGTGGAAGTCAAAACAAGATGTTTGAATACCTTGCTTCTGGAAAGCCTATTTTAAGTACCATTAAAATGGGCTATGATATTATTGAGAAGTATAATGCTGGGATATCCCTTGAAAGTCAGACGGCTGAAACTATAGGAGATGCGGTTATTAAAATAAGTCAAATGGATAAAGCTGATTATGAGGAGCTTTCAAATAATTCAAAATTAGCTGCAGAAGATTACGATTTTAAAGTATTAACTAATAAATTAATAGATATTATTGAAGAGTTTTAAATCAAAATCAATAATAAGAAAAGAGGAAATATGAAACTAATAACTATAATTGGTGCTAGGCCTCAATTTATAAAGGCAGCTCCTTTTTCAGAGGAATTTAGAAAAGAGAATGAAGAAATTTTGGTTCATACAGGTCAACATTATGATTCAAATATGTCAGATGTGTTTTTTGATGAGCTGGGTATCCCAAAACCAGATTATAATCTAGGTATTGGATCAGGAATGCATGGGAAACAAACTGGAAGAATGCTTGAGGGTATAGAAGAAATTATTTTAAAGGAAAAGCCGGATGGATTACTAGTTTATGGTGATACTAATTCAACACTTGCTGGGGCACTTGCTGCGAGTAAGCTTCATATACCAGTTTATCATGTTGAAGCAGGTTTAAGGAGCTACAACAAACTTATGCCAGAGGAGCAAAATAGAATCCTAACAGACAATATCTCAGAACTCCTTCTTTGCCCTACTCAAACAGCAGTAGACAATCTGGAAAAAGAAGGAATAGTAGGTGGAGTTATAAATACAGGAGATATAATGTATGACACTGTACTTAGAAATATAGATCTTGCAAAGGATAAGTATATTGAAGAGCTTGAAAGAGAAAATGAAATTGAGATCGAGTTTGATGAGAAGGAATACTATCTTGCAACTGTTCATAGGGCAGAAAATACTGATAATGTAGACAAGTTAACAGATATATTCAAGGCGTTTACAGAACTAGATAAACCTGTTATTTTACCACTTCATCCAAGAACAAAGAAGCTTATTGAAGAATTAGACCTTAAACTTAACAATATAATTATTGTAAATCCAGTTGGGTATTTAATGATGTTGTATTTAACATCGAAGGCATATATGGTGATTACAGATTCTGGTGGATTACAGAAGGAAGCTTACTTCTTACAGACACCTTGTACTACACTTAGGGATCAGACAGAATGGGTTGAAACTTTAGAGAATGAATGGAATGTATTAAGCCATATAGATGTTGAAGAAATAAAAACAAAGGTAAATCGAAAATTAAATTGTTTGCAGCATCCACAACCCCAATCTTTTGGAGATGGGAAAGCTGCCCTTAAAATATGTGAAGCGATAATTAATGGAGGTCAAAAAGATGAATAGTGTTAAAGAGAGATTGATGAATAAGACTGCTACCCTTGGAGTTGTAGGTTTAGGCTATGTTGGACTTC
>CAZPWO010000309.1:0-1517 GCA_964590525.1 uncultured Herbinix sp. | reverse complement strand
TTCTATCCTTAAAAGGATTTTCATATACTTTTAGAAATTTCCTCATTTTGATACTCCCTTTATGAAAAGAATTATAAGGGTTAACTTTTCACAACTTGCTACTGGAAAAGAGCTGTAATCTCAATACAAGATTACAGCTCTACCTATCAGCAGCTTCGTAAAGTTTTAATTAAGCTTATTAAGCTTCTTCGTCATCCTCAGTTACCTCGTCGTTCTTCAACTCCAACTTGGCAACTTCGCCGAACTCACAACCAGGAACCAAATTCCCAGCCTTTTCAGCATCTTCGGATTCCATGTTGTCACAATACAAAGTAAGAACATTACCGAAGTTAATCCTAGTTCCAGCAGGCTTCTTCTTCAAGAACTTCATAGCCTGTACCAATGTTACCACAGTCATTGCATATGGTAACTCGAGAGAACCGGCATAATCGACATTATACTGAGCTTTCATGACATGATATACATCATTCATCAACTCCTGCATATCCTTTTCGGTTCCTTTAATGTAGTTTGGTAAAGTGCTCATATTAAAATTCCTCCTTAATTAATGAAATATACCTTTACATACTGAATTAATCACCAAGACCATATAGTCGTTATACATGATGGTTCAAGTAATAACAAAAGACATCAAATTCTTCAAAATCTGGTACATTTTTCTCGTACCATTCTGTATTATTTCTGATCCATTCACTAGCCTCTTCTTCTGTTGCATATATTCCTGCTATGTGTCTCCTCTCCATCGGGGTAGTTAATACTTCCTGTTCTGTCTTATTGTCTGTATCATGTGTCAGCATCTCGACACACCATACTCTGTCATTTTCTGTTACCATATTTTTCATCCTCCTTAAAATTATGAATATTATTTTGTACATCAAATATTTATTTTTTATTATTCGATGTACCCGAACTTTTCGCAAGCTTCATGCAAATCATATATTGGAATGTTATACTTCCTAGCTTTTTCCAATTTACTACTCTTAGCGTTCTTATCCAGAGCGAGTACTATGGTAACATCTTTCGTAAGACTATCTCTTACTTCAAGATTAAAATGCTCTAGTAAGAACTTTTCTAATTTCGGATTTCGGAACCCAGTAAATACAACAGTTCCATCTGGTTTAGATTTCTTTGAAGCTTTAACTATCTTAACATGTGTTAAGATAAATTCTAATAAGTTTCTGTTATCATTCACTCCCTTTTTTATTATCGTAGCTTTATTATTACTGATACCTGGAATCTCCATAAGAAAATTTATATCAATATTGTAAAGCTCGTTTATATTATATATACTTATAATATTTTTAGCTGTTTTCGGACCAATACCCTTAATAGCAACAGATGACAAAACTTGGCTTTCAGTAGCTTTCAACTTACTAATCTGAGATATTAAGTTCTTCAATATCTTCAGAACTAGTTTCCTCATTAGTACAAACTTCAGGGTGTTCCATCCAATAAGGAATAATATCTTCTTTTTTATTTATATATTTATTTTCATATTTATTATTTATATTATGGTA
>CAZPWO010000308.1:0-1517 GCA_964590525.1 uncultured Herbinix sp. | reverse complement strand
CTTGTTGCCTATACTCAATAGGTGACATGCCGTTTAATTTTACTTTTATTCTCTTGTTATTATACCAATAAATATATTGTACAATTTTATTTTCTAATTCATTAATTGATGTAAATTTTTCTCCATAATACATTTCTTGTTTTAGTAATCCAAAAAAATTTTCCATTGGAGAATTATCTATACAATTTCCACGTCTAGACATACTTTGCTTAATATTTTTCTTTTCTAGTCTATTTACCCAATGAATATGTTGATAGTGAAATCCCTGATCAGAATGAATCATTAGACTGTGCTTCTTAGGTAATCTTTTTAGAGCATTATCTAAAGCATCTGTAGCAAATTTTACCGTAGGGGATGTAGAAGTATTAAATGACATTATTTCACCATTAAACAAATCCATAATTGGTGATAGATACAATTTCTTATCACTTCCACTTATCTTAAATTCTGTTATATCTGTTAACCATACCTTATTAGGACTTGATACTTTAAAATGTCTATTTAGCTTGTTTTCAGCTATCTTTCCAACTTCACCTTTAAAAGAACTGTATCCTCTACCCCTTCTAGTGAATTTGATACACTTGAAACTATTCTCTTTCATAATTCTATAAACTCTTTTATGATTTACTTTTATTCCCTTTTTCCTCAGAGCAATAGTTATTCTTCTATAACCATAAGTTTTATTTGATTCTTCAAATATATCTTTTATCATATTTATTAATTGTAATTCTTCTTCATTAATTTTATCTAGTTTTTGTACCCATTCATAAAAAGAGCTTTTAGGTAAACCTGATATTTTTAACCATGTCTGTAGCTTTATTTGGGGAAGCTTTAGCCTTAATTCGATTATTGCTTTTGCCTTTTCTTTGTTTTTGGCTGTCTCTCTTGAATTAAGGCTTTTAGCTTTTTTTCATAAGCTAAACTCGCTCTTAAAAATTCATTTTCTTCCCTTAACTTTATAAGTTCTTCTTTTTCTGATTCATTTATCTTCTTTGACTTATTTAAATATTTTTCATCATCTGCTTTAGACATACTTTTAGGCCTCCCAATAGACTTATTAAGCCCTTCAAAGCCTTCCTCTAAATACTTTCTTTGCCAATTAGCAATCATTGACGGATTATCAATCTCAAAGTAATTAGCCGCTTCTCTGTAAGAGCATTTATTAACTTGTCTATATTGTATTACACGTAGCTTAAATTCTCCAGAGTAAAATGTTTTTGTCATTTTATTTCGTAAAGCATTCTCACCAAATTGTTCGTATCTTTTGACCCAATCGACTACTTGTGAATCATTTTTTAAATTGTATTTATTTGCTATAAATCCGTAACCACCTGATTTACCACTTAAATATTCTCGCACTACTTTTAGTTTAAACTCAAATGAATGTTTTGACATAGTAAAACCCCCTAATTCCGTGTCCGGATTTAGGGGGTAACATCAAAAATCAATTTTATCATTCCCCTTTTTTTATATTAATCCTCATTTATTAATTCTCTATTATTTGACTCTGTTTTAGA
>CAZPWO010000307.1:0-1539 GCA_964590525.1 uncultured Herbinix sp. | reverse complement strand
ATTTAGTTCAATTGAGCTATTCCATATAGACAACCCCTAGTTCCTCATTAATCTCATCAATTATAAAGGTTAAATCCACTATGTTTTTTTTATTCTCGTCAATTTGGACAAGATATTTATCCGCCTTTTCAACATCCCCTACTTCTTTATACATCTTATAAAATGAAGTATTCCTATAATACTCTGCTATAGCCAAATACTCTTTAAGATCACCCCGCGGATTAGAAGCATTTTTCCTTAGGTACATGGTATTGACCAAATCGCTATAACGCTTCTCATTGATTGCATATATAAAGTCATCTTCATTATTGGGACGATCCCACGAAGCTTCTTGAGAATAATTACTGACAAATCTAAGACCATATAATACAACAATAATACTTAGGCATATTATAGTTATATTTAAAAGCTTTTCTATCTTAATTGTTGGCATTATTTATACTCCCTTCAATAATTATATGGATTTTAGCATATGATAATCCTTCGAACGCTTCAATGTCCTCTCTAGGAACTTTCAGATAAACATGTATAAAGGTCTCTAGCTCTCTTCTAAAATCTTCAATAGTAGCGACATGAGTCTCTGAATACTGTTCATCCTCATATTCTATATTTTCAATAAAATCAAAACGATCATAGCACATAGCTATGGAGTCACTAATATACTTTATTAAATTATCAGCAGACTTATATGGATTCTTTTCAAGGTTTAGTAATT
The DNA here is from genome assembly GCA_964590525.1 of uncultured Herbinix sp. GTDB lineage: Bacteria > Bacillota > Clostridia > Lachnospirales > Lachnospiraceae > Mobilitalea. The sequence goes on along the minus strand of CAZPWO010000307.1, from coordinate 824 downwards.
GAAAGGTTTTATCATAGATATATTGAAACTCTGAGGACATACGTACAACAGCACGATATTCATGTAAATCATCAGATAGGTACAAATTATTTGTTTCAAAATAAGATGATAAACCCAGGAAGTCTCTTTCAGCTTCCAGTCTATCAAGATTGTTTTTATGTGTTTTTATATTTTTACTAATCTCAATTTTTTTAAACCAGTCACTAATCTTATATGTATTAGCCGTTGCAAGTATAATAATAAAGCATACTAAGACTGCAATTATAGTTCCCTTAGCTATTATACTTACTTTTCTACCACTTTTCTCAAACATAACTCGTTTTGTTTGATGATAATCATCATTATAGAGTTGCATATCCTTCCTGTGTTGTACAGCATGTACGTTCTCATTACCGCAGGAGTTACAGAACTTATCATCTATATTCAGATTATTTCCACAATGTATACACTTCATATGTTCCCCTTCCTTAATCCCTATCCAATCGCTTTATAACATCTGCAGCGTATTTCTTGATTATATCATGATCTAAGAATGAATACACCGACGCATCCTCATATAATTGTAAGGCTTCTTCCTCTGAAAATTTTAACATATCAAATAACAGAGTATTCATATCAGGTTTATAAAGTTCAAGTCTTGCTATCTCATCCTCATCTAGATCTTTTTTTCCTAGGTGATAACAAATGGTTAGTCCACTATCTATTGCAGATGTAATATCATATAAGGAGCATTTTTCATTCTGCTCTATTCTTTTCATTACCATCTTGGCATAATCTACACCTTCATAAATGCCGTTACTCCCAATATTACCAATCTTCAGAAA
>CAZPWO010000306.1:0-1542 GCA_964590525.1 uncultured Herbinix sp. | reverse complement strand
CAGTTTGGATAATTTGGAAGCTTTTCTTCAACTCCCTTAGTACGTCCTACTTGTGCTGAAGACCCGATAGTACCCTGAAGTGTTACAATGTTGATTTGTTCATCCTGTCTACCCTTTTCTTTAAGGTAACCATCTAGCCAGGCTACTGCATCATGACCTTCTTTAATAAAGTTACCACCAACCCATGCAGTATAAATACTATCATCAGATACATCAATCATACGGTCCGATAAAATCACAGGAATTCCTGCTTCCTTAGCCTCACCTAGAACTGTCTCCCAGCCTGTCTCTACAACTGGTGCCAATACAATATAGTCAACCTCCTGCTGAATAAAATTACGGATTGCTTTAATCTGATTTTCTTGTTTCTGCTGTGCATCATCAAAGATAAGCTTATAGCCATTCTCTTCAACAAATGTTGTTTGGAAGGATACTGTGTTGGCTGTTCTCCAGTCTGACTCAGCTCCTACCTGAGCATAACCAACAACGATCAAATCATCCTTTTGGTCCGCTGTTCCCTTTGATGCCTGATCAGCAGCTTCCTTGCCACATCCCCACATAAATAAACCTAATAAGCAAACAAGTAACAATCCTACTACTCTTTTCATTAAATTACCATCCCTTCTACATAGACTGCAAACTCATGATTTAACTTAGTAAAGCTACTTACATGGATATTTTCACAAAAATTTAATTTTTATACAAGAGAATATCTTTCGAACAATTTTTGTTATTTTTTTATCTTACACTGTGAGGTTTGATTTCTTACGATTTAAGTTCATTATTTTACTATTCTTCTTAGCTAGCTATATTGGGCAGGAATTTTAATTGTTACTTTCGTTCCCTTCATATGTACACTCTGAATACTTACTCCATATACTTCTCCAAAGTAGAGGTGTAGCCTTTCATTTACATTATATAAGCCATATATATCTTTCCTATTATTACCCCTTTGTCTAAGTACACTAAGCACTTCCTCCAATCGTTCCTGCGTCATACCTATCCCATTATCACTAACTGTAAGAATAATATCATTCATTATTCTTCTACCACTAATCATTATCTTGCCCATTCCTCTTTTGTTTTTGATCCCATGATACAATGCATTCTCAACTAAAGGCTGCAAGCTAATCTTAGGAATTCGACAATTAGCTAATTCATCATCAATAGTAATCTCATAAGTCAATATATCTTCATATCGTAGATGCTGAATCTGGAGATAGCTTCGAACATGAAGCTCTTCATCAGCTAATGTTACTAGGTCCTTACCACTGCTTAGGGATGTCCTAAAATAGTTGGATAAAGATCCAACCATCTGCACAACCTCCCTGGATTTATTAGCCTCAGCCAACCATGTAATAGTATCAAGGGTATTATATAGAAAATGAGGATTAATCTGTTCCTGCAACAGCTTAAGCTCTGTCTCCCTAAGATTGGTCTGCTCCACCTTAACTGCTTCTATAAGATTACTTAATTTTTCAATCATGATATTAAGGGAATCGCTTAATACCTTAACCTCTACACCATTTTTTATATTAGACC
>CAZPWO010000305.1:1112-1546 GCA_964590525.1 uncultured Herbinix sp. | reverse complement strand
TTTTTCCTTCTATAGATTGCATCAGGGCTGTTTCTTCCCCACATACGAATGCACCAGCACCTAGTCGTATTTCAATATCAAAATTAAAATTACTTCCAAATAAATTGTTGCCTAATAGCCCTAATTCTTTTGCTTGCTCAATGGCTATTTCTAATCTATGAACAGCTATTGGATATTCAGCTCTAACATATATGAATCCTTTTGTAGCACCGATTGCATAACCAGCAATTGCCATAGCTTCAAGTACAGCATGAGGGTCACCTTCAAGAACAGATCTGTCCATAAAGGCACCAGGATCACCTTCATCAGCATTACAAATTACATATTTTTGATCAGCCTCATTAGGGGCTGCAAAGCTCCATTTTAAACCAGTTGAAAATCCTGCTCCTCCTCTTCCCTTAAGACCAGAATCCTTTATTAACTCTATTACTTCT
>CAZPWO010000305.1:0-1102 GCA_964590525.1 uncultured Herbinix sp. | reverse complement strand
CCCCCATCAACTACGGCATCTACCGCATCTCGGTATTTTTCATATATTAACTCTATTGCTTCTTCAGGAGTCATTTCAGTTAATACTTTTCCAAGAGCCATATATCCATCTCTTGCTACATACTCATTTATATTTTCTGGATTAATTAATCCGCAATTTCTTAAGGCTACTCTTTTTTGTTTTTTATAAAAATCAACTTCATCTAGAGATTTTAATTCATCTCCTTCAGTACTTTCTTCATATAGATATTTCTTAACGATTCTTCCTTTTAATAAATGTTCATCAACAATTTCATCTACCTTGTCTACATTCATTTCAGAATAAAGTGAGCCTTCTGGATAGACAATTACAATAGGACCAATTGCACATAAACCAAAGCATCCCGTTACTACCACTTGAACTTCATTTTCAAGATTTACTTCTTTGATTTTTTCTTCAAATCTCTTTTTAATTAAATCTGATTTTGATGACGCGCAACCGGTTCCCCCACATACTAATACATGAGATCTAAAAATCACCATATTGTTACCTCCATTTATCTATATCAACTTTCTATTATTACTCTACTGAACTAATAGTATATTCCTTTACAGGATTGCCGTTTACTAAATGTTGGGCAACTATCTTTTTAGCTTTTTCAGAATCTATATGAACATATGTAACCTTTTCCTTATCGGGAGCCAACACTTCAACTATTGGCTCATATGTACACATTCCAATACAACCAGTTTGAACAACTTCAACATTTTTTATATTTCTTTTAGCTACTTCTTCAACAAAGGTATTTAAAACTGGTCTTGCACCAGCTGATATTCCACAAGTTGCCATGCCTACTACTATTCTTATTTCCTTGCCTGTATTTCTCATTTCCATATTTATAATAGATTCTTCTCTTAATTTCTTCAACTCTTCTAATGATTTCATATTCTCCTCCTACCCTCTATATTTAGCGATTATTTCAGGAATATTTTTAGGATCTACTTTTCCATAAACCTCTTCATCAATCATCATTACTGGAGCTAATCCACAGCAACCGAGACATCTTGTTGCTTCAAGGGTGAACAAATTATCCACTGTAGTGTCCCCTACCTTAACATTTAAT
>CAZPWO010000304.1:0-1550 GCA_964590525.1 uncultured Herbinix sp. | reverse complement strand
TATTACATTTATAGGTAAATGGAATCCTGAACAGTTTGAAGTCTTGGGAATAACTAACACAGGAGAGAAGAATCCTGGAATAAGACTTCCAAATACTGAGCATGGTAGAGCTATTATTGATGGAAGAGAAATATATAGGAGAATACTTGTACAAAATAAAAATTTGCATAAAATGAAGAACAATGAATAGGGTTAATCGAGTGCTTATTTACTTATCAGGATTCATTCCCTTGTGGCTTATTATGTATGCATCAGAAATGAATTTTTTCTCAAAAGGAGAGATACATAGGGTCTGGAATCTAAATAAAATCTTTTGGTTAATCACAATAATAATTTCATTCATTTCATTTGTTGCTCTTCTAACATGGCTTCATTCAATTGAGGATGTATTCGAAACCGATTGTCCTCCTCAGTTAGATATGGTTATACCTAAGGATATTGATGTTATCAATTTTTATGTAACTTATGTAATTCCACTTATTGTAGTAAGAATAGAAAGCTGGCCTTCAATTATTGCTGGCACTATGTCTATTATAATAGTGGGGATTGTAAACACAAGACGAAATAATATGCATTTGAATATAATGCTAATCATCTTAGGTTATAGAATATATTACGAACAATGGAAATACATGATAATCTCAAGAGAAGACATTCAACAAAGATTCTGCAATAATCTAAAAGAAGATAATGAAGAAGGATTGTCCGATAAGTTTGAAGATATAGAATATCTCATGTTTCACCAATCAGCAAAGGAGGATAATTAAAATTGAAAATACTACTAAATAAAGTAACTATTCGAGAATTAACACAAGATTACAATAATAATCTTGAGGAAGGCGTAGTAGGTTATGCTAGCAAGCTTGACATTCGGCCTTCCTACCAAAGGGAGTTCGTCTACAATGATAAACAACAACAAGCTGTAATAGATACTATAACAAAAGGATTTCCATTGAATGTTATGTATTGGGCAGTAAATAAGAAAGAGGATAACGAAGAAAGCTATGAAATCATAGATGGCCAACAAAGAACTCTTTCCATATGTAGATATGTAAATGGAGATTTTTCATATAATAATAAATATTTCTACAACTTATGGGATGAAGAACAAGAACAAATCCTTAACTATGAATTAGATGTTTATTTATGTGAAGGCAATGAGTCTGAAAAACTTGAGTGGTTCAAGACTATTAACATAGCTGGCGAAGAGTTAACTGAGCAAGAACTTAGAAATGCTGTTTACCATGGACCTTGGACTGCAGATGCAAAAAGATACTTTAGTAAAACTGGCTGTCCAGCTTACAAAGTAGGCTCAGACTACTTAAACGGCTCACCTATAAGACAAGATTATTTGGAAACTGCAATCAAATGGATTAGTAAAGGCAACATAGAGGATTACATGGGCAAACATCAGCATGCTGAGAATGCCAAAATCCTTTGGGAATACTTTGAATCTATAATTAATTGGGTGGAAAAGGTATTCCCAATCTATAGAAGAGAAATGAAGGGCTTACCTTGGGGACCTATGTATGACAAATATAAGGATTTGG
>CAZPWO010000303.1:0-1576 GCA_964590525.1 uncultured Herbinix sp. | reverse complement strand
GTGCTTTGTGGATTATTCAGTATTTTAAAATATTAAATGTGGATAGTTTAGATTACTCTTATATAAGAGAAGTATTTGTACTATTAATCTTAAGTTTATCCATATCCTTGCCAGGATTATTAATACTTAGGCCTAGGTTAGGAAATATTATTAATACTGCAGTATATATAGCATGTTTAAATCTTTTTATTATATCGCCTGAAAACATTGATCAAAATTTAGAATTGTTGAATAGCTTTGCCCCGTTAATAGTTATATTATATGTGCTATCTTTAGGGATATCAATATGGCTTTATGATAGAAAGGATTTAGTTTAAAAAGGCTGGCACATAGCCAGCCCTTTTATTACTTATTAATCAATTCTCGCCTTACATCTTCAGGCACTAGGCTTCCACCTGTTCCCCAACACATATGAGTAATATTTTCATCCTTATACTTATCTGCCACAAAAATAGGTCCTAAGAATCCTGCCAAGGCAGAGGGTTCTAAGAATATATCTTCTTCTTCATATAAAGCCTTTAAAAAATCATCTAATCTGTAATCATCAATAGTAAAAGAACCAGACAAGGTTTTTTCCATGATTCTACCAACAAATCCAGAGGGTCTTCCTACTGCTAGTCCATCAGCATTTGTTTTATTATCAAGTCCAATATCTTCTACAGAAATCTTATCGTGTAGTCCACTAAGAAGGCCTAAGATCATTGCAGGAGACCTTGTAGGCTCAGCAAAGAAGCAATGAACATTATCACCAAAGACAGACTTTAATCCAAAGGCAACACCTCCTGGACCTCCACCAACTCCACAGGGCAGGTATACGAATAAAGGATTATCCTTGTCAACAATTATCCCCATATGATCCAGTTGCTTTTTAATTCTAACACCACCAACTGTATAGCCCATAAATAAATCCTTTGAGTTTTCATCATCAATAAAATATGATTTAGGATCAGCATCTGAAAGGGCCCTTCCTTCTTCTACGGCCTTGGAATAATCTGAATCATATTCAACTACAGTTACCCCCTTAGATCTAAGCAAATCCTTTTTCCATTCCTTTGCATCCGCAGACATATGAACAATAACCTTAAATCCAACTTTGGCAGATATAGTTCCTATACTCAAGCCAAGGTTACCAGTGCTACCTACTTGAATAGTATAGGATGAAAAGAAATCTTTAAATTCACCATTAGCTAAAATAGAATAATCATCATCGAAATTGAGAAGTCCTTTATTAAGAGTAAGACCTTCAGCATATTTAAGAACTTCATAAATTCCACCACGGGCTTTAATGGAACCAGCTATGGGAAGCAAATCATCTCTTTTAAGGATTAAATCTCCATAGATCTTTTTATCATAATCTTTTTCCATTCTAGATTTCATCTTATCAATTGTTGATATTGGTGACTCAATAATACCTCCTAAGACCTCTGGAAAAACCTTTTCAATATAAGGTGCAAACCGGATTAATCTTTCTTCTGCTTCCTTTATATCCTCATGGGATACTGGCAAGCTATCTTTAATCAAATCAAAATCAAGATAATTTTCATTATACCAAATAACTTCCTTAGCATCTTTTAAT
>CAZPWO010000302.1:0-1579 GCA_964590525.1 uncultured Herbinix sp. | reverse complement strand
AATTAAGGATGCCACCCTGATTTCCACATTAGGCATATCTGCTGATGCTATCTGCCCGGTAGCTAACAGATAACCCACATGCGCTACATTGCTGAGTGTTATGCCTGTCATATAAAATAAAATCAACTTGTTATTGTTGTAACAAACTAAAATAACTGCCATCATTATTGCATATATGTATGCAATCGGTGAAATTGTCGTAAATATAACAAAGATATTAAAAACAGCAAATCCTACAGCATAGACATATTTCAACTGTTCAGTTTCTTTATTTCTTGCAATTAGAATTCTTCCAATTATATATGGCACCCAGAGTAATAACATAAACACAATATAATATGGAACTGTCCTGCTCTTCTTAATAACCTCGATCAGATAACTGGCCGATAAAACTATTGCCAAGACAGTATAGCAGAATATTGCTGTTGAATTGACCCTGTGCTTATCTGAAATCTTTTTTAATTCCATAATCTTCCCCCTTTACAAGCGATAGCTTAATCTTTATGTATTTCACGTAAACTTTTTATTATTTTATCATTTTTTATTAAAAAGAACAATTACAAACTTTATTCACGTTTATTATTATTTCTTTTTCTACGATACCTATGCTGCCAGTCAGTGCCCCACAAACTTTGATAGATTTGCCGTCGAGTTCCACATTGTTCTTTTCCCCAGAACCCTGAACATGAATGCCATCGCTGCTGTTTTGTGCAACAAATACGCCGCCACACCCGGCTGTGCTGTTTCCTCCGGTAATTTTTCCTCCATTTCCGCTGTCCTTTAAGGAAGGGCCGCCCACACACGGTGCAAACAAGGACGCATATATCACGCAGGTTGCCCTGCCAATCAAATTTGCCTTTCCAAAAGAGGACTAATTTGGTTTAGTTGACGAAAATCTATACAAACATCAGCATCACCTAATATGCACCAGATGCTATACTTGAAATCATTTCTGTTAATCTTTTGAATCCTGAATCTAAAACAAATCCAGCATATTATCCAAATATATTTTTTCTCTTACATGCAGCTGATACTCCTGTCTCGTCATATAATAAAGCAAAAATTCCAGTATCAATGCACTTCCAAGACCTCGTCCTTCTATTTTAAAATTATTAAAGCCCATTGGCAAATATATATTGGAAATATCATTGATACTGATAAATGTAGGATTGTTCATAGCTTTAGAAAACTTATACCCATCACCTGCATCCGGTGCTGTACAATGATGTTCACATTGGTCTTCTCCCAAATTCTTACGACTTACTGCTTCATAACAGACCCTTCTATCCTTGCATCCAATATAGCAGCATTCATTGCATAAAAACTCCACCTTATTTTTCTCAAAAGAGTCAAGCTGCCTTAGATTATCAAAGTCCTTATTTAATCGAAAATCCGGCACAACATATCTGAATTCCTCACGTTTTAACTCGTCATGAAATTGAGGAAAATCTGTAATAACCTTAGTTGTCGATGAAACATAATACAATTCTTTATAATTCAGTTGTAAATACTCCAGCAGTAAATCTGAATGAACAATAACACCATTTCTTTTTCCGCTATTCTTTTCAAATAATGCACA
>CAZPWO010000301.1:0-1581 GCA_964590525.1 uncultured Herbinix sp. | reverse complement strand
ACACTAGGTCCTAAGTACGGAAAAATGTTAAATAGTATTCGAGTTACTTTAAGTGAACTTGATGGGACTCGTGCAATGGATGAACTTAAAGAGTCAGGCCTCTTAAAGCTTGATGTTGAAGGGACAATCATTGAACTTACAGAAGATGACCTTCTTGTTGATACGGCTCAAAAAGAAGGCCTTATGGCCCAATCAGATCGTGGTTATACCGTTGTACTTGATACCAGTCTTACTCCTGAACTTATTGAAGAAGGCTTCGTCAGAGAAATCATCTCTAAAATCCAAACCATGCGCCGGGAAGCTGACTTTGAAGTTCAAGATTATATTGACGTCTATTATAGCGATAATGACCATCTTGGAGAAATTATAGAAAAGAATGCTACTCAAATCATGAAGGATGTTTTAGCTACTTCTGTTAATCCATATAATGGTGAGGATGGCTACAAAAAAGCTTGGAAAGTAAACGGTGAAGATATTACTTTACTTGTTAAGCGAAAGTAATTCCAAATAAAAAAGGGTGTTGTATATGTATCTAGATACATATACAACACCCTTTTTCTTAACTATTTAATTCTAGCCTTAAATACTGATTCATGCTTAAGCATATTATAGAGTACATCACTGCTACGGATATGCTTTGGTACAAGAAGGGTATATTCTCCATGAGTAAGACCCTCTTCTAAAGGTACTTCTTCTTCAATATCATCCTCAAACATATATTCTATTTTCTTGATTTTTATATTATGGTTTCTAAAATAAGACCTAAAGAATTCTGCTACTTCTGATTTATCATAATAGGTAATGTCAATTTGAATAATTTTACCACGACTTAGGATTCTGCCTTCTAAACTTTTTAAGGAAACTAGAATAAGAATAACAAGTATTCCTGTCGTAATACTGAGCCAGTAATATCCATATCCTATTACAAGGCCAATACAACCAACGACCCACACAGTTGCTGCTGTCGTGAGGCCCTTTATAGATCCTTTTTCATGCATAATAGTCCCTGCACCCAAAAAACCAATCCCAGTAATCACTTGCGCTGGCATCCTACCACTATCTGATCTTACCGTACCCGCTAGTTCTGGATTAGCTAGGATTATAGCTATAGACTCTTCTACTAAATGTAGCTGCATCATAGCAACAACTGCTGCCCCAACACATACTAGTATGTGGGTTCTAAAACCAGCTGGTCTGTTTTTGTATTGTCTTTCATAGCCGATCCCCCCACCAATTACCACCGCTAATACCAGCCTTATTATAACCTGATAATGATCCATAACACCCTCCTGAACCTATTTCTCTCTAGCAAATTCCTTTGCCTATTCTATGTCTATTATTATTGAGAGTAAAAGCCCTCCAGAATTTCTTATATTATGGAAGGCTTTTGTATGCTCTTATTAAATTATACGACTAAATACCTAATAAAACAAGTTTTACCTTACTTTGATCTCATAACCCGCATGGCATTAAGGATAGCTATTACAGATACACCTACATCTGCAAAAACAGCCTCCCACATTGTGGCTACTCCTAAGGCTCCTAGTAAAAGAACAACTAACTTAACACCTAGTGCAAAGA
>CAZPWO010000300.1:0-1582 GCA_964590525.1 uncultured Herbinix sp. | reverse complement strand
AATGGATAATAAGAGATAATAAACCAGGTTGGGCGTTTTCAAATTTATTAAGAAAATTTCCCATGATTACCTTTGACACTATGATTCAAAACAGAGGATTGAAACAATGTCAAGCTAGTTTAGGTTTACCTATAATTGAGAGTTCTATTCCTTTTAACATTGATAGGAAATTAACAGATGATGAATTAATAGAAGTATTGAGATATTGTAAAAATGATGTTCTTTCAACGTTCGAGGTATTTTTACAAGATGGATTTTATTTATCCCCCCAGTCAGAATTCCAATCTTCACTGGGAATTATAGACGAGTTTTCATTTCCAATATGGTATATGGAAAAAACTAAATCACAAATGGGAGTATCTGTATTGGGAGCAGTAAGAAGGAATGGTAAATTAGATTCCGATGAATTTGACATATCTACCCCACATAATGTTATTTTGGGAAAGTATGAACCTATTAGGGAGTGGTATTTAGACCCTAAGAATCATTGGTATAATCGAGATGTTGAGGGTAGAAAGTCTAAAGAAAAAAATGAATTAATTTATGAAGTAGCAGGACAACCTCATGTATTTGGATTTGGAGGATTACACTATTCGGTTACTAGAGAAATAGTAGACGGAGATTTAATGCTGTGTGACTTTGGTTCACTATATCCAAACATAATGGTAAACTATGATTTAGTATCTCGTGGAGTACCTAATCCAGATAAATATAGAGAGTTGTTGGAAACCAGATTAAGGTTAAAAGCAGAAGGTAACGATAGAGAAGAATCATATAAGATAGCATTAAATGGTAGTTACGGTCAGATGAAATATAAACATAGTCCTTTATTCGACCCTCGTAACGCTAATAGGGTATGTATTCATGGACAGTTAATATTAGTTGACTTAATAGAAAAGATAGAGCAATATGGTGAAATTATTAATTCAAATACAGATGGTGTATTAATAAGAGTTCATACTCCAGAGGATAGGTTGGGGGTAGAAACGGCTTGTGAAGAAGTTTCCAAAAGATTAAATATTCCAATAGATATAGATAATTATACTAGGTGGATAATTAAAGATGTAAATAATTATATAGCTATTAGAACAGATGGTAAGGTTGAGGCTAAGGGAGGTTATGTGAAATATAAATCCCCAGTAGACTTTAATTATAATATCATAAATCATGCAGTTAGAGAATATTTTGTAAACAATATATCAGTCGAACAAACTATAATGAACTGTAATGATTTAATGGAGTTCCAAATAATAGCCAATGCAGGTGGTAAATATAAATATGCTATGTATGGAGATACTCCACTTATGGAAAGAGTTAATAGAGTATTCGCAAGTACCAATCCAAATGATAAAGGAATATTTAAGCTCCACAGGGAAACTGGAACGAAGGCTAAAATTGAAATGACTCCAGAACAATGCTTCATAGATAATGGAGATATTAGAAATAAACCAATCCCAAAAAAATTGGACAAGCAATTTTACATTGACTTAGCAAATAGGAGAGTAAAGGAATTTGTAAAATAAATTATATAAGGGGGAATTTAATAATGATTAGATTAAAAAATGGTACTATTTATAATGAG
>CAZPWO010000299.1:0-1583 GCA_964590525.1 uncultured Herbinix sp. | reverse complement strand
TTATAATGCAATGATTGTGCATTTAATAATTAGATAGTGTAAGTGTTTATCTTGCTTAAACTTTTTTCTTTCTATTCATCAGAATAACAATAGTAACAATGTATATGCCAACTATAGCAAATGGTATAGCCACAAAACGTTGTTCTGGAAATAGATACCAAAGTAAAAGCACTACAACAGTTCTCACTCTTGAATGAGCGAGGCCTATCAAATGTTTAATAATCTAGGAGAAGGTAATCCACATCAATCCTGTTAGAATTCCTACAGAGAGTGGCAGTGAGGATTAATCGATAATGAAAAATGGTAAGGCTATGGAATAAACTAGCACGGCTTGCAGAATTGTGAACATAAATAGTTGGTAGAACTCGTTTTTTGGTTTCTTTTTGTCGAGAAAGTTTTCTCTCGTCAATTTAGATATAAACATACCTAATTATGCATGCTCTCAGTGGCTATGAACATTGTCCATACTACATAATATATGTAAGAGTGAGAGCAGCAACACCTGTTACTGACCATGCAATTAGCCCTGCAAGCGGAGTTGCCAAAAAACATCTGTTGGCAAACTCAACACGCTGTTGTTCTAGTGTTCTTTCAATAGGTTTCAATGGCACCTTGTTGAGATATAAAATAATTAAAACAGTTAAAATCCAAAGTCATCTATCACATGTTCCACTTTTTCTTCATGCACCAACTCAATTGTTTGCTGCTCTTTTAATCCTTCCACATAAATTGCTTTGAAGGGAATGGCAGGGCAAACATATTCACAACCACCACAACCCACACAAATAGAAGGCTCTATGTGCGGAATAGTGAGCGATCCTTTGTAAGGAACCATGCTTACAGCTTGTGTAGGACAATGCTCTGAACAAGCACCACAGCTAGTTTCGTCGTAATAAACAATGCAGTTTTCTAGAATAAAATTTACCTGCCCCATTTGTGTGTGGTGTTTCTCTTCTTTGGTGAGGGGCAAAATAGCTCCAGTGGGGCAAATATCGCCACAAACAGTGCAATCGTAACTACAGAATCCGTGATCGAAATAGAGTTTGGGTTGCATAATTCCTCCTAATCCATATTCGAATAGTGCTGGCTTGATAACATGCGATGGACATTTGGTTACACACAAATGACAAGAAATACATTTCTGGAGCAACCTGTCTATATTTTGCACACCTGGAGGGGCAATGGGTTGTTGTCGCTTTAATTCTTGTTTTAACGAAATGCCTGTGCTATTTTGTGCAAGAAGACTTGTTGCTGCTATACCAGTTGTAACTGTTGCAGAAATAAAACGTCGTTTCGATTGATTGACATCACCTTTAACTACTTCATTAAGCTTATTCTTTTTACTCCATATTGGTTTGTAATGCATAGCATCTCTTTTACACGCTTCAATACAATTGAAACAATTGATGCAACGGCTATAGTCGACTGTTAGTTCCTTAGAGTTGATACACGATGCTTTGCACTTCATGGCACACAAACCACAACTATTGCAATTGTCGTTGTCGAATTGCACTTTAAAAAGAGAGAAGCGGCTAATGAAGCCAAGTGTTGTACCTACAGGGCAAAGCGTGTTGCAAAATGTG
>CAZPWO010000298.1:0-1599 GCA_964590525.1 uncultured Herbinix sp. | reverse complement strand
ATTATAACACAAAGATATCCTCGCTAAAACAATTTAGCGAGGATATCTTTGTGCGTTATATATCTTTGATAAGTTGATCAGAAACTCCCATTTTATCTATCATGTTTATACAAGAGTCACTAAGACCTATTAAATTAGTTTTAATTCCATTTTTATGAAGTCTTACTACCACTTTATCTATAGCATCAACTGCTGATTCATCTCTTATTTTTGTGTTTGAAAAATCTATAATTACCTCTTTATTGTTATCTAGATAGTCAAAACTATCAATAAATCGTTGGGATGATACAAAGAATAACTCACCTTTTACTTGATAATTTGTTGTTTGTCCATTTACCTGCTTTTCAACTTCAATTTCAGACATCTTAGATGCAAATAGCATTCCACTTAGTATTACTCCTAAAACTACACCATATGCTAAGTTACCAGTTACTAATACCACTATCACTGTACTTAACATTACAAATGTATCTGATTTTGGAACTTTTCTAAGTCTTTTAATTGATGTCCAGTTAAATGTAGCTGAAGCTACAACTATCATAACTGATGCAAATGCTACTACTGGTATAGCTACAACAACTTTGTTTAAAAGTATTATTATTAAAAACATTGATGTTCCTGCTGTAAGAGTTGACAGCCTTCCTCTACCCCCATATTTAAGGTTTAGTACTGATTGTCCTATCATTCCACAACCTGCAATTCCACCAAAAAATCCTACCACTATATTTCCAAGCCCTTGTCCCACTGATTCTCTGTTTTTATCACTTGGTGTATCTGTTACTTCGTCTATTAATTGTGCAGTTAACAGTGTTTCCACTATACCCACAATTGCAAGTGAAAATGCATATGGAAATATTATTTCTAGTGTTTCAAAGTTAAACGGTATATCTGGTACTAAAAACCTTGGCAAGCTATTTGTAATATTACCCATATCTCCTAAAACTTTTAAATCTAAATTAAATACCACTGATATTATAGTTATAATTGCTATTGCTACTATTGGTGCTGGTACTTTTTCATTTAATTTAGGCAATAAGTATATAATTGCAACTCCAAGCACTGCTAAAGCTACTAATATTGGTCCATCTTTAAAATGCTCTAACTGTGATGTAAACATTAGTATTCCTAGGGCATTTACAAAACCTATCATTACAGGCTTTGGAATGAACTTCATAAGATTTCCAACTTTAAAAAATCCCATTACTACTTGTAATATTCCTGTAAGCACTGTAGCTGCTAACATATATTCTACCCCATGTGATTTTACAAGACTTGCAAGAACCAATGCCATAGCACCTGCTGATCCTGAAATAAGTCCTGGTCTACCTCCAAATATTGATGTAATAACTGTGATAATAAACGATCCGTAAACTCCAATCATAGGATCGACTCCTGCTACTATAGAAAACCCTATTGCCGCTGGAATTAGTGCCATAGCAACCACTATACCTGCTATTAAATCTCCTTTAATATTAGATGTCCATTGTGATTTCGTATTTTTCATATCATCCCTCTTTCATCGTATAATCTCTGTATTAATTTCTTTACTTATCTATAGTCTTCTACTATTACTTGAAGTGTTTTGTTGCCCCTATATTC
>CAZPWO010000297.1:0-1604 GCA_964590525.1 uncultured Herbinix sp. | reverse complement strand
CTTAAGTCAAGCTATGATAAATTTAGAAGATACAAATTAATTAAGTAGAAGTAGCTGCAATGGGGACGGTCCCCTTGCACCCAAAATAAAAGATACATCACATTAACTTGTGATCTATCTTTTATTTTTATAAGATAAGTGTTTTATTCTGGGGATTATGGTAACATATACATATGATGGGAAATATATAAACTAGGAGGAAGAAAATGAAAATAAGAGTAAGAAGTATATTAGTTATTAGTTTAATGATTACACTATTTTCAACATCAGTACTTGCAGCAGGAGAAAAATCTTTAGTTAGAGATACAGATGATATGATGAGGGATTATGGTGATGGATTCAAAATCACATCTGAAGATAAGGAACTAGTTGAAGCTATTAGAAAGACTGGTAAGACAGATTTTAAAGAAGGGCTATATGCCAACTTTAGATCTTGGAGTGACTTTGGTCCTATGTCCTCTGGACAATATGTAACAATAAACAATATAGGCGAATATAATAAGTTAATATTTGATATATCTGGAATAACAAAAGATAAATTTGGTGATTTTGAATCTTTTATGTTTTGGAAGTTCTTTTCTGAAGATGGCAAAATGGAGGGAATGTATGCTAAAGATTATTATAATTATGATGATTATAAAAATGATTACACATATTCTGAAACGGAAGAAGCTGAGTTTAGTGTAGAAAAGATAATTAATAATGAAGAGAGAGAATATAAATCTGCATCCGTTAATGTTACAATAAGTGATGATGATTGGGAAAACTATTATTCTATAACTCCTTCAAATGAATGGAAAACAGTAGAAATTGATATTAGTGATTTTGATAATTTACCATTAAATTTCTCAATATCTGGAAATAGTGGTGCTTTAATATCAAATCCAAGACTTGTAAAGGATAAAAGTATTGAGCTTGCAAAAGAAATTTTAGAACCTAAGGCAATTCCGAGTAGTTCTACAGTAAACGTAAATGGCGTAGAAGTTGTCTTCGATGCTTATAACATAAATGATAATAATTACTTTAAACTCAGAGATCTAGCTAAGGTTGTAAGTGGAACTAAAAAACAGTTTGAGGTAAAATGGGATAATGCTAAGAAGGCAATAGATTTAATATCCAATGACACCTATTCTGAGGTAGGTGGGGAATTAGTGGCAGGAGATGGTATTACCAAAAATGCAATAACAAATACTTCTAAGATTTATATGGATGGTAAAGAAATTGAATTAGAATCATATACAATTAATAATAGTAATTATTTTAAACTTAGAGATATAGCTAAGGAATTTAATATAGGGGTAGGTTGGGATGGGGAAACAAAGACTGTGACAATTGATACTTCTATAGATTATGTAGAATAGGATACAATACAACAAAGAAACACCTTCCACTAATTAAATGGAAGGTGTTTTTTGATGCAACGGGATCCGTCCCTTTATGAAAAAAAGAAGCTTTGAATCATAACGATTCAAAGCTTCTTACAATTATTTTTCTAATATATATTTTGCTACTTCTTGTCCAGATACTCTACCGAATATAACTGCATATCCCCACGGGGACAGGACAAATGGGAAATTGAAGTCCAGGAAGTCCAAGACTTGGTA
>CAZPWO010000296.1:0-1611 GCA_964590525.1 uncultured Herbinix sp. | reverse complement strand
TCCCGATACTCTGGTGCTTATAATACATTCTCTCACATCAAGATCACTATCTATGAGCACATCATATGTACTATATTCGAGATCCTTTTTAACTATGCCCATACCACTTGTTGTATTTCCTTGAGGATCTATATCAAGTATTAGTATTTTTTTACCTTTTATAGCCAGACAGGCTGCAAGATTAATATTAGTAGTAGTCTTGCCTACCCCACCCTTCTGGTTAAATATTGCTATCGCTTTTCCCAAATTATATTCCTCCTTTAAATAGTTAATTCAATTATACACCATCGTGTTTTCAATTGCCACAAATACTTAATTGAAATCTATTGAATCACTCTTTTTCATCAGAGAATATATATAGTGTAATACATTACATAACTGTTAAACGGCATAGCTTTTCCTGATTATTTACGATATTGAAAGCTGTATTAGCTGAATATATGCAAAATGTTTCACGTGAAACATATAATATATTATTGTTTCACGTGAAACATTACATTAAACTATAGGTTTTTTATTGGGTAAACCTGCTTTTCGCGGGTAAGCAGGGGCTGTAAATCTGTCTTTACGGATAATCACAATATTGTGATTGGACATCAAATCAACAGGTTGAACATTTCTAACTTCAATTATGCTGCCGCCGGTAACATATATAGCTTTCTTCGCGGCATCAATTTCATCTGAAACACCCGGTCCTTTATATGCAAAGAAATATCCGCCATTCCTTACAAGCGGAATACACAGTTCGCTCAATACATTTAATGGGGCAACAGCCCTTGAAACACAAAGATCAAAATGCTCTCTGTATAAGCTGCTCCTTCCGGCATCCTCCGCACGCATGTGAAGTGTAGTCACATTTAAAATGCCGCATTCATTACACAGCTGGTTTATAATATTTAATCTCTTCTGAAGAGAATCAAGAAGCACAAAATTCTTTTCCGGATACATTATAGCCATCGGTATTCCTGGAAATCCAGCACCTGTGCCTACATCAACAATCTCACAGGCAGAGGAAAACTCATCACATTCAGTGACAAGAAGAGAATCAACAAAATGTTTATCTATAAATTCGTCTTTGTCAGTAATAGATGTAAGGTTAATGCTCTTGTTAAATTCAAGTATCCCTTTCATGTAAATTGATAACTGATCAACCTGTTTATCGGTAGGATTAAACCCCGCCGAAATTAATCTTTCTCTAATTTCCATTTCTGTTCCTCCTCAACTTTTCAAGATGAATAAGAAGGACATTAATATCAGCAGGAGAAACACCCGATATCCTTGATGCCTGACCAATAGAATTTGGCTTAAACCTGTTGAGTTTCTCGACAGCCTCCAGTCTCAGACCATCGACTTCTTCATAAGCAAAATTCTGATCAAGTCGTTCATTTACTCTATCATTAATCTTATTTAATCTTTCTTCCATTTTATCATTTAACTTTGTAAAATTATCATTCATCTCTTTATTAATAGAAAGCTCAAATCTACCAAGTCTTTCTGTCATATCACTATTATCATTTTTTCTAAATAACAAAATTAATATTAAAATAATACAAATTACTAAACATACGATACTTACATACTCCATAATATCACCTAACCTTCAATTTTTTC
>CAZPWO010000295.1:0-1611 GCA_964590525.1 uncultured Herbinix sp. | reverse complement strand
AGACATCAAATGTAGCTCCTCCCCACATTTCTAGAGAAAAAAGGTCCTTTCCAAGCACAGAAATTGCCTTTGAAATCTTAAGCATATCTGAAGTTCTCATTCTAGTTGCCATAAGTGATTGATGTGCATCTCTTAAGGTAGTGTCTGTAATAAGAAGTGACTTTTGATCCTTTATAAAGTCTACAACACCATCTGGTCCTTTTTCATCTAGTATTTGCTTGGTTCCTTTTTGCATGAACGGTCTTTCTACTTTCGGAACCCTAGGAAAATCAAACTCTGGCTTATTACCTTTTGTTTTATTTATTACCTTTTCACCTATATAATTCAATACTTTAAGTTCTATATCTTTTTTTGCTACAATATCGAATAATTCTCCATTATAATTTATAAATCCAGTGTCGCACCTTCCGTCTATAAATTCTTGATGGTTTAATACATTTATTAAAAAAGCTACATTAGTTTTTACACCTCTGATTTTTATTTCTTTTAAAGCCCTGCTAACCTTTTTAGATGCATCGTTAAAGGTTCTAGACCAAGAGGTAACCTTTACTAAGAGGCTATCATAATACGGACTAATAGTCCCTCCTGTAAACCCATTTCCTCCGTCAAGTCTGATGCCAAATCCCGACCCAGTCCTATATATATCAATATTCCCAGTATCAGGAGCAAAATTATTTAACGGATCTTCAGTAGTTACTCTACATTGTATAGCATATCCATTTACTTTTATATCATCTTGACTTTTAATTCCTATTTCCGGGGAATCCAAAGAATATCCTTCCGCTATTAAGATCTGACTTTGAACTATATCTATTCCTGTAACCATTTCTGTTACAGTGTGTTCTACTTGTATTCTAGGGTTTACCTCTATAAAATAATGATTCCCATGTTTATCAAGTAAAAATTCAACAGTTCCAGCATTTACATAATCTACTGCCTTTGCTATCTTAACTGCATCTTCACACATTTTAATTCTCTGCTCTTCTGTAATAGAAAATGCAGGAGCATATTCAATTACTTTTTGATGTCTTCTCTGTATTGAGCAATCTCTTTCAAATAAATGTACTATATTACCATGTTTATCTCCTAATATTTGAACTTCTATATGTTTTGGTTTTTCAAGATATTTTTCTATAAATACATCTTCTATGCCAAAGGCCTTTTTTGCTTCATTTTTCGCACTATGATATTCGGCTATTAAATCTTCTTCTCGTCTTACTATTCTCATACCCCTACCTCCACCACCAGCAGAGGCCTTTAGCATAATTGGGTATCCACTGAAGTTTGCAAATTCTTTGGCTTCTTCTTCAGTTCGAACAGCCCTATCAATACCTGGAATTATACTTACTCCAACACTATTTGCTACTTTTTTAGATTTTATCTTATCTCCCAAACTTTCCATCATTTCAGGTGTAGGTCCTATAAATTCTATTCCCACTTCCCTACATTTTCTAGCTAATTCTGGATTTTCAGATAAAAAACCATATCCTGGATGTATTGCATCTACACCCTTTTTCAGTGCTATTTTAATTATTTCATCTATACTTAAATAAGCCTCAATAGGCCCCTTGTTTTTTCCAATTAAATAAGATTCATCTGCCTTTGTTCTAA
>CAZPWO010000294.1:0-1613 GCA_964590525.1 uncultured Herbinix sp. | reverse complement strand
CAAGCATTAGGCTCAGCGGGACCAACTACCAGCTATAGGATGGATAGCTACACTCCAGCCTTGCTTGACCATGGACTTATGGGAATGATAGGTAAGGGTTTTAGAAGTGAAGAAGTAAAGGATAAAATCAAGGAAAAAGGTGCTACCTACTTTGCAGCAATTGGTGGAGCAGGAGCCTTAAATTCAAAAACCATTAAAAGTGCAGAGATAATTGCCTATGAAGACCTAGGAGCTGAAGCCATTAGAAAAATATATGTGGAGGATTTTCCTGCTACTGTTATAATAGATTCTAAAGGTGGAAATCTATATGAGATAGGCAGAGAGGAGTACTTGGAGTGGAAAAGAAAAAAGTAGAAATTACTAAGATGGCAAAAGCAGGTTCCATGGAATCTAACGATATTATGATCATGATATCTCCAGGAGATGGAGACATAGCCATTGAACTAGACAGTGTTGTATATAAGCAATTTGGAGATGATATCAAAAATGTCATAATTGAAACCCTAAAAGATGAAGGCGTGGAAAGTGCTAAAATAATAGCCAAGGATAAGGGTGCATTGGACTTTACCATTAAAGCACGTGTAAAAGCTTGTGTAAGAAGAGGAAGTGATAATAGTGAACTATAGAACTCTTTTATTTATTCCAGGAAACAATCCAGGAATGTTACAAAATCTGGATATAATGGGTGCAGATGCTATTATCATAGACTTGGAAGATGCTGTTGCATTAACGGAAAAGGATGCAGCCAGACTATTAGTTAAAGAATATTTAAGTACATTTAAGCCAAATATTGATATATATATTAGAATCAATCCATTGGATTCACCATATTTCTATGAAGATTTAGATGAGATGAAGGATTTAAATATCACTGGTATATTACTACCAAAAGCAAGTGTAGAATCTATGAAAGCCTTAGATGAATATTTAAATAATCATAAGGCTGATTTAGGTATTATTGGATTGATTGAAACAGCCTTAGGCTTGGAAATGTCCTTTGATATACTTAGTCGCTCAGACAGAATTACAGGAGTATTACTTGGGGCAGAGGATTTAACCTTAGATTTAGGAGCAATTAGAACAAAAGAATCCAGGGAAATTAGATATGCCCGTTCAAGAATAATTGCAGTTTCTAAAGCACTGGGAATTCAAGCAATAGACACTCCCTTTACCGATACTGATGATATTGAAGGATTAAAGAAGGATACTTTGGATGCAAAGGCTCTAGGAATGACAGGTAAATCCCTAATCAGTCCAAGACATGTTGATACAGTAAATGACATATTCTCTCCTTCAAAAGAAGAGATAGATCACGCCCTAAGAGTTGTAGAAGGAGTTGCCCAAGCTAACAAACAAGGTAAGGGTGCATTCTCCTTGGATGGAAAGATGGTAGATGCTCCAATTATAAAAAGAGCATTAAATCTCTTAAAACTTAGTGGAGATTATAAGGAGGAATATGATGAATTACTTAAATAATTCTTTAGACACAGTAAAAGTCCTTGGACAATCAGAATTTCCTTCTAAGGTTAAAGCTAAAGATAAAGTATCCCATGATTTAGGGGCTACAATAAAAGGATTAAACTTACAAGATGGCGCAGTGGTATCCTTTCATC
>CAZPWO010000293.1:0-1617 GCA_964590525.1 uncultured Herbinix sp. | reverse complement strand
ATTGAAAGCAGAGCGGTATGGAATAGAATTGAGAAGCTGAGAGAATTTATAGATAGGGCTGGAAATACAATGTATGCGATTATGGGAGAGTGCTTTAATCCATTTCCTGTTTCTAAGGTTCCAAATAGGGAAAATACAGATATAGATATTATCAGGGTTATTTGTTGGAAGAAGCTTCAAAATGAAGCGATAGAATATTGTAAAGGTTTGATTGATAAAGGTTATAAAGTATGCATACAGCCGGACAGAGTTAATCAGTACTCAATAGATGAATTCAAGCAAATCTGTGAGGTGTATTCAAAAATTAATCCATATGCAGTATATGTTGTTGATAGCAATGGATTTCTTTCTCAAAAAGAAATCCTAAAGTATTTGATGGCAGCAGATGAAGTTTTGCCTGATAATATAAAATTAGGTTATCATGGACACAACAGCTTATTGCAGGCAGAAGGTGCTGCTGAATTATTTGTAGAATCAATAAAGGATCATGATATAATTGTCGATGGTAGTATATATGGTATTGGCAGAGCATCCGGCAATTTAAATATTGAAGTATTTGCCAAATATCTTAATGAAAATTTTGATAAAAACTATGACATATCTAAATTTGTTGAAGTATATCAAAAATGTATAAAGAATATATATGAAAATCACAGATGGGGCTATTGCATAGAATCATTTTTGTCGTCTACATATCGGTGCAATCCAAATTATGCAAATATTTTAAGCAATGACTATAATTTAATGCCATGTGACATTGAAAAAATACTTGTAATGCTTTCGGCCCAGGATAAAGTCATAACTAATAGGGAAATAATACCTGAGTTGGTTGAAAAGTTGTTGAAAGGGTAAATGATATATGGGAAATGTAAAGCTTTTAGATTGCACCCTTCGAGATGGGGGATATGTTAATAATTGGAGATTTGGATATGATGAAATAGGTCAGATACTAGACAAGCTGTATTGTGCAGGGATTGACATTGTAGAGGCTGGCTTTATCCGTGATATTTCATATGACAAAAATATTTCGGTATTTCCGGATTTGAATCTTCTGGATGAAATATTGTTCGATAGAAAAATTAAAAAAAATACCATGCTTGCGGTAATGGCAGAAGTTGCACATCCTATACCTATAGATAAAATAGCAAATGCGGATAAAACAAAAACAGATATTATAAGGGTTATTGTTTGGAAAAATAAACATGATGCAGACGGTAATATTGTAGATGTATTACAGGAGGGCTTTGAGTATTGTAAAGCAATTGTTGAAAAGGGGTATAGGGTGTGTGTTCAGCCGAACAGAACCGATCAGTATTCTGATGAGGAGTTTGAAGATATGTTAAGATTGTTTTCACAGTTAAATCCATATGCAATCTATGTGGTAGATAGCTGGGGAACGATGTATTCTTCTCAGGTTATTCATTATATGAATATTGCACACAGGGTGTTGAACAAGAATATTGCTATTGGCTTTCACGGGCATAACAATATGATGCAGGCATTTGGTACAGCAGAAAGAATTATAAATAATAAGTTTGATAGGGATATTATAATTGATGCCAGTGTTGGAGGCATCGATTATAATATCCCAATCAAACTTATAATTTAAAATTCTTT
>CAZPWO010000292.1:0-1629 GCA_964590525.1 uncultured Herbinix sp. | reverse complement strand
AAAAGGCAGTTAAAAAAAGTATCACAATAATGTCATTACAATGTCAATGACAAGTACACAGGCATAATGGAAACAATGAAATTATTAATATATACTAGAATTGACATAAGTTGACATGTATTATATTATCATAGAAGGATAGAAAGATATTTTTATCTTTTAATAATTTTATTAATAGGAGGGGTAATCTTGAAATTGAAAAGTATTAAAACAAAACTAGCTTTATCTTTTGGAGTACTGGTGTTTGTTATATGTGTAGGGCTTGGAGTAATGTCATACATAACAGCATCCAATGCACTGTCAACAAGCATTGATGAGTCACTGTCTCAAATGGCAAAGGAAGATGCCAAAGTTGTTAGGCAAGGAATGGAAGTCCAATTGAATGCCTTAGAAGCGTTAGCTGAAAGCGATTGGATAAAAAGTGACATCTTGACTTTGAATGAAAAGTTAGAACTATTAAAAAGTGAAGTTGCAAGAAGTAGTCATATCAGTATGATTATTGCAGACATGAATGGTAATATAAAAAGTACTAAGGGAGAAAGTGCAAACATTTCAGAAAGGGATTATTTTATAAAGGCATCGTCAGGGGAGAAGGCAGTTTCAGATCCTATTATAAATAAGATTGATAAGAGTGTGGTATTGTGCTATGCAGTTCCAATAAAATATGGTAATACAGTCAAAGGAGTACTAGTTGCTACTCGTGATGGAAATGTATTAAGTGATTTTACTAGTGGTATGCGCTTTGGAAATAGCGGTGAGGCTCTTATGATTAATAAGCAAGGTTCAGTTGTGGCCAATAAAGATAGAAATCTTGTCTTGGAAATGTACAATGTTATGGATAATGCTAAAATAGATCCTGATTTACAACAATTAGCTGAACTGCAACAACAAATGGCTGAAGGAAAAGAAGGAGTGGGTGAATATAGTTACAAAGGAGTAACTAAGTACATGGGATTTGCTCCAGTAGAAGGAACCAATTGGTCATTAGCTATTACGGCTCCAAAGACAGAAGTCATGGAAAAGGTAAGGGAACTTGCAGTGAGAATGATAATTTTCTCAATTGCTTTTAATGGAATTAGTATAGTTATTACTTTATTGATAGCAAGAAGTATATCTAATCCTATAAAAACAGCTTCAGACTATTTGAAGATTGTAGCTAGTGGAGATTTTACAGGAGTAGTACCTTTAAGCTTGCTTGAAATGAAGGATGAAACAGGTATTTTGGCAAATTCAATTGATACTATGCAACAATCTGTTAAAGATATTATAATAGAGGTTGTTGATGAATCGTCTAATGTTAGTCAGATGCTCATTAGTATTAATAAAGGAATGGATCAGCTTAATAAAAGTATAGAAGGAATTTCTGCCACTACAGAAGAATTATCAGCAGTAACTGAGGAAACCGCTGCATCTACTGAAGAAATGAGTGCCACTTCCACAGAAATTGAAAAAGCCATTGAATCTACGGCTTCTAAAGCACAGGAAGGCGCTATTACATCAAATAATATAAATAAAATGAGTGAAGAAATGAAGCAAAAGGCAATATCTTCAAAAGAAGATGCTGTGGAAATATATGGAAGAACGAAAGATGATTTGAAGAGAGCAATAGAACAATCAAAAGCAGTAAAT
>CAZPWO010000291.1:0-1637 GCA_964590525.1 uncultured Herbinix sp. | reverse complement strand
ATATTTTTATTAAGTATCATTATATTTGGTAGATATGAAATAAGCAAATAAAAAAGTTTTTATATTTACTTATTTATTATTTAATGCCTATTATTCAGGTAGCTTTTCTAAATATTTATCAAATGGATATAAAACTTAAATATAAAGAGGATATCACAAATCTAGATAACTAATCTTATGACATCCTCTATAAATATTCTTCAATTCTACTACTAAAGTTTTGTCTAGCTTTCTATTATATAGTAAATTGGGCCACACGAATATTAAGTTCTTCTGCAATTCTTGCAAGCTCCTCACTGGAATGGGCAATCTCCTCCATAGAAGCTGTTTGCTCTTCTACAGATGCTGAAGCTTCTTGTGTACCTGCAGCATTTTCTTCTGAAATTGCTGATAATTGCCCTATAATACTGATAATATCTTCTTTTTTACTTTCCATTTCATCACTTGAGCCGCTGACCTTATTAATTAATTGTTGCATTTCTTCTATGGCCTCTGCAATACCGTCAAATTTGTTATTAGTCATTTCTACACTTTTAGACTGAGAAGCAACTATTTCTTCTAGCTCTTCCATGGTTTTAACACCACTTGATGTCTTTTCAGTTAAGTCCTCAATAATCTTACTTATTTCACCTGTAAATTGATTGGATTGTTCTGCAAGCTTTCTTATTTCATCTGCTACAACAGCAAAACCCTGTCCCGCATCCCCTGCCCTTGCTGCTTCTATAGCCGCATTTAGAGCAAGTAAATTCGTTTGATCTGCTATACTTTGGATCATTTCACTGGCACTGACAATTCTATCAGCACTTTCATTGGTGTTAATAATAATCTCTTGAACTTCTTTTGAAGATTTACTATTAATATGTGTTTTTTCCACAAGATCTTTCAATATTTCTAATCCTTCATCTTTTAGACTATTTACTTTTTCTGTTGTGGTATTAAGATCTTGAATATCATTTTTATTTTGCATCACTAAATCCCCTAGATCTATGATAGATAGTGCACCTTGCTCTGTATCTTTGGCTTGCTCTGATGCCCCATTAGCTATATCTTCTATTACTTTAGCTACCTCATCCGCAGCCATGGCAGACTGTTGGGTTGTAGCCGTAAGTTCTTGGGAAGAAGCTGCTAATTGCTCTGATGACCCTATGACATTCTTAATAACATCTTTTACAGACTCTTGCATAGTACTAACTGCCCGTGACATTTCACCAAATTCATCAGTTTGATCTATTAAATCCTGTGCTATAGCGTGGGAAAAGTCACCCGATGCCATAAATTCCATTTGTTCTTTTAATTTATCGATAACTTTAATGGCATCATTAGATGAACTATATAGGACAAATCCTAATATTCCAAAGGCTATGATAACTGAGATAACAGACACAGCTATATTTTTTTGTATGGCTCCTTGTATGTTACTCATGGAATAACCTATACTAACAGATCCCATATGTTCCCCATTTATAATTGCCGGGTAACAAACATCATAAACTGTAACTTGTCCCAGCTCATAATACCATGGCTCTGCATAGGTATTTCCATCAATTGCAGCTGTTTTACTTCCTTCATCATCAAAGACAATCCCTATTTCCTCTTCATTACTATGGGCGATTGCAACTAAATCTTTGTCAATTAGC
>CAZPWO010000290.1:0-1640 GCA_964590525.1 uncultured Herbinix sp. | reverse complement strand
ATAGTATAACATACTATTTTTCAAATGTACACACTAATTTCGATTTTCTTTTATTTATTTTATTTAGCCACATTACCAGCTACATTTAGGACATCCCAAGTTCTAGAAAATGGTGGTGAATAAGAAAGGTCTAAATTCCCAAGTTCTTTAGTCGTCATTCCCTTATCTATTGCAGCCGCAAGTACATCAACTCTAAGAACAGCTCCCACTTTACCTATTATTTGACCTCCCAATATAACATTTGAGTTTTTATCATAAATAAGCTTTACGTAAATCTTCTCAGCCCCTGGGTAATAGTTCGTTTGGTTTCGGTCAGTAATAAATACACTACCATACTTTATTCCCATTTGTTTTGCTTCTTCTTCTGTAATACCTGTTCTTCCAGCTTCCATGTCCATTACTTTAATAGCAGCAGAACCTAGTGTTCCTGGAAATCGATTGTTTTCTCCCACTAAATTTTCCCCTACCATCCGCCCTATTTTATTTGCAGTGGTTGCTAATGGAATATAGACATTTTCTTTCTTAATCTTATGGTATACCGTTGCACAGTCTCCTGCAGAGTAAATGTCCTCTAAACTCGTCTTACCATATTCATCAATAATAATAGCACCATTTTTTAGCATCTTAATACCAGTCTCTTTGATAAAGTCTGTGTTAGGCCTTACACCTGTGGCAATAATGACAAGGTCTGCTGCATATTCCCCCTTATCTGTGATAACCTTACTTACACTTCTATCTCCTTCTAAAACTTTGACCGTCTCAGATAAGTGCAAATCAACATTGTGGTCTCTTAGTTCCTGCTCCATTATATCCGTCACTTCTGAATCAAATGATTCTGGCATAACCGCCCTATCTAATTGAATAAGCCTTACATTTTTGCCTAGCTTTTTCATTGCTTCTACAAGTTCTAAGCCAACATAACCTGCTCCTATAATCACAATATTTTTGTTATTATCTTTCATTGCTGCTTTTTTTATATTTTCCCCATCATCCATGTTTTTCAAGGTGAAAACATGGTCCAAATTCACATTTTTAATAGGTGGAATAATTGAGTCTGCTCCCGTTGCAATCATCAAACGATCATAATGATCTTCAAAACTCTTTCCATTTTCCAAGTTTCGTACTTGAAGGGTTTTCTTCTTAGGATCAATTGATAAGACTTGATGATTAACTTTGGTTTCTATTCCGGATTTTGTAGCTTGCTCTACTGTTCTTGCAATCATGTCATTAGGATTATCGAAAAAATCACCTATATAATAAGGCAATCCACATGTTCCTAAAGATATGATATCAGATTTTTCATATAAAACAATTTGTGCATCTTCATTTGTCCGAATAGCCTTTGCAGCAGCACTCATTCCAGCAGCTATTCCTCCTACAATTACGATTCTCATCAAGCCACTCTCCTTTTAGATTTCTATATCGTAGTTCTTATATACTATGATACATCAATAATACTATTTTAGCTAACTTTCTTTTTTTGTTCTAAATATTCATCATAAGGAATATCCTTGTCGATGATGCCCTCTGGCACAATCTCAATAATACGGTTTGTTATGGTCTGAATTAACTGATGGTCATGAGAAGATAGAATGACGTTTCCAGTAAAGTCAATCAATCCATTATTGACGGCCGTAATA
>CAZPWO010000289.1:0-1645 GCA_964590525.1 uncultured Herbinix sp. | reverse complement strand
AGGTTGTATGAGAGTGGTTTTTCAGAAAATGAAATAAGGAAAATGACTGTAGAAAATAATCATTTTTTGATTAGTTAATTTTTTTAGGTTCAATAAAAGGAGGATTTTTAAGTGATTAAAGGAAAGAAAATGTTAGTAGTTAGCGCTCATGCAGCTGATTATGTTTGGCGTTCAGGCGGTACTATAGCAAAGTATATTAATGAGGGTGCAGAAGTTTCTGTTGTAGTTTTAAGCTATGGTATCAGAGGAGAATCAAATGATTTATGGAATCAACCTGATGCTACTTATGAATCGGTAAAAGAAATTAGAAAATCTGAGACATTAGCTGCTGCTGAGGTTTTAGGCGTGAAAGATATTCAATTTTGGGATTTGGTTGACTATCCTATGGTCTTGAATGCTGAGCACGAAGAAAGATTAGTAAGAAAGATTCGTGAAGTACAACCTGATATTATAATAACTCATGATAAATTTGATTATTTGAATCCAGATCACAATTTAGTAAGTGAATTTGTTTTCAAATGTAGTGTAATGTCAAACTCAAATGGAGTTAGAATGGATGGTACTAAGACTACAAAACAGATGAGAATATTTGGATTCGAGCCTCATCAAACAGAGATGAGTAACTTTAAACCTGATAGTATTCTTGATATAACAGATGCCTACGATCAAAAAGTTGAGGCTATGAAATGTTTTAAAGCACAAGGACATCTTATAGAGTACTATACTCATCGTGCTTTTATGAGGGGTAACCATGCTAGAAGGGTCTCTGGAAATAAAGCATATAGATATGCTGAGAGTTTTGCAAATTATTTCCCTACAGTTGGGCCTGAATTATATTAAGGAGGATCAAGAATGAGTAATAAAGATTATATGCCTTTACCAGAATTAATTGACCAAGATATTATAGATCGTGCTTCAAAATTAAGTGCTGCAGTGCTTTGCGATGGAATGGAGGATTTAGGTCTCCAAAATGGCTCTATGGATGCATCTATGATGCCTGTTGATCCTTCGATGAAGATGATAGGTACTGCATGTACTGTATCTACAGAGGATGGAGACAATTTACCAATTCACATAGCTATTTATCAAAGCAAACCAGGATATGTATTAGTTGTTGATGGAAAAGCATATACAAAAAGAGCGTATATGGGAGATATGATGATTGGAGCTGCAAAGGCCATAGGATTAAATGGTGTTGTGCTTGACGGTTATTTAAGGGACAGAGAAGGACTTATTGAGTTAGGATTACCAGCTTTCGGTAACGGATTCATGCAACGTACTCCAGCTAAAAAGGGTCCTGGAAAAATAAACGTACCTATTAACTGTTCAGGTGTTACTGTAAATCCAGGGGATTTGGTAGTTGGGGATTATGACGGGGTGACTGTTGTACCAAGAGATCGAATTCTAGAGGTTTTAGAAGCTGCTGAGAAAAAAGAAGCATATGAAGTAGAAAGATTAAAAATAATGGAAGATTATACAAAGAAGCGTATAGAAGAAAAAGAATTACCAGAAATTGCACCAGAATGGGTTATTGAGATGACAAAGAAATAACTATAGTATATTTACAGTAGTAAAAACTAATAATAAAAACTAACGATTATATTGTGAAAGGGTGTTAACTATGAATAAAAAATTAATTAGTAGT
>CAZPWO010000288.1:1389-1658 GCA_964590525.1 uncultured Herbinix sp. | reverse complement strand
CGGTCATAACGTTTTCCTCGAAACATTTTTGTAATAAGGGTTTGCCCAAAAGTCCGTGCTAATAAAAATGCACAAATAGAGCCAAGAGAAATACCGATATAATTACACCAAAACCCTCCAGCCCATCCAAACAGCAAACCGCCAACTGCACAGCCAAAAAAACCAGGTAAAACTGGCAAAACAACTTGAGCTGCCTGGATAAGTGTCAGAATAATTGGTCCTAAAGCGCCAAATCCATTGATATATTCTCGCAATGATGCTACAGAATT
>CAZPWO010000288.1:877-1304 GCA_964590525.1 uncultured Herbinix sp. | reverse complement strand
GTTGTTTTCTCAGCACCACGCAAATTTAAGTGATCCCCGTTATCTAAGCTATCGTGCTTCCAATCGATTTTCATTGTATCGACTTGAATATTCAAATCAATGTATGGTAACTTCTTCTGACTCGCTAGCGATTTAAGTGCATTGTGTTTTTCATAGTTATAGTTCATAGGAGATGGTGCACTGACAAGCATAAGATCAATGTTGTTTCGCTCACAAAGATTCTGAATTTGATCTAAATAGTATTCACAGTTGCTTGAAATTGTTGCCAGTCCATTCGTCTTATGCATGTATTCGCCGCCAGAATGCGGATTGTGATCAGCAGTAATAATAAATAATGTTCTATCATCCATCAATCCTTTACTCTGTGCTGTTTCAAAAAAATTCTTTAAAGCACTGTCAACCCAGTGCATACCTCTAATAGTTATTA
>CAZPWO010000288.1:0-867 GCA_964590525.1 uncultured Herbinix sp. | reverse complement strand
GTAATCCAAACGTGCAAATCGTTTATTACTAAAATATGTTTTCCAAATATCATGATAGGCAATTGCTGGGCAATAATAATTTACCATCGTTGTTAATGTATCACTTAAGCCGCTTAGACCTTTTCTTTCACGAAAAATGGTGTTTGTTTCAAGCACTACAACTTTGGGTTGCTGTGTTTTAAGCGCTGATTTTAACATATAATAAGATTCTTGTATATTTTGCGCAGATTGTGTACCTGAATAGGAAGATATTCCATACTGATTCCAATATTCAATATCATGTATTTTCCAGTCCCTTATCTTACATTGTATATCTATATTACTATTTAGTGTTATAGATTTATACATTTTCTTTGTATGTATACAAGATATTGAAGTACTATTTGTAAATTTATTAAAGTCTTTGGCAATTCTACATAGAGTATCTTGTAGATTAGTATTCCATAGTTTACCTAAGAGATCAAATACTCCTCCATGTTCTCCTGTAGAAAAATCCCTAAAGTATATATTAGTCCCATTAGGAGAATAAAGGCCAAATGATGGCCTTCTATCCTCTCTTAATGGGCTATTTATTATACAAGGAATCTTACTGATATTCAAGTAATAGGAGAGTATATCTATCTCAGATACTTTACTGGTAATATCTTTAATACACAGAGTACTCTTTCCCTTACTGAATGCCATAATCTAACTACTCACCAAAGTCCCAAGGAGATTCTACTTTTTCACCAAAAGGATTCTGGTCATTAGGCTTTGACAAATCTGTGGGCTCAATAGTATATTCCTTAAGATTACCCACAGTAAACTCTACATTAGCATACATACCAAGCTCTTTCTTCTTTGTAAGATCTGCATCAAGCTTACTAT
>CAZPWO010000287.1:1084-1692 GCA_964590525.1 uncultured Herbinix sp. | reverse complement strand
CTAAATCTGATTTTCTTGTTATTTCTCTTGCTTTTCTTGCAGCATTTCTTGCTCTACATGCAAGTAATGCTTTATTAACTATTATCTTTGCTTCATCAGGATTTTCCATTAAGAATCTTTCAAAACCACTTGAAAAAACATTATCTGCTAGTTTTCTTACTTCTGAATTTCCTAGTCTTCCTTTTGTTTGTCCTTCAAATTGTGGATTTGGATGTTTACAAGAAATAATCATTGTTAAGCCTTCCTTAACATCATCTCCTGTTAATGCGTCATCTTTTTCTTTTAGCATTCCTGATTTTCTTGCATAACTATTTATTACTCTTGTTAATGCTCTTTTTACTCCTTCTTCGTGTGTTCCACCATCATGAGTATTGATATTATTAACAAATGAATAAAGATTATCATTATAGCTTGAATTATATTGCATTGCTACTTCAAAGAATACATCATCTTCTTCACCAGATAAATGAATTACATTCTCATGAATAACTGTTTTTGATTGATTTATAAATCTAACATACTCGCTTATTCCGCCTTCATATAAGAAGTGTTCACCAGTAGTATCTTCATCATCTCTATCATCTCTTAAAGTTAGTGATAATCCTTTA
>CAZPWO010000287.1:0-1074 GCA_964590525.1 uncultured Herbinix sp. | reverse complement strand
ATTGCTAGACCTCTATTTAAGAATGCTAATTCTCTTATTCTTACTTTTAAGGTTTCATAATCATAAATATCGCTTTCAAAAATGTTAGGATCTGGTTTAAACGTTACAGTTGTTCCACTTCTGTTATCTGAACATTCTTCAATTACTTCTAGTGGTGAAACGGCATGTCCACCATTTTCAAATCTGATAAAGTAAACTTTACCATTTTTATATACCTTTACTTCTAACCATGATGATAATGCATTAACAACAGATGCTCCAACTCCATGAAGACCACCTGATACTTTATATCCACCGCCGCCAAATTTACCACCTGCATGTAAGACAGTATAAACAGTCTCAACAGTTGATAACTTAGTTTTAGGGTGAATATCAACAGGTATTCCACGTCCATCATCTTTAACTGTAATAGAATTATCTTTATTTATTATAACTTCTATATTATTACAGTGCCCTGCTAATGCTTCATCTATTGCATTATCTACAATCTCCCATACTAAATGATGTAATCCCTTAACATCAGTAGTACCAATATACATACCTGGTCTTTTTCTTACGGCTTCTAGCCCTTCAAGTACTTGGATATCCGATGCATCATAATGTTCATTTGTTTTCTCTTCCATAATTCACTTCCTCTGCAAAATAAAAATTAACCATTTAAACGTCAATTTTCTAATTTTTATATTTTTGTGTACTCCTATACCTACAAGTACATTATATCACATTTTTAAAGTTTTTACACCAAATTATCGGTTTTTAATAAAAAAATATATGAATTAATTTCATATATTCTTTATAAATTTATATGATCCGAAATTGTTACAAACTTAACTCGTATGGGTTACCTTCTGTACCTGTTCCACGCACTATCTTTACGTCGGATTTAAGATATACGACTGGACGGACGCCAAGAGCAATAGATGCAAGGCTGCCGTTGACAAAGCCAACACCATAGACATAGAACGAACTGTACGAGTAGCCAGAGTTAGGCGAAATTGTCCAGTAATTATATCCTGTGCGTAACCAGTTACTATTTTTACATTTTGTTCCACTATAATCCAATGTATCATTTTC
>CAZPWO010000286.1:0-1694 GCA_964590525.1 uncultured Herbinix sp. | reverse complement strand
GATGGTGCAACTCCCGATGGTATTATTGAGGCAGACGAAACATTTTTCGCCATCTCGAACAGAGGAAATCAAAAGACAGAAAGGATTTGGAGAAAGCAGGACTATTATATGGATTATTGAAAGGTAAAATCTGTTATCACGTAAGTATAGGTTGTCCTAAGAAAGTATTGTTAAAGTGCGACCAATAACAAACTTCCCACACGGGCATAGTCCCTACAACTGCCATATCAAAAAATTGCTCCTAACTCATTTCCAGATTCTAAATCTTAACAAGCCAATTATTTAACCATTTTTCATTATTGTTAATGTTTATTCCTACAATAATTATGTATCCCTTCTGCTTTGCTATATCATAAAGATACTGTGCACAATATTTATATAACTCCTTGCTCATACCTTTATATTCTGTATTTTTGCTTTCCAATATTCTGAATTGCTCTATTAAAATAACATTATACTTATTATCATCAATCTCTGATACACATTCTACAATTCTTTCATCTAAAGCAGTAAATACTATATTAGGATATTGATTTTCAAACATTTTTTCAGCTTCTTCACACAAATCTTCAAATGTTTTTTCACTATCTTCTGTATCAGATGAAAAAGCCCGTTCATACATATGTGTTTTAAATCTTTCTGATATATTATTCTCCATTTTCTTTTTCCCACAATTCGAACACATATATAATACAGCCTTTTGCTCATTTAATATAAAATAATCAGCTATCATTTCAAATGTTTCATTTCGTCCATACCCGACAATATTATTTACTGCATATACCTTTCCTGGTTTAATGCCTTTAACAGTTCCCTCTAACCACATTTGTGCTAATTGCCAGTTATATGCTTCCATAACATTGTCTATTACATTAAAATCCAATAATTCTACCTTCTTTCTTTACAGTTTCTTTTACATCAAGATCATTAAAATCCTCTGCCACTAATGTTCTGAGTTCTTTTTCTGAAGGGTTTCCTGTACTTTTGGCTATTCTTAATGTCTGATTCATCAATGCCTGTTCATATATATTTCTGACAAACCTACCATTTCCAAAATCCTTATATTTACATGCATGTCCGAATATTTCCATAACCTTTTCATATACATCATCAGATATTTTCAGCCCCGATTTTGATGCCATCGAGATCAATATTTCATATAATTCTTCTTCTGTGTAATCATCAAAATTAATATGAAATGCTATTCTGCTTGTAAGTCCTGGGTTCGTATCTAGAAATTGCTGCATCTTATCCGGATATCCTGCAAGTATAACAATTATGTCTTCCCTGTTATTTTCCATCTCCTGTACAAGAGTATTAATCGCTTCATCACCATATAAACCTCTTCTATCATCTACAAGAGAATACGCCTCATCAATAAAAAGGACATTTCCTTTAGACCTTCTGAACAGACTCTTGACCTTAGGCGCTGTATGTCCTACATATTCCCCAACAAGATCAGATCTTCCTGCCTCTATTAAAGCACCCTCTGATAATATTTTATTATCTCTGAAAATGTCTGCAAACAATCTCGCAACTGTTGTTTTTGCTGTGCCAGGATTGCCTGTAAATACCATATGTACAGCACTCAGAGGTGGTTCAATACCATTCGCACGATATATTTCCCTTGCTTTATAATAACTTATAATTTTATCTATAATGCATTTAGGATTGTTAAGGCCTATCATTGATTT
>CAZPWO010000285.1:0-1695 GCA_964590525.1 uncultured Herbinix sp. | reverse complement strand
ACATATAAGATATATAAATTATGCTTTCAAATCATGTTCCTTAATAAAGTCATCCAGTATATCAGCAAGATTAGGACTGCTAACCTCATCTAATTCATAATGTACACGGGTGTAAGGTTTGTTAATATTGATAATTCTTGATAAATCCATAGGTGTTCCTATAATAACAGAATCACAATCAGTATTATTTATTGTTGTTTCAAGGTCTTTAAGCTGTTGGTCGCCGTATCCCATAGCCGGCAGCAAGATGCCAATATCTGGATAAAGCTCAAATGTTTCTTTTAACTTACCAACAGTGTAAGGGCGAGGATCTACAAGTTCTTTAGCGTCAAATCTTTTTGCGGCAACTGTTCCTGCACCTAATTGCATTCCACCATGGGTTAAAGTAGGGCCATCCTCAACAACTAGAACTCTTTTCCCTTTTATAATCTCAGGATTGTCTACTGTTATCTTAGATTCTGCTTTGATAATCTTTGCATCAGGGCTAACTTTCTTTATATTTTCCTCTACTGTCTGAATGTCTTCTGGGCGAGCACTATCAACCTTGTTAATAACTGCAACATCAGCCATACGTAAGCTAACTTCTCCAGGATAATACTGAAGTTCATGGCCTGGGCGATGAGGATCTACAACTGTAACTGACAGATCTGCTTCATAGAATGAGAAGTCATTATTACCACCATCCCAAAGGATTACGTCACAACCATCTGGATCATTTTCAGCAGCACGTAAGATGTCTTCATAATCTACCCCAGCATAAATAATATTGCCACGATCAACATGGGGCTCATATTCTTCCATTTCCTCAATTGTACACTTGTGTATATTTAAATCCTCCACTGTTGCAAAACGCTGAACTCTTTGTGCAACTAAATCCCCATAAGGCATAGGGTGTCTAATTGCAATAACTTTTAAGTCATTTTCCATAAAATGCTCTATAATTGTTCTTGATGTCTGACTTTTACCAGCACCGGTACGAACAGCACAAACTGAAATTACTGGCTTAGTGCTTTTAATGGAAGTACTCTTAGAACCTAGAAGAGTAAAGTCTGCACCTACTGAATTGACTATAGCAGAGATAGCCATTACATCCTCATATCTTACATCACTATAAGCAAATACACATTCGTCAACATCTAGGTCTTTAATTAACTGGGCTAACTTATCCTGAGAATAGATTGGAATACCTTCCGGATACAAGGCACCAGCTAATTCTGATGGGTACTTCCTACCATCTATATCAGGTATTTGTGCAGCTGTAAAAGCTACGACATTGTAGAGTTCATTATCACGATAATTTGTATTAAAATTGTGAAAGTCTCGACCAGCTGCTCCAATAATAAGAATGTTCTTTTTAGACATTTCATTTCCTCCTTAAAATTAACTTTGAATATAATTTATATTCTATACCCAAATAGACAAAAAGTAAAGTATAAAAATAAACTTTATGTGCATAAACTTACACTACATAAAAAAAGAATCTGCCCCTGTCCTAAATTGGAACCATTTAAGTGTTTGCTTCGTCTATTATATGTGACATCAAAAACAAACATAAGGAGAGTTAAAAATGAAGAAAGCAATTTTAATGGTTATTATGGCTATAACAGTGCTAAGTCTTACAGCGTGTGGGTCAACAGAGGAAGTAGATAAAGATATTGACCTAGTTGAGGATCAAAAAGATGACAGTCAAGATGA
>CAZPWO010000284.1:0-1705 GCA_964590525.1 uncultured Herbinix sp. | reverse complement strand
AGCTCTAGAGTATTCAACTTTAGAGCTTTTTATAATAATGAACAAGTAGACTCTTAAGACCTTACAATATATAATAGATTAGGGGAAAGATAATCCAACATAAACTATGACAGAAGTTTTTACTATAGCTAGCAGGAGGAAGTAAACGTGAAAATTAATTCAATAGACTTAGAAAAGAAAGCAGTAAAGATTGGGGAGGGTATATTCTGGGTAGGCTACTCTGATGAAAACAGAGGCCTTCACTGTAACCCATATCTTATTATCGAGGGAGATGAAGCAGTTCTAATTGACGGCGGAAACCGGGATGATTTCAGCACTGTAATGTTGAAAATATTGAGAACAGGGCTAAAACCCTCACAAATCACTAGGCTAATATACCAACACTATGACCCTGACCTTTGCGGAAGCCTACCCCAGCTAGAGACAATTATTAATAATGATGGACTAAAAATCATATCCCATACAGAGAATAATGTGTTTATAAATTACTATTCATCTAAAACGGAAAAGCTGGACTTTCGTGATTTAGATAACCATTATGATTTTGCCACAGGCAGGCGGTTAGACTTTTATGCAACCCCCTATGCCCATCAACCAGGTAGCTTTGTAACATATGATAGGAAAACAAAAACACTGTTCTCAAGTGATATATTCGGTAGCTTTGATAACCAATGGACATTAATGCTTGAACTTGATAAAGCTTGCAGAGAATGCCGGGACCTGAAAAACTGTAAATCCAGTTTGCAAGTCTGCCCTCTTGAAGGAGTTGTGAACTTCCACAAGAAAATTATGCCATCAAACCGTGCCCTGGAATACACCTTAGATATAATTGAAAAACTAGAAATTAACAAAATAGCTCCTCAGCATGGGAGCATTATCTCCAGCAAAGAGGATATTGACGGGATTATTCGGCATTTAAGACAAATTAAGAACGTTGGTATAGATTATATTTTGTCGGAGGAATCAGTATGAATAATCCAGACTTACAACTGCAGGATATCTTGTCAAATGGTTTGAATTCAGATGTTGACATCCAGGCCTATGCTTTAGAAAGCTTTGCAAAGGAGATTGATTACAAAAATCAAACTGACATGCTGACAAAATTAATTCTAGATCACTCCTCTATTGCAAAAAATCTGGACCAGCTTAATAAGGAGTTAAAGCACAACCGTCAAGTGCTTGCTGAAGCACAGGAGATTGCACTCTTGGGCCATTGGGACATCAATCCTTCTTTGGATAGTATGATTTGGTCAAAGTCAATGTATTCTATTCTTGAAATTGACAGCTCAACTCCACCATCTTCAGATTTGTTTTTTACATTTGTTCATCCTGAAGATTTGCAACAAGTAAAGGAAATGTACCAGGAGATGTTTGTTACGGAAGAACCATGGTCAACAAGATATCGCCTTTTAATAAAAAGTGGGGAAGTCAAATGGGTGCATTTAAGATTTAATTACAAGTTTGATTCTAAGGGCAATCTCACTGAGCTTTATGGGACGATTCAAGATGTAACCGAAATGAAAAGGGTTGAAGATGAACTTGAAAGATACAGTCATCATCTTGAGCGGCTGGTGGAAGAGAAAGTTCAAGAGATTTCATCTTCTCAAATGGCAACTATATACGCCTTAATTAAGTTGTCGGAATCAAGGGATGACGATACTGGTGCCCATATTGAACGGACGGCCAGGTTCTGCCAGCTGCTTGC
>CAZPWO010000283.1:1269-1709 GCA_964590525.1 uncultured Herbinix sp. | reverse complement strand
TGGTTCCTTTCATTGAGAACATTATATTTCCTACTAATAATGTATTTACAAGTAATAATAATATTGCAAGGCATAGTATTATTTGATATTTCTTAAATGAATCGTAAGGTGGAGTCTTCTTTTTAATTTTGTATAAAAGAAATTTTATAAAACTACTAATAAGAATAATTACACTCCAAGTTACAGCAATTAGGAAAAGTATAGCAATAATTGCACAAGCCCATACATCAGCATCTGCCTTTAAGGCGTCTCCATAAGGGGATGACATCATCTTTGTACCTGCATTGTTCCCCAACCTTGTTATATAGTCTGTTTCCATCTCCCCTAATTTCTGGGACTCAATGAAAGTATTTGGGGCAATCTGATTTGCCATTATTTCCGCCCCAAAAAATGATGCTTGTAGATTTCCATCACCAACATTAGAAAACATTCGTAGTCCA
>CAZPWO010000283.1:0-1259 GCA_964590525.1 uncultured Herbinix sp. | reverse complement strand
AGCAATGTATAGATTTTTCCGATACCCTCATGGATGGTTCTAGCTGAATAATAAAGTCCTGTAAAATCTGATGGGTCCGTTCTTTCTTCTTTCATTGCCATTTGGCCCACCTCTCCAAATACCATTGTAGGCAATCCATAATTATATACGGTTTCATTACCTTGATTAGTCATGATGACAATACCTACACCAGAGATTGGATCGAACAGCAAATTAGATGAATACATAAGAGTATTCCCACCGTGTCCAAGAGTCTGTACATTAAATTCTTGAGACCAAAACCCATGGTTGATAAAGTCAATATCAGTAGCTAAATAAGTTAAAGTAGGCGATAACATTTTATTCAATGTTTGGGGATTACTAAATAATTCCATTGCCCCATCACTATTCGGAAGTAAAGCTTTGGCAAATGTTAAAAAGTCATCCATAGTCCCTGCAGCTGATCCTGCTGGATAGAGGTTAATATAAAATAATCCGCCTCCTATTGGTGATAATTCTAATGTATAACCTTGAGACTCAAGTAACTTGGACTCAACCCACTTATTATCTATATAAATAGGGGAAACAGAACTATGAGTCATATTCAAGGGCTTAAATATATTTTCTTGTACATATTGGTAATAAGGCTGACCACTGATTAATTCTACAATATATCCCGCTAATGATACACCCCAGTTGGAATAGGAAACTACTGA
Organism: uncultured Herbinix sp.; assembly: GCA_964590525.1. Taxonomy (GTDB): domain Bacteria; phylum Bacillota; class Clostridia; order Lachnospirales; family Lachnospiraceae; genus Mobilitalea. The sequence continues at coordinate 564 of CAZPWO010000283.1, read as the reverse complement.
ATTCGGTTCATATACTTGATGAGGCTCTGTTGCTTTCAGAGCATCTTCTAGATCCAGTACACTAGCAGCATTTTCTGCAGTCATGTTAAAAACTGCTTCTTCCCAACCTGCATTATGGTTCATTAAGTTTAGCATTGTAATTGGCATATCGTATTGCAATTTAGTTAAAAAACCCTCTGGTAAATATTCTCTAACATCAGCATCAAGGTCTATTAGCCCTTGTTCCCAAAGCTGCATCAAACTTACCCATACAAGTAGTTTTCCAGATGAGCCCCATTCATAAACAGTCTCTTCATCGGCTAACATTTGATTTTCAATATTTGAAAATCCATAAATAGTTTTATTTATTGTATCTTCCCCTCTAAATACAGCTGTGGAAACGGAAGCTGTTGTTTCCTTGTGATTTTCTATATAGCTTTCTATTTCATACCCAATTTCAGAATCTGAAATACCTGAGGGCAGTAGCCCTTCAGCTAAAACACTACTGGGATAATATGTAAAGCAAATAGCTACTACTAGAATAATCATAATAATTTGGTTCTTCATAAGGCAACCCATCCCCCA
>CAZPWO010000282.1:0-1722 GCA_964590525.1 uncultured Herbinix sp. | reverse complement strand
TCAAGTTCCGAATCTACAACATCACCAATATAATTATGTCCTTGATTTACAAGTGTAACTTTTTCTTCTTGTATATCAAATCCTATTGTTCTATATCCTGTATTAGCTTTTTCTACTGCTAGTGGTAGACCTACATAGCCAAGTCCTACTACTCCTACTACAGCCGTTCTATTATTTATTTTTTCCAGCAATTGTTCTTTATAACATGTCATCTCTCTTCACCCTTATCTAATTGACTTTATAAATTCAATAAATTTCTTATGCTCAATTGCAAAATTACCAGATACCGATGCATTATCTTCTATCTTTTTAGTAACAACAGCTCCAATATTCACCCTTGAATTTTTTCCTACAGTTAATCCGTTAGATACTGTTGTTCCAATGCCTAACCAAGTATTTTCTTTAATTACTGTCCTTCCACCTAAAAGAGAACCAGCAGCTAAAAATACTGCGTTCTCAAGTTTTACTCCATGTGCTATTTGAACTAAGTTGCTAATTTTACAGTAATCTCCAACTATCGTTGCATCCCACGGATATATTGCCTTATCAATACATGAATTGTATTGTATTTCTACATTGTCCCCTATTTTTGTCCAACCCTGATGTTTTACTGACAAAACTTCATTATTTCGCAATCTTTTAAACTCATAACCTTCTCCACCAATTACAGTGCCAGCTCCTATAAACGTATTATCACCAATAATAGTGTTTTCTTTTATTGATACAAATTCTTCAATAGTAACATTGTTCCCGATTAGTACATTCTTAGTTGCTATTGATGACATATCACTTATCTGACAGCCTTCACCCACTGTAGTATCAAATTTCTCAGATAATCTATAATCATTACTCTTATGTAAGTAATTATGAAGTTTAAAAAATGTAATTTTAGGATTATCACTAATACATCTACCTCTACCATTGATTTGTTTGGATATTTCAGGAGTTGTAATTATCATAGTTGCTTTATCCTTTAAGGATTTCACATATTTAGTATCATCTAAAAATGTACAAAACTCTAAATCTATATCTGCGATGGCTAGCCCCAAAGTTTTAAATTCGACATCTAATAAGATTTCCGTAATCCCAAAGTTATCCTCCGATTGTTCTAAAATTTTTGATATTTTCATAATTATTCACCAAATTTCTTTAGATTTTCTACTATATATTCTTTTTCTTCATCTCTTAATTCAGCAAACATTGGAATAGCAAAAGTTCTATGGGATAAATACTCTGCATTTGGTAAGTCTCCTTCCTTATATCCCAATTCTGTATATGCTTTTTGAAGATGTAATGGTACAGGATAATATACTCCTGTTGCAATCCCTTTCTCTCCAAGATAAGTTACTACTTCCCCTTTTTCTTCTGATTGAAGTATATATAAATGATATACATGTTTTAAATCTTTATCTTCAAATGGAGTTACAAGTTCTGTCTCTTTTAGACCTTCATTATAAAATTTAGCATTTTCTCTTCTTCCATTATTCCATTTATCTATTTCTCTAAGTTTTATTCTAAGTATTGCAGCTTGGACTTCATCTAGTCTTGAATTGTGTCCGATTAGGTAGTTATAATATTTAAGAGGATTATATACTGTGTTGTCCGTACTTTTATCTTCAGCAATGTTTTCATCTATATTATTAAGTATGTTATATGCTTGTTGTCCATTCTCTCCACTTCCATGGGCTCTTAAGGCTCTACAAATAGTTGCCAACTCATCAT
>CAZPWO010000281.1:0-1754 GCA_964590525.1 uncultured Herbinix sp. | reverse complement strand
TACGATCCGGAATCAAAAGTGTCCATTCTCGTTGATGAATGGGGTACCTGGTATCAAGTGGAACCAGGCACAAATCCAAGCTTCCTCTACCAACAAAATACCCTTCGGGATGCATTAGTAGCAGGTATCAATCTTAATCTTTTTAACAATCACTGCGACCGTATTCAAATGGCTAATATCGCACAAATGATTAATGTATTGCAATCTGTAATTTTAACGGATGGACCTCAAATGATATTAACACCAACTTACCATGTATTTAAAATGTTCTCTGTACATCAAAATGCAGAGTTACTGGAAACTGACCTAGAAGAAACCTTTTACTACTACGGTGAAGAAAAAATTAATCAACTTAGTGTTTCATCCTCTATAGATTCAAAAGGAATTATTCATATATCTATTTGTAACTTAGATCCTTCTAATGAAGTTGAAATAAACTGTGAGCTTATGGGGAAAAAGAAAAGCAAAATATCCGCTACTGTATTAACTTCAACTGAGATGAATGCCCGAAATACTTTTGATAATCCAGAAACAATTATGGAAACTCCTTTAAATAATGTAAAGTTAGAAGATAATCAAATATATGCTTCCATTCCCTCAAAATCCGTAGTTGTACTTAAAATCCAGTAAACCTTTAGTAAATTTATATATACACCATAAAATATAATAACCCCCTGTAGACATTTCCATCATTTCTACAGGGGGTTATTATATTATTAATTTATTCTAATGTAAAGGAAGCAAGGCTTGCACTTCCCTGACCAGTATAAGTAATGTATAGTGCATTCACTCCATCTGGTATAGTTATATCCGATGAATATTCTTTCCATACATTAGAAAACCCAACTGTTATCTTCCCAAGAGTAGGGCCATTCCAAGATGTTTTTACTTCAAAATCTCCATTACAATAGCCACGCACTTTTATTTTCATTTTTTTGATTCCTCTACAATCAAAATATTTAAAACCAGCCGTAGCAGAATCTTTCATATTTGCAATATAACCAATTTCTTCATCTCCATCTTTCCCATCTTGTGTGATTTTTGGAAATTGATTATTCATCCATGCTCCTGTAAAATCTGTATAAACAGATTCTTCCTTATAAAATAGGTTACAAGCTATATAAGCATAATACTCTCCATATCCTTTTAACGGACCATTATTAGGCCCACAGGATGTCATTTCTACTTGGGGTATCGATCCATCTTCTAAAAATTTAATTTCTTCTAAACAACCTTGCCTACTATAGTTAGTACCATTGGTATGCCTATGATAAAAAATATACCATTTCCCATTTATTTCTACAAAACTACCATGGTTATTCCCTCCATAACCCATAGGTTTTTCAGCGGGTTTATAACTATCAATCCCCATATCACAATTACTTACAATAGTCCCCCCATATTTAAAATCTTTAGTGGGATATTTGCTGGTGGCATAACATAATTCATGCATCAGGCTAGAAGAATAGATTAAATAATAGGTGTCCCCTCTTTTTCTAATAGATGGGGCTTCGAAAAAACCATGTCCTTCGAATCCACTCCCTTTGCTATAAACTTCACTCGGCATCACAATAACTGGATCTTCAATAATTGTTATCATATCCGTACTAAGAACTGTCGCCATAGCTCCACTTCTAGATTTATCTCCAACTGCACAAAAACCAGTATAAAGATAAACCTTATTCCCCTCTACCAATACAGCTGGATCAAATTGTGGTTCATCCCCCTCCTTTTCTCCTAATTTTACTCCATCT
>CAZPWO010000280.1:0-1755 GCA_964590525.1 uncultured Herbinix sp. | reverse complement strand
ACAACCAGCGTAAGAATAGTAAAGACAAGGACGACAATTCTACCGAAGATGGTCCTTCATCTGCACCAATGACCACCGCCATGTACACTGGCAATGATTGGGACAACGATTGGAACGAGGATGACGACGACTATGAAGAGGAGGAGTTTGTTAGCCCATTTGAGGCCGACAAGAGCCATGCAGAGGAGTTGAACAGCAACTCTGAGGATGTGGATGTTGAAGAAGGTACTGTAGCTGTAGAGTAGCCTGTAGCAATTGCGGCTATAGTCAGCATTGTGCATTATTCAATACCTATGGGCAGTGCGGGCCTAAAGCCGCAATGCCCTAACATAACAATTAAAAGCCCTTGTCTGTAGAAATGCAGATAGGGGCTTTTTTCACGAATTACAAATTGCTAAATATCATTGTCATTCCGATACGCAGTGAGGAATCTCGTTCACCCTATGAAATAAAATCAACGATTTTAATGCGAAGCATTATTTCACAGGGTCAAACAATTCTGCAACCATTAAACAACATGCATTTTATCTGTGCCTGCCCCATGAAATCCAAATCATATTTCATTGGGGTTTATCAGCCTAATCAGTGCCATCAGTGTTCTATTTTGTTTTCCTGTCGCAACACCCTAAATCCGAATATCGAACCCCGAATTTTAACTCAACAAACACCCCGAAAATTTTGAAGAACAACAAAATAATTCTTAAATTGCAAGCTGCATAAAACCACACGCAATAGACAGAGCGAGCATGCGTGAGATTTTACAGCAAAACAGCAACTATTAAAAAAATCTAACCAAAAATGAGAAAAACAATTGTAGCACTATCCGTTTTAATACTGTTTTCGACAGCCATAGTTTGTGGCAATAACCTTTACAACGCTCACAACACAGCCAGTGAGCAGCAAGACAACAAGGGGCTAAAAGAACACCTGCTTGATGCTGCGTATGTGCCCGGAAAGGTGATATTTAAAGATGGAGCAATATCGGAGGAGATGCTAAACTATTTTATCAACTTAAATCAAATAACTTATATAAACGAAAAAGGCGACACCTTGGTTGTGTCGGACCTTAGCGATATTAAATTAATATCGTATGCCGATAGAATATTTATACCCCTCGACAAAAAGAAGGTGGCAGAGGTAATAAAAACTTTTGCCGATGGCGAGACAATGCTATTGCTGCAGCGCCAAGGAAGGGTGAAAAGGGTGAGCGACTCGTCGGGTCCATATGGCACATCTACAGAAACAACCTCGATAAGCAGATTGAGCTCGATGCACGAGTGGGATATTATAACTAACGAAGGGTTTGATGCTGAAAGCATGTATGCGCGCATTACCAAAGAGGTATTTATTGTGATGAAGAATAGAAAACAGTACAAGATTAATAACCTAAAATCGTTGAGAAAAATATTCAAACCCAAATGGAACGAAATAAAAGCATACGACAAACAGCATAAACCCGATTTAAAAAATGTGGAAGATGTGGTAGCACTCTTAGAATTTTGCGTTGAGTGATATTGAGACAATGATACTAGAGACAATGATACTAGAGAAATGGGACTAAAGTACAAAAAAAAGAGTGATTGGTGTGATTACTTTTGCTGGTGCAGCTAGGACTGGCAAGGTTTTCCCAAATTAATTACGAATTGCAAATTACGAATGGTAAAACAGCCCTGCCATTCAGATACGCATGTGAGGAATCCGTCAAACATTTCTGCAACCATTAATCAACATGCATTTTATCTGTGCCTGCCCCAT
>CAZPWO010000279.1:0-1758 GCA_964590525.1 uncultured Herbinix sp. | reverse complement strand
GTAAAGTAGCTGATAATCTTTTTTACATTAGGGTTGAATGAAAAGTTACTGTTCACTCCCCATCTTCTGGCTCAATACTTCCTAGCTCTTTTGCATAGAACCTTAACATTAGAGAAAAGATTTAGTAAAGCTTCTCGAAAAGAATGGATGGTACCTGAAACGAGCTGGTGGTTAAGGAGAGAAAAATTTATTCTAAACTAATTTTACGCTAACTGCATGCGCTTCCCGTTTAATATACTATTACTAATTATCTGTATATGAAGAATGATATATTTCGTATTCATTGAACTGGTTTGATAAATCGAGTTCTTCACTTCTAGTATTTATCAAGTTCGCTACAGCCTCTCCACCAATAATATTCCGTCTATCTGTATACCTTTCGTAAACTGGCAAGGATATGCGTACCCTTTTATTTAATGCAGGTACTCTTATATGCCTAACCAGCTCACCATCTTTTTTAAATAGCACATCAATATCTACATCTTCTACTGGAGTATCTGAAATGTTGTAACTCGATAGTACTAATAATGGATCTTGCCATATAGCCTCCACACTTATATTCTCAGCCATTTTCCCCTTGTTGCTTGGTTCTGCTATGACACTATATTTATATTCACCTATATCCTCAACATTGTCATTACCTTGCGTATATGTATTGCTTAATACAAATTCTTGCCCTGGCATAATTTCATAAGCCTTATATGCATTTGAGATATATTCATCACTAATAATTTCATCGTTATCATTATACAATTTAGTCTCCATATAAAATGATAATGTCACATTACTAGTGTTTTTACCTACTATAACTATATCGGTAAACATTTCTTCTATGCCTTCATGTGTATCTGTATAAGTTATGAAATGTTCCTGAATTATATCATAATTCACTTCACTTCTTATTATTGCTTCATCTTTACCTTTTGTATTAATTATATCGTCATTTACTTTTTCTAATGGCATAATATCTGTTTCTTGAAACCCATTGTAATCCTCGCTCTGATAATTTACAGCTATAAAAAAATCATCTCCTATATAACCATCTGTATCAGATACACCTTCTTCATTCCCATACTCGTAAGCCATGTACCTTTTGAGATTCCAGTAATATACAGATGATTTTCCTGGTGCAAATTCATCTTCATCACCCATATGTGTAACATACAATGCAGTTCTTCCTGTTAATGAATAATTTTCTCTAATGTCAATTACCTCACCATCCTTTAATATAAATGCTGTTACGTTTATATCTTCTTCTATTACTTCACCATCATTTCTTATTGCTACAATAAGGTTATCTCCATGCCTAACCCCTTTTGCCTTAACACTTCTATTCACATCATAATCTAACTCCCCACCACCTAAAGTATAAATTATCTCTGAAAACTCCTTTGGTATATCTGATTTTTCCTTATCACATATATAGTCCGCTGATGCAATAACCTCGTTAGGCTCTATTTTATTAAAACATATCTCTGCCGATTTATACTCATAATTGTCTCCCTCATAATCCCCTTTAATAAACTTGATACTAAGAACAAGACTAATGGGTACATTAACTTTGTTTTCCACAAACGCTACAGCATAATATGATTCGTCTCGCTCAAACACCTGTATATCATGCACTATCACACCTGAATGTTCCTCATCTTCACATATAAGCTTGTTTTTCTTACTTAATCTATCTTCTATATTTAATTCTACTATCTCTATTGATTCATCCTCTAATGCATCTTCTATTGTTTCTCCTAATCTATC
>CAZPWO010000278.1:0-1761 GCA_964590525.1 uncultured Herbinix sp. | reverse complement strand
AGCGATTATAGTTAAAGAAAACACTGCAATGGCAAAATATTCAGCTGATGTAAACAGCAATGTAACTTTAGAAAGTGATGGTGATATAAACATCAAAGCAAAGATACTTATCAAACCACCAAGGAAGGAACTCATGATTCCAACACCTAAAGCCTTACCAGCTTCACCATTATCAGCCATTGGTCCTCCATCAAACACAGTAGATATAGAAGAAGGAGTCCCTGGAATTTTAAGTAGGATTGCTGAAATAAGACCTCCAGATATTCCACCTAAATAAAGTCCTACTAAAAGGGCTATACCGTTCATTGCCTCCATCCCAAAGGACATAGGTAAAAAGAGGACTAATGCCATAGTTGCTGAAAGACCTGGAATTGAACCGAAAATAATCCCAATAATAACTCCTACTAAAATTAGTAATAAACAAACTGGATTAAAAATCATACTTACTGCTTCCATTATCATAGATTATCCCTCCCTTAAAATCCCAATATACCTTTTGGTAGTGGCATGTTAATAATGTAGACAAACATTGTATATATAAAAACTGGGGTTATTAGCGAAACCAGTCCAAATATTAGGAAATTACGTTTTTCTTTTGGACAAAGTACTAATATCTGTAAAAACAGATAAATAGCTGTTGATACAAGGAATCCTACACTCTGATAAGCTAGGACATACAAGCCTATTAAGATCACTGTAATCCAACCACCAGCCATATCTCCCTCTGTAGTCTTTTCGACTACACCATCATCCTCTTCTTTTAAAGATAGTACTAGTTTTGCTCCTGCAATTGCCATTATAACAAGTCCAACTACTTTAGGAAAGAAGCCAGAACCAACATCATTATTCATTAGCGGTTCTACACCTATAGATTGTAGAAGTATAAAGGCTCCTAAAATTATAAACACAACCGAAACCAATATATCCTTTTTTTTCTTAGTCATTAATTACACCTCAATTCTATATACGATTAGATTGCAATCGAATTAGTTCTCTCCAAAAAGTTCCTTCAACAATTCAACTTCAGCTAAGTTTTCTGAGATAGATGTCTCAGCGTCACGATAAAATGGCATCGCATAATAAGTTGCTAGAATATCTTTAAATTCATCAGTTTCTACTACTTTTTCAATAGCTTGTGAGAATTTATCAACTATTGCCTGATCTGTTCCTTTTGGTAGGCGAACTTCATAAAGTTTTGACTGTACTACATCATATCCTTGTTCTTTAAGTGTTGGAAATTCTTCTAATCCAGCAGGACGTTCATCAGCCGCAATTCCTAAAACTACAAAATCTCCTTTTTCGACATAGTCCGCTATATTCATAAAGTTAACCACTAGAACATCACATTGGTCTTGAATAAATGCAGTTAGTCGGTCTGAAGTTCCAGAACCAACATCAATCTGATTCATTTCTATATCCATAGTTGATTCCATCAGTTCTGCAACTGCATGGGTTGCACCATAATATGTGCTGGAGTAACGTAATTCACCCGGATTAGCTTTTGCCCACGTAATCATGTCTTCTAAGCTTGTCCACTTACTATCAGATTTAGCAATGAGTGCGTATGTGTCATCTCTTGCTACAGTTGATACTACCTCATAATCATCAATAAATGAGAACTCATTTACTCCTGCAGCTTCCTGAGCCAACATAACCCCTGTATGATGGAATAATGCCGTATATCCATCAGGCTTAGCATCTAAAACACTTGAAGATGCGACAACTCCTGCACCACCTGTTGTATTAACAATTATAAAGTTA
>CAZPWO010000277.1:0-1769 GCA_964590525.1 uncultured Herbinix sp. | reverse complement strand
TTGTCATATTTAATCAAGCAGGGGAAGGTATCTATAGCCTTAAGAAAGCCTTTTTCTGGAATATGCCAAGTGATGATATAGAAAACAAATTAAAACAAGACTGGATAAGGATAAGAAATAAGTTTATAGCAGGAGTATGCTTAAAATCCCAGCCTTGGGGGAAGAATAGTATTAGGATGAATAATGACTTACCAAAGAAAACAGATACGAATCTGCTACATGTAAGGCCACATGCAACTAAAGCGGCATATTTAATTGATGGTGTTAAATACGGGAATGGGATATTAGCAAGGGATGCAGATGAGCTTTTAAATGGAGATATGATGACAAAACAGAGTTTCTGGCTAAATAATGATTATGTCGCCGACATAGTAAGTAAGGGTTAGGACACACATTAGGAGGAAATACAATGGAATTGACAGCAGTGGAGCTATTTGCAGGCGTGGGCGGATTTCGGGTAGGGCTCAACCATGTAAATGAGTTTGACAAAAAAACTGGCCGAGCAATAGAAAAAGGCGATTGGAGCTTTGTATGGGCAAATCAATGGGAGCCTTCTACAAAAATGCAACCAGCCTTTGATTGTTACCAAACCAGATTTGGTAATAATCCCTTAGCACATAGTAATTTAGACATAAATCAAGTGGATAAAACAACCATACCAGACCACTCTTTGTTAGTGGGTGGATTTCCTTGCCAAGACTACTCTGTAGCAAGAACAATATCCAATGAACTGGGTATCCAAGGGAAAAAAGGTGTGCTATGGTGGGATATTGTAGATACGATTTTTCATAAAAGGCCACCCTTTGTGTTACTAGAAAACGTTGACCGTTTACTAAAATCACCAGCAAATAAAAGAGGCCGGGATTATGCCGTCATGTTAAAGACATTAGATGATTTAGGCTATATTGTTCAGTGGCGAATGATTAATGCAGGGGATTATGCTATGCCTCAAAGAAGAAGAAGGGTCTTTATTTTTGCGGCATCAAAAGATACTAAATATGGCCAGTGGATTAATGAGCTAGAAAATAAAGAAAAATACTTAATAGAAGATGGATTCTTTAATGATATATTTCCAATTAAATCACCAACTAATATTGAACACAAGACTTTAGAACCTTATAAAGATGCTGTAGATACATCGGAGAAATTTGACCAAGGTAAGTTCTTAACATCAGGAATATTTATTGATAATGAGATTATAAACTTTGACGCTGAACCTATACAGGAAGAGCTATATACATTAGGAGATATAATTTCCCAGGCTAATAAGTATCAAGGGCTGGATTTAGAAAAGCATATAATAGATGAGGAGAAGCTAGACAAGTGGGAGTACTTAAAAGGTGGAAAAAGAATTCCTAGAAAGAAAACAGATGGAAGTGAGTATTTCTACACAGAAGGTAATATGAGTTGCCCTGATGTATTGGATTTGCCGGCTAGGACAATGCTAACCAGTGAGTCAACGGCCAATAGGTCTTCTCATATCGTTAAAGATACCAAAACGGGAAAATTAAGAACCATAACACAAGTAGAAGCAGAATCGCTTCAGATGTTTCCTTACGATTGGACAAATACAGGCATGTCTGATAGGCAAAGGTACTTTATGATGGGAAATGCTTTGGTAACAGGGATTATATCTAGGCTAGAGCCTAAGTTGAAGCGTATTATAGAAAAAGAATAGAAATGTAGAACGTCGTAGCCACTGCAATAGCAGGTGGCTACGACGTTTTAAGTTAGTACTGTTAAATGCCTGTATTTAAGGGAACTAACTG
>CAZPWO010000276.1:0-1773 GCA_964590525.1 uncultured Herbinix sp. | reverse complement strand
TCAAACCATCTCCCTCAAGCATCAGGCACACGACAGAGCCTTATTTGCAGAAGGAGCACTTGTGGCTGCAGAATTCTTAATAAATCAAGAAGCTGGATTGTACTCCATGCACGACATGATTGGATAAAATTGAAAGGATGTTGAATTTTTAATATGAGAATAGGAATAGTTGGGTATGGAAATTTAGGACGTGGTGTAGAATGTGCTATAAAACAAAATCCTGATATGGAACTTATAGGAGTCTTTACAAGAAGAAATCCTGATGATGTTAAAATATTAAGCGAAGATGTAAACGTATATAGCCTTTCTGAGACTATTAATATGAAAGATAAAATAGATGTAATGATTATATGTGCAGGCAGTGCCACAGACTTGCCCACAATGACACCTGAATTAGCAAAGAACTTTAATGTTGTTGATAGCTTTGATAATCACTCAAATATACCTCAACACTTTGATAGTGTAAATAAAGCTGCAGTTGAAAATGGTCATATTGGTATTATATCCGTTGGTTGGGACCCAGGGCTGTTTTCTTTAAATAGGGTTCTAGGAAATGCTGTTCTTCCTAAGGGTAATGATTATACATTTTGGGGCAAAGGAGTAAGTCAAGGACATTCAAATGCTGTTAGAAAAATTGAGGGTGTATTAGATGCAAAACAATATACTATTCCAGTAGAAAGAGCACTAGATAAAGTAAGATGTGGTAAAAATCCAGAACTAACTCCTGGTGAAAAACACAAAAGGGAGTGTTTTGTAGTAGCTGATGATGGAGTAGATCTTAATAGAATTAAAAATGAAATTGTAAATATGCCTGCTTATTTTGTTGACTATGACACAAGGGTTCATTTCATTTCCCAAGAAGAATTAAATGAGAAACACGGCGGAATTCCCCACGGTGGAAATGTTATAAGAACTGGAAATACTGGTTGGAATGAGGATAATAAGGCTATTGTTGAATACAGTCTAAGATTAGATTCTAATCCAGAATTCACTTCAAGTGTTTTAGTAGCTTTCGCTAGAGCTGCTTATAGAATGAGAAGTAGAGGAATTACAGGTTGTAAAACTGTTCTTGATATTCCACTTGGCGATCTTTCAGCAATGTCACCAGAAGAGCTTAGGGCAAGGATGTTATAGATTTAAGGTATAAAGGAGTTTTGAAATGGAAATTAAGGTGTTAAAATTTGGTGGAACTTCACTTGCTGATGGAAATCAATTTAAGAAGGTTTCAAAGATCATAAAAAGTGATCCTCAAAGAAAATATGTAGTAGTATCTGCTCCTGGAAAGAGATTTTCTGAAGATGTAAAAGTTACTGATATGCTTTATAAATGCTTTACATTGGCTAAAAATGATGAAAATATAGATGAAACCTTTCAAAAGATTGAGAATAGATTCAATGAAATAATTAATGAATTAAATCTAGATTTCTCCTTAGATAATGAATTTAAAAATATAAAGTCAGCAATTTTATATCATGGTAGTAGTGACTATCTATTAAGTCGTGGAGAATATTTAAATGCAATGATATTGGCAAAATATTTAGGCTATGACTTCATTGATGCTCAAAAGGTAATATTTTTTCATGAAGATGGTAGTTTTGATGAAGATACTACAAACAAGGTCTTATCAAGTATCCTTAAGAATCATGAATACGCAGTTATCCCTGGATTCTATGGCTCTATGCCAAATGGAAAAATCAAGACATTTTCAAGAGGTGGTTCTGATATTACAGGATCCATAGTGGCTCGTGCTATAGATGCAAGTATTTATGAAAA
>CAZPWO010000275.1:581-1797 GCA_964590525.1 uncultured Herbinix sp. | reverse complement strand
TGCCTAATGTGCGTCATAACTACTCTTATTTCCCTATCTTTATCCATGCCAAAGAGTTTGGAATGACAAGGGATGAACTTTATTTTAAAATGAAAGAACAGGGGGTTTTAGGTAGACGCTATTTCTATCCATTGATTAGCACTTTTTCATCGTATCGTGGATTAGACTCTGCGAAGCCTGTAAATTTACCGATTGCAACAAAAATGGCAGATGAGGTAATTTGTTTGCCTATGCATCATGAGTTGAGAGAAGAAGAGGTGGATTTTATTTTAAATGTGTTTTAAGATGAAAAAGATACTACTATTAGGTGCTATGCAAATGCATGTTCCACTGATTAAACGAGCGAAGGAACTAGGTTATTATGTGATTACTTGTGATTATCTGCCCGAAAATGAGGGGCATTTTTATGCAGATGAAGCTTATTATGACAGTACCACTGATTTTGAAGCAGTATTGCATTTGGCTCAAGAAAAAAAAGTAGATGCAGTTATGACTTTTAACTCAGATCCAGCAGCATTGACTGCTGCCTACGTATCCGATAAACTCGGTTTAGCGAGTAGTGGCTTTGAAGCAGTTAAGATAATGTCAGAAAAAGATTTGTTTAGGGGCTTTTTGGATAATAATAACTTTAATTATCCGAAGTACAAATGTGTCTCTGTTTTAATGAACATATTTGACGAGATTAAAGATCTTTCTTTTCCTGTAATTATTAAGCCGATTGACTCCTCTGGAAGTAAGGGGGTTAGTGTGGCTTATGATGAAAGTTTTCTAAATGATAAATATGAATACGCATTAATGTTTTCAAGATCAAAACGGGTTATTGTTGAAGAATATATTAAGAGCGTAGGTTCCCAATTGCATGGAGATGGGTTTGTTGTTGATGGAAAGCTGTCATTTTGTTGTTTGGGAGATCATCATTTTGATGAAGAAATAAATAGTTTAGTGCCTATATCTACTACTTTTCCTTCTGAACATTCTGTAAGTACAATCGAAAAGGTTAGAGTTGAGGTTGAAAGGTTTATTCAACTAGTTGGATATAAGCAAGGAGGGATAAACATTGAAGCACGAGTAGATAGTTTTGGTAAAGTATATTTGATTGAAGTTGGACCGCGTAATGGAGGTAATTTTACCCCAATTGTAATTCAAAAGGCTACAGATTTTAATTTTGTTGATGCAGCTATTAATGTGTCTTTAGGTCTTAAAGGTCTTCCATATG
>CAZPWO010000275.1:0-571 GCA_964590525.1 uncultured Herbinix sp. | reverse complement strand
GGAATATTAAAGCGTATAGCAATTTCTGAAGAGTTAGAAAGAATAACCTTAGACCGGTATATTTACCTAAAAACTGGAGATACTGTTAAATCATTTCAAGGAGCAAACGCTGCTGTTGGAGTTTTATTAGTTGAATTTGATAGTCTTGCTCATAAACAGCAAATATTGAAAAAATTTGCTCAATTGTATAATTTGGAAATAGAGGCGGAATTATGAAGGAGATTGGTGGATATTTTGAATTAGAGCTTCATCCTGCCCATTATAGTTTATTTGAAAATAATGCAACTTATGTAAATAGTGGTAGGAATGCCTTTGAGTATATTATTATATCATTACCCAAGGTTGCAAAAGTATGGATGCCATATTATACATGCTCTAGTCTTCAGGAGCCAATTAGACGCCTGAACCTTGAAGTTTGTTATTATGGTATAAATGAACAACTTGAGATTGAAAACCTAGCCTCAATAAATTTGGGAGTGAACGACTATTTGCTCTACACTAATTATTTTGGAATTTTATATATTGTTTTACTTCACTTCGTGAACCAATGCCGGAATTAGCTAAATATTTA
>CAZPWO010000274.1:0-1804 GCA_964590525.1 uncultured Herbinix sp. | reverse complement strand
TAAAGTCACCGTTTTCAAAATCCATGGCATTGGTCCAGGCTACAGGAATACGTAAGGACTTGAAGCCTGAAGCTCTCATTCCCTCAATCATCTCCGGTGTTGTAATCGGTTGTCCCCACATGATTTCATATACGCTTGGGTCTCTGTTAGGAATACGATCAGCAACACTACAGGCTTCCATGGTATTTGTGAGGTTTATTCCATTACCCATTATACGAGCCATCTCAATTGCAGTTAGCTCATTAAGTGGCTTGGCTTCAAGATCTGCAATGGTAGGTTCACCCTGGTCATCTAAGTTACTGTTTTCATCCGGTGTTTCGGTTGTTGAACCGGGGTCATCAGTTTCATCATTTGTAAGGTTCTCATCATTTGCCTCTGTTTTCTCAGCTTCTGCCCCTTCTACAGAGTCAACATGCTTGTCCTCTTTTGCACATGCACTTAACATGAGTATTAGTGACATGCTGATTAGTAATAAAGATTTTCGAAATAGTTTCATATTCAATTCCCCCTCAATAAGTAGTTTGCTAATGTTTACACTGTAATATAGTACATACTTTATAAATTAAGGTTATATGGTTATAACAACCATACCCCCTTAACTATATAATTTAGTACAAAACACCTATTATATACTTATAACTTAAGTCTATACTGGATTATTTATAAAAACAACATGGCTTTTTGCTCTACTTTTATCATATTTTATTTACATTTACTTTAAAAAAGGTCTTCCTCACCTTATCAGTTTGGAAGACCTTTTCCTTATACATGCGACTAAAAGCATAACACTTTTGCATCAAATCTATTCTACAGTTGTATCCTTATCTGTTTCTTTTGAAATATCATTTTCATGTACCACTTTTTCTAAAGTATCATTTTCAGATACAACTTCTTCTGAAAAATCATTTTCGGATACCACTTCTTCTGACTTAACATCATCAGATGTCTTAGTAAGATCCTCACCCTTTACTTCTTTGTAGAGTCTCATGAATTCCACACCGGTTATGGTCTCCTTTGTGATTAGGTATTCTGCTATCTTATCCAATACATCACGGTTAGCAGACAGTAATTCAACAGCTCTGTCATAACATTCCTTTAAAATCTTCATTACTTCTTTATCAATCTCTCCGGCAGTTTCATTGCTACAATTCTGTACAGGTCTACCGTCAAGGTATTGACTCTCTATGGACTCTAGTCCCATGAGTCCAAATTTATCAGACATACCATACTGAGTAACCATAGATCTTGCCAGTTGGGTTGCTTTTTCAATATCATTGGAAGCCCCTGTCGTAATAGAGCCAAATACCAGCTCCTCTGCAGCTCTTCCGCCATAAAGGGTTGTAATACGAGTCAAAATCTCATCCCTACTCATAAGGTACTTTTCTTCTTCAGGTACCTGCATAACATATCCTAGTGACCCCATGGTTCTTGGAACAATAGTAATCTTTTGTACAGGTTCAGCATGCTTTTCTAAAGCTGTTACTAGGGCATGGCCTACCTCATGATAAGCTACAATCCTTTTCTCTTCCTTGTTAAGTATTCTATCCTTCTTTTCCTTACCTGCTATAACAACCTCAACAGATTCAAACAGGTCATCTTGTGTTACTACTGAACGTCCCTGCTTTACAGCCAGGATAGCAGCTTCATTAATCATATTGGCAAGGTCAGAGCCTACAGCACCACTAGTAGCTCTGCCTATAACATCTAAATCAACAGAATCATGCATAAGAACATTCTTAGAATGAACCTTTAATATATCTACTCTACCCTTAAGGTCTGGCTTATCTACAATAATACGACGGTC
>CAZPWO010000273.1:0-1817 GCA_964590525.1 uncultured Herbinix sp. | reverse complement strand
TAATATTTAGAATTTAGAAAGGGTGTGTTAGGCTATGAAGTTAAAAAACAAATTGATTTTGTTCACAATATTAATTTGTATAGTCAGTATAGCAATAATTTCTTCAGTGAATTATATTATATCTATTAAAGGCTTTGAAAATGAAGTAGGTAAAAATGTACAACTAGAGGCGGATAGTATAGCTAAGGATATAGATAAGTGGATGGGATTACAAAAAAGGACCATCGATGAACTTATGGAAAGTTTAATAATATTTAATAATTTTGAATATGATTTTACCTTTAATATTTTAAGCAAAGGTATTAATAGAAACCCTGGGAATGAATATTACATAGGTTTTTCAGATAATACTTTAATCTCTGGAAGCGGTTGGATACCAGATGCATCATATGACCTTACACAAAGGGAATGGTACGAAGGAGCTATGGAAACCAGTGGTTTTTTTATATCGAAACCCTATGTAGATTCCATGACAAAAAACGCCGTTATAACTATCTCAAAACAATTTAGAACAATGGATGGCAGACAAGGAGTTATATGTAGTGATATTCAGATTAATTTCTTGGTAGACTTAATTGCTAATTCGGATGTAGGGGAAGATTCTTATGCTTTCTTAATTGACGATAGGGACAATATAGTCGTGCATTTAAACGAAGATTTTATGCCTGATGTAGATAGTAGCGTTAGTGTAAATGACTTATTGGATGGAAAAATTAATCAAGTTATAAACACGGAAGAATTAGGTATAAAGGATAGAAAGGCACTTGATTATGATAATGTGAGTAGGATATTCTACACTTCCGATATAACTGAGACCAATTGGAAAGTTGGAGTAGCTGTTAGTGAAGATTACGCCCTTGGTGCTGTAGATAGTGCAATTAGTTCTACTATTGTAGCAACTTTGATAGTTTTAGTGGTATCTGCATTGACATCACTATATATTTCAAACTCAATTACTAAACCTATTATTGAATCAGCTGCTGTGGCTGGGAAAATTGGTAATTTAGACCTGACACATGAATTCGAAGAGAAGGAACTAAATAGAAAAGATGAAGTTGGTCAAATATTTAGGTCCTATCAAGATATTATCTCTAAATTAAAAGTATTTATGGTAAGTCTTGAAGAGTCAACATCAACTAACAATATAGTCTTTCTTGAAACTAAGGAAAACTTACAATACTTGGTAGGCCAAGCAGAAGATACATCAGCATCAACAGAGGAGCTATCAGCTGGCATGGAAGAGACAGCTGCTTCGATATTATCATTAGAAGAATCCTCTAGTAATGTTAATACAGCCATATCAGATTTTGCTGAAAAGATGGAAAAAGGTGCTACTACTTCAAATGAAATCAGCAACAAAGCTGATGAATTAAGCGTACAATTCAATGATGCCAAGGATTATACACTTGATATATATGAAAGAACAAGAGTAGAAATAGAGCAAGCTATAGTCCAGGCAAAAGAGGTCGAAAAGATAAATGTATTATCCAATGCTATTCTTGATATAAGCGAACAGACCAATCTTTTATCTTTAAACGCTGCTATAGAGGCGGCAAGAGCAGGTGAAGCTGGAAAGGGATTTGCAGTAGTAGCAGAGGAAATTAGGAAACTAGCTGAAAATTCCAATACCACTGTAGGTGAAATTCAAGTAGTTACCCAAGACATAACTAAGGTTGTAGACCTATTAGTAAGTAACACAAATAATCTGGTAGATTTTTTAGAAAACCGCGTTATCAAGGATTATGATATGATGGTAGACGCTGTAGGTCAATATAAGGATGATGGATCATCATTAAATGATATAATTTCTGACTTGT
>CAZPWO010000272.1:0-1821 GCA_964590525.1 uncultured Herbinix sp. | reverse complement strand
TTTATATTTATATTTACATAGGTTTGTTCTGTAATAGGACTTACTCCAACAAAAACTTCTCCTATTTCCTTTGGCCATTCTTCAGGCTCAGGCTCAGGTTCAACTACACTTACCTTAGCTATTACTTCTAAAGGTAATCTTAGACCATTTTCAATACCTGCTGGTAATTTAAATTCTCCCTTGAAATAATAATCATCCACACGGTTTCCATCATAGTTAGGAAAATCCCAAGTTAAACTTACTGTATGAGAATATCCTTCACTATCAACTATTGTTGTGGTAGGATCTAATAAACTAATAACTTCATCTTTTTCAGTTCCTATATTCACAACAATATCCCTTACTGAACCTATGCTTACAATATTCACTATTTCTGGATCTGGGTCCGGATCTGGATCTACAGGCTCTTTATATTCAACAATCTTTGCCTGACCGTCTATAAGTTTCAATTCATGAGTAAAGTCAATTTTCTTGTGAATATCATACTTAGTCGTTGCAAGGATATCCTTAAGCATAAATACATTATCCTTCATAGCCCATCCGTAATCTAATAACCTTTCATTGCTTGTTTCTAAATGTAAAGGTCTACCCTTTAACTCTGCCTTTCCTACATGATCCTTAATTCCACCATAAAGAGTTGGTCTTCCTTCAAAAGCTTCCGAGGCAGCAAATTCATAATCAACATAAACCATATTGCCAGATTCATCTTGGAAATAAACTGACTTGACTCTTACATCATCATTTCCCGCTGATCCAAAACTCATAGCTGGAAACACTAGCATTACAACAAGTAACAATGACAACAATCTTTTAACATATAACTTATTCAATTAAAACCCTCCTATTTCAAAATATTTTATTTATTCAACCATATAAAAAAATATATGGATAAGAATCAATTAATTATCTGACATATCCTTTACAGCAACATGAACTTTAACTTCCTTGCCATTTTCTATAACCACAACTTCTATAATATGGCCCTTTTCTATTTCAAGGCTGGAACCCTTCCACTTTGCATCTTTACTGTCATATTTTAAATCCTTGCCATTAGCTTTGACTGATGATGGCTTATTCCCCCTATAGCTTACTTGAATATAGGTAACCCCAAATAAATCTTGTTTAGCTACTGCCTGGACTAGATCTGATCCCTTCATTCCCACTAAAATGTTATTTAAGGAATATAGGGATTCTCCCCTGGTAATATTGTTTAATGGCTTAAACTCCCCATCTAAGAAACCAATCATGTAATTAGCCTTAGACACTGCACCTACATAAGCTTTGCTCCACTTAATTTCATCCTTATCCTTAAATATTTCTGCTGCCTTCTCATCACCTTCTAGTTTCATTATTCTAGAAATAATTGCAGCAACTTCTTGTCTTGAAATTGGGTTATTTGGCTTCATGGTTCCATCATCATATCCAGAAATATATCCTGCAGCCTTAGCCCTTTTAATAGTCTGCCCATACCATTTGTTTTCATCCACATCTATATAGTTTATTTCCTCCTCCTTAGAATATTCAAAAACATTGTTGACCAAAACCATAAACTCTGCCCTTGAAATATCATTGTCTGGTCTAAAACTACCATCAGAATATCCCCCAACTAACCCCTTCTCCAACCATTGATTAATCACTTCTCCTGCCCAATGACTTTCAACATCATTAAGTTGTCCATAAACTGCCATGGAAAAGCAACTCACTAAAATGATTACAAGCATCATAACCCATCTACTTTTGTTTTTCATAAGACCATTCCTCCTTTTAACTTGTACATAATGTATATTAAAGCTTATCCACTTTTATACGTATTTTAAGGAA
>CAZPWO010000271.1:0-1822 GCA_964590525.1 uncultured Herbinix sp. | reverse complement strand
CTGACATCGGAATACATATGAAAGGAGCGATATTGGTGGCTACTGAAAAATGTGATAATTATGACATTTGTGAGAAATACGCAATCTATGGTATATGTGAGCACGTAAGCAAAGGGCAATTTGATATTACGAATTTTTGTGATGTACACCAAAAACAAGTGATTAATATTCTCGCAAATATTGACGCGAATCTCTCAAAACTTCTTGAAAAGACTTCGAAGTAGGTATTTGGCCATTAGTTTTATAGTTCGTGGTCACACCGAGTAGATGCTCGGCTTTTTTAACATCTGAATATTCCTCTATGGACTCCAAGGTAGTGCGAATATCTTGGAGTTCTTTTGTGATTTTTCTCATTTCATTAAGTACTGCCTGTTCAAATTCATTCATTTGTATTCTCCATTCTGGCTTGTCCTCCGGTTACCGCCTAAGCGGTTTCATCCTTTTGTTTACTTTTAAATGATGCCAATAATTTATAAAATTCTTCTGTACGTGGGGTAACTGGAACCTCATAACCTTCCATCGACTCTCTTATTTCCCCATTTTGCAGGTGGTGTATGATCTTTACTGGCTTTTTCTGCACTTATATCACCTCCAATTAATCTTATGTGTTAACGGTTGTACTTGTTTCTTAGATTATTTTCCTTTTTTCCTATCTCTGCCTAGCCTATTGGCTAGGCAGTTTTGTTTTCTTCTGATACCATCTGGCGGTCTCTTAGTCCGCTTGCGTATATTAATACTGTTTTCTTAGATGCTTCATCTAAGCCTTCAAGTACTTCATTTAGATTCTCAGCTGTGTTAATATCTTTTTCTGTTAAATGGTTATATTTATTCATGGAATTCCTCCTTTACTTATTGTATTTTGGTTTATTATGGTATAACCTCCTTATCAACTTGGCGGTTGAAATATATATGAAAGGAGACTGTACTTATGACAAAGGATCAACTTCGAATAATCATAAATAATAAATTCAAGGAACGTGCCGAAGAATATTTAAATGAAGCACACACAGAAGCTAAATTACAAAAACATATCGATGCTAACAACAAAATATCTAATACAGCCTTGGCTACATTTACACTATCTAAATCAATTGTCTTTAGTAAGGATCTTATTTACTCAGTTCTTTCAGACGTTCTGCCACTTGATGACTAAAGAATTTAACGGACATTTCTTCTTGCTGGCTTTGAACTTGCCCTTCAAGGTCAGCAATTCTCTTTTCTAGAGCTTTGTATTTTTTCTTTGATATCCACACTGTTTTGTCCCCCTTTCTTATAAGGTGTTGTTGAAATAGGTCGCTTTTTCATGTAAAAACTTATCGAACAAACTTGATTACAGGGATATTATAATCCCTTTAATCTATTTAGTCAAGTCCTTTTAATAATTTTGTTGACTTAAGGGAATTTTGGTGATATTATAATGATGAATTAGAAAGGTGGTGAAGATATAATGAATTCTAGAATAAAAGGGTTAAGAAATTATCTCAACCTAAATCAAGAAGAGTTTGGATCAAGGATTGGCATAGGTAATACGGCTGTTTCTAAAATAGAAAAAGGGCAGAATAATGTTTCTGAACAAGTATTGATTTTAATATGCAAGGAATTTGGAGTTAATGAGAATTGGCTTCGAACTGGTGCAGGAAATATGTTTATTGAATTACCTCAGGAAGATGAGTTTTTTAAGGCTGCTGCCCAAATATCCAAGGCAGATGATAAGCTGGCCATGCAGATTTTGATAGAATACTGGAAGCTAGATGACGCAGGCAAAAAATTGCTAAAGGACTTCATAATACATATAGTAGAAAAAAGCAAAGAGTAGGCTTTT
>CAZPWO010000270.1:0-1827 GCA_964590525.1 uncultured Herbinix sp. | reverse complement strand
GCCTCCCCGTATGGTCTACGTCATAATCTTCCTTTATAATAAGCTCAGAAATAGGCACGAGTTCATATCCCTGATCTTTTAGCCCTACAATAATACTCTCCAAGGCATCCTTTGTATACTTAGCATTATTATGCATCAAAACAATAGAGCCATTTCCCAGATTTTTATGATTAACAACTGTATCAATCAAGTTATCTCGGCCGTATTCTTTCCAGTCTAGAGAGTCTACATCCCACTGGATAACATAGTAGCCACATTCTTTTAAGGTTTCTATCACTGTATTATTATACTCCCCAAAAGGTGGCCTAAACAAAGTCATATCAGTTCCTAATAGCTCTTTTGTGGACTCATGGGCTGCCATAATATCCTCTTTAATCTGTTCTTTACTCATACTATTCATATGGGGGTGCTTGTTAGAGTGATTGCCAACATCATGTCCAGCCGCTGCAATACGTTTTACCTGATCTGGGTATTTCCTAACCCAATCACCTACTAAAAAAAATGTTGCCTTTACACCATGTTTCTCTAGGGTAGCAAGAAGTGAATCTGTATCATCTGCTCCCCAAGCTGCATCAAATGATAAGGCCACCTTCTTTTCTTCTGTCTTAACAGAATAAATGGGTATTTTTCTTTTAGATTCTTCTGCTTGTGAAACCGTATTAAACACACTCACCACATGTTGTCTTGATACCATAAGTACTGTTAATACTCCTACTATTAATAAGACTGACCGCTTCAATGGCTTTAATAGCTTCATTAAATCCTCCTTATTTAGCTTCTATCTTTCTAAGATTATATGTTGGTTATAATTTCTTTATTCTTTAACCTACTCATAGTCTTATCAAAACAGCTAAATATTATAGCGGTAATTCCATCCTTTTATGGCTCACGGTATAAATCATACTTAAGCCGATCTGTAAACCCTAATATATTATCTTGTAATAACTTTGACCTAAAATATATGCTTCCTTTTACTGTCTCACTTTTTCGGTTCATTAAAATTTGATTTGGAAGTTCTTCTGGATTCTCCCATGGCCCTTGTGTCCCAACTTTATAAAGGGCTTGTCCAACATATAAATCCACTGCTTTTCCTTCCATTTCCTTGATCCACCAGTTTAATGTTTTTTCGTAACAAGCAGGGGCATAACCAATATTCCAGTAAATTTGTGGTGCAATATAATCAATCCAGCCTGTGTAAGCCCAGTAACGGGTGTCTGCGTACAATGTGTCGTAACTTGTAACAGATGCCTTTGTATCTGACCCTTTAGGTGTCGTAGATGAGTTGCGCCATACACCAAAGGGGCTAATGCCAAACCTGACATTACTTTTGGTGTTTTTTATAGAAATAGAAATATCTTTAATCATTGCGTTAATATTATATCTTCTCCAGTCAGCTTTATATTTATAAGCCTTGCCGTATTTTTTATAAGTGGCTTCATCTGGAAAATCTGTTTTTTTACTATCTGGATAAGGATAAAAATAATCATCAAAATGAACCCCATCAATGTCATAGTTTTTTACAACCTCAAGGACTGTATTTTTTACGTACTGACGTACCTCTGGTAAGCCAGGATTTAAAAATAACTTGTTGTCATATTCTATGACCCATTCTGGATGCAATTTAGCTGGGTTATTGGTGGCTAACTTATCTGTCTTGTTTGTACTAGTTGTTACTCTAAACGGGTTAAACCATGCATGAAATTCCATTCCTCTTTTATGGGTTTCTTCAACCATAAACTCTAGGGGGTCATAGCCCGGGCTCTTTCCTTGTGTTCCTGTTAAGTACTCAGACCAGGGTGCATGTTTGGAAGGGTATAAGGCATCTGC
>CAZPWO010000269.1:0-1857 GCA_964590525.1 uncultured Herbinix sp. | reverse complement strand
GGAATAACTGTCCATTTATCATTACCAAACCTATATTCAACATACTTAGTAATTTGATTAGTTATACTGCCCTCTAGAATATTATAGGTAATTTTATTTTCGTCTGGCTTAACTTCTGCTACAATTCCACTCGTATTTAACTTGTGATTATTTGCTGGTTTTTTTGTCTCCCTTAAATGTATTATCATCCCTTCTTTAAAATCAACCATAGTTTTAGTATTGGAACAATTATTCCAAGTACCATTTAACCCATCAGTTGAATTAATACTAAATTGCATTTCAGGAGTAGTATTTTCAATATATCCTTCTACCACATTTAATTCTACATTTGTAAAGGATAGATTTCTACTAAAGGAAACAGTAGTAATTTGACTTGGAAGTGCATCATATGTTGCCTTTATTCTTACTTGTACGGAAACATTCTCATGCTTAATATCAGCAGGTTTCCATTTACTTCCATCAGTCCAACCACCGTTGCCAATCTTAAATTGTAAATCTAAACTAGCTTCCGCAATACCCTTCCATTGGTTGTCGTGTCTATATTCTATTGTTTTTTCAACATCATTAACCCTAAGCTCTGGTCCAGATATTGCTGTTGCAATATCAGTTTTCTTTATAGAAGAGGAAGGTAAATTATCCTTAGTTGATTTGGTCCTAAATAAAAGTTCACCAACTTTAAATTCAATATTCTTCCCATCCTTAAGGTCTTTCCAAGGGTCATCTCCCATTTTATATTGAAGACTTTCAGTTCCACCTGTGCCACTATAGGTGATGGTATCATCTTTAATATTATAATTTATATCATCAATAATAGGTGGAGTTTCGTTCTTAACTTCTCCTAAAGATCTTTCATTATTTATGTTGTTTCTATCCCTAATAAATACTTCTGATGCAATGAAGTCTATACCTGTGGTATTTCCTGATCTAGCATTTGGATAATTAGCCTTATTATCTATACTATATTGCATATTTGTAGTAGTATTTTTGATTTCACCAGCAGATACATCCTTGCTAACATCACCTAGATACAAGATATTAATCCTATCAGAAGGTAAAGAAGCCAAATTATCTGTGGTAGCCCTTAGTCTCACCCTAAGCTCAGGGGCAGTACCAGAGAAATCTAATTCAATAGAATTGTTAGGATTATAATCTTTCCAATCATCATCATTGATTCTATATTGATATAGGTTATCCTCAATGTTTAGCTTAATATTCATTTTCTTATTATCATCATCATAGCTAACCTCATCTATTTTAATACCAGTAGGCTTTGGTATAGTAGGTAAGGTTTTAATAAGTCTATATTCATTATGATTATTTTTATTTCGGACATAAACCCTTCCTGCTTTAAATTCTCCTACATCTGTATTATCATCGCTTGCAACCTCCCAAGTTCCTGTGGAAGTACCATTTGTAGAGTCTAAGCTATATTGCATATTAATGGTAGTCTTGGTTAATTGATTGTTAAAAACATCTAAACCCACATCATTTAGCTCAGTCGCAGCTCCTACATATTCAAATCCTAATTCAATATCATCTGAATCTACTGAGTTTGGTTCTTCTGAAATGATTGAACCTTTAATTTTAAGTTTTACTATAGTATTTTCAGCAATTTTGGCAGATGCTGTTCCGTTAATTTCAATCTTAAAGCTTGTATTACTAATGCGTTCCACTTCATAACT
Organism: uncultured Herbinix sp.; assembly: GCA_964590525.1. Classification (GTDB taxonomy): domain Bacteria; phylum Bacillota; class Clostridia; order Lachnospirales; family Lachnospiraceae; genus Mobilitalea. The sequence goes on along the minus strand of CAZPWO010000269.1, from coordinate 175 downwards.
TAGTCCCCTAGGTAACGTATTGAGCACAATATGATTATTAAGGTCATTAACCAGAGTTCCATTAATATTTTCTATTGTCCAAGTATTGCTGGCAGAATCAATTATTTTATAGTCTGGAGGTAATACTTTTACTTTAGTGCTATCTTTTACATTTCCTTCAACCTTAATTATATCT
>CAZPWO010000268.1:0-1858 GCA_964590525.1 uncultured Herbinix sp. | reverse complement strand
ATGTCGGTGATCTGGTCACTGTCCAACAAGTGGAATGGGGCTTGCAGTTAACTACCCGTGTCACCGAAGTACAAGAAATCTATGAGCGGGACGGCTTGGAATTGCATGTCACATTCGGCAGTGAAGTCCCGACTTTTGCCGACAAGACAAAGCATAAAATAAAACACTTGCTTCAAAGTAAAAGATGAGTGCTTGTTTTCATTCTGCCATACTATCCCTGTGCTACACTGTTGTTGGGGGTGTGGTATATAATGGATGAAAAATTACTAGATGAAGACTTGGAGAAGATGCAGCCATATTTAATGAAATGGCATAGAGAATACTCAGTTATGCTGCTTACTTCTCCGTATGAGACATTGAAATACGAAGTGACGATGGAAGGCTTTGCTCCAGTTAAAGACATGTTGTGTCAAAGCTATCTTTATTCAATTTCTGAGGCTTTTCGTGAGCTGGTGAAAACTTACTATTACGCTCAAGCCGCATATACGGTAGAAAAGGAACTAAGGGAGAAAGGTGAAACTGCCTGGAGCAATCATTGGAAGTTCGAAGTGAAAAATTATTATTTCCGAACCGTCATCCCGAGAATCATTTCTCTGTTGGATTATGTGGCGGTGATGATAAATGAATTGTCTCGAAGGGGGTTAATTTCAAACTTAAGAAGTGTTTATTTTAAATCTCTTAAGTCTGCCTTGGCGTCTCGGGAAGAGAAGGCGGGGTGGTTATCATATGAAGAAATTCGAGAATTAGATGAGATTCTATCCGCAGCATATAAGGATACTAACCAAGAGGAAAGGGACATTTTAAAAGACTATAGGGACATAGCAACCCATAGATACTTTGTGGGGATAGATGAACTAAGCGTTCCATTTCAAAGAAGAAAATTGTCAAAGCAAGAGCAACAAATGTTTGATGCGCAGCAAAAATATAGTTATGGAATGAGAGGGAAACCTGAATATTCCTATGATGAATTAAACGGCACTGCTGAAAAGCTGTTGAACAATTTGGATGTTATGCTCTCTCGGTTGATAGGGATGGACATGATGCAAAGTACGGTAAAACGAGTAGAGGAAGAATAACAATTTTCAAAGTGAATAACTGATACAACATAGGACATCGCCATGATGTTCTTTTTTTATTGGGAAAGGAGCAAACACATGAAAGATATTTTGCATATTGCACAAATTTTATGGGCTGCAGTTGGCGGCTCGATTGGATGGTTTTTAGGGGGGATGGATGGATTGATTTATGCGCTCCTTATCTTCTTAACCATTGATTATATAACGGGTTTAATGTCAGCGGTACTCGAACGCAAACTATCGAGTCGTGTTGGCTTCAAGGGGATTTTTAAGAAGATGCTGATTCTAGCATTTGTCGGTATCGGCAATGTGCTTGATTTGTATGTACTCGAGCAGGGCAGTGCAATTAGAACAGCAATCATTTTCTTTTATCTCGCCAATGAAGGAATAAGCATTATCGAAAATTCCTCGAAGATTGGACTGCCTGTTCCAGAAAAAATGAAGTTATTGTTTCAAGAAATACAATCGAAAGGAGATAACAAATGACTAGACTAATTTTTGATTACGGCCATGGTGGAACAGATCCAGGTGCTACGTACAAAGAAAGAAAAGAAGCAAATGATGTGCTTTCGATTGGAAAAGCAGTCGCATCTGAAGTAAGAAGGCACGGGGTGACATTAGATGAAACACGGACAACCGATAAAACAGTGACTTTACGGGAACGGAGCAACTTGGAAAACCGCAAAAAGTATGATTACTTCATCTCATTTCACCGCAACGCCTTTCAACCTGAAAAGGCAAAAGGGGTTGAAACATTTCTATTCACTACAGGTGGTGCTCAA
>CAZPWO010000267.1:0-1871 GCA_964590525.1 uncultured Herbinix sp. | reverse complement strand
CTCTCTTTTATCTTTGAGACTTATATATCTATCCTTGCCTTTTTCGATTAAGACTCTATCTATAGTTTTAAATATTTCATCATCAGAGGAATCCCTGCTTAAATCCATTTCCTCAAGTACGACATTTTGCATTTCATCTTTTAGATCTATCTGGCTTATCTCATTGTTCATAGCATATCACCTTCAATGAACTTGACTGTGGCCTTCCATACATCACTATATTTTAATTCTTGATAACTTACCATGCTATCCCCTGACCACCTTGTAGCTGGTATATTAATTTTGTGAATTTTTTCTGATGGTATATTGAGCCCAATAAAGTTTAATTGTCTTTCTAATTCTCTAATAACATGATTATCTTCTGATTGTTCTATCATTGGTACTAAGATTTCACTACTCTGCTTAAGAAGCTCAACTGCTGCTTCACTGTAAAAGCCAAGATAGAATATAATTAGATCATAATCTGTATAGGCCTTTATATTCTCTATCCATAAGCTTACATCTTCCTTAGTCAATGATATCAGGTCTAATCCTATAGATATTCCTGAAAGATAAGAGATGGAGTCAATATAATTGGTGTGGGAATTCATAATAGAATTTAGTTGGTAATCCTTGTTTTTTAGATAATATAGAAAGTCAGATAATGAGAAATTAGAAGACTCATTTACATCTAAGAATGGTATTGGAAGCAGTTCCAAGGGAATAAAAAGAACCTGATTATGATTAGATATGTTATAAGCATATGACCATGCAAAGCCTAGCTTGTTTTTCTCTGGGGTAAGTGAGATAATAGAAACAATCTTTGGATTGTTAGCTCCATAATCTAGATTATCTTTATTATGTAGCTTGTTAAAAATTGATAATATTTCAGATATAAGAATCTGTGCTGATTGATATTTTAATACTCTATTTTCTTCCTTGACCTCTAGTTGATTAATATAGTCTGACAGGATAAATGTTGCTTTAATATTATCCTTTATCTCATCATTAATAGATAAGCCATCTTCCATAATGAGAATATCAATTGTTCTGCCTCTTCCAAAATCCAATAAGCTATCTTCTTCAGTAAAGACCAGAACCTCAAATCCTAACTCTTTTCTTTTTTTGATATAATCCATTAATCGAATGGCATAAGTCAAATCAGAATCATATATGGCTATGATCCCTCCCATAGGCTTCACCTCCTGACTTTTTTATATGATAATTCAGGAATTTACATATGTCAATCATATCCATTATTCTTTGTTATCTTCTAACAAATATTTATATAATTTTTCAACATTCCCACAATAGCTTAGATTGAGTAATAGTATGCCAGCCCATACAGTAGAAGAAATCCAGGCAATCCAAGAAAGCCATTGATCACAAAGGATATACCATTGATTCCCACATTCAACTGATGATTCCATATAGATAAAACTAGTTCTAATAAATATATTGCTGTAATACCTATAAATCCTCTAACAGCAAAATCCAAGATTATATCTGGTCTTTTTCTTATAACACAAACAGCTATAAACACCACACAGGCAATAATAATTCCCGCAAAAATCATACTTTCCATACGTAACCCTCTTTCCTATAAAAATGTATTAATTTGTTTGCGAAACTTCACAAATGATAAATATATATACGAATATAATAATTCTGGAGCGGAAGAATTCATTATGTTCGTATATATATCACTAACTAAAAAGTTTCGCACCCATATAATACATTTATATACCAGCTAATCCAATTTATTCTAATTAAAAGTATAATACCCTCTATTTTTGACTATACTAATAACAAAGTTAGGTATAAGGACGGTGAAATTTATATATGAGAATATTTAGGAAGAAAAAATGTCCAAGCGAACATTTTCTTATACA
>CAZPWO010000266.1:0-1894 GCA_964590525.1 uncultured Herbinix sp. | reverse complement strand
AGGAAGCATCTATAGAATGTGACGGAATCCCGATTTCAGTACTTCCTGCATGGAAGTGGCTTTTAGAAACTCCATGCTGGCATTAGCTCCATCTGCTATTAAGTAGGACTCATCCTTTTATAATGATTTTTATCCTTTCTAAAAAATAATTGCATTTATTAATTCTTTTTTTGCCTATAAATCTCTTTCAAATCTTCTATTGCCACCTCCGGCGCCATCGTATGAAACATCAAATAATTCCGCTTCATTGTTTCCACCGGGGCTTGCTTGTAAATTGCTTTACTGGATTCCTCAGTATAGTAATGCCAATATCTATAAATGTATCCAATCCAATAAATCACATCTTTAGAATACACTTCACCTTTTTCAGCCAATCTATCTCCAGCAGCTTCGACAACTTCTTCGAGCAAATATTCTTCGCCTGCCCACTGCATGCGATTGTAAGTAGAATCCAAAGCCTTTGCAGTTTCAGAATTCATAAATGTCTTTATAAAACCAGCACTTCCTAACTGCCTATCTACAGAAAGTTCAAATAATCTGCCCTGAATATCACACAGTTTTAATTGTATTTCGTTCATGATTTGCCTCCTGCCGCTTGGTCTAAAATCTCGTCAAAAAACAATCCTTCTCTACGATAATTCCTACAGATATCATTTGCCAATGAAGAACCTTTTACACGGTTTGCCTCTGAGACTTCCTTCATAAACAATTTCTCTAAATAAGAAATAGGAATTTCCTTTTCAATCCGCACTGCATCACATCCCTTTCGTGTAACTGCAACGTACTGTTTTCCAAGTTCCAACGCAGACAAACAATTTATTAACGCCGCATCCGTTATGTTTCCAATGAAGAAGTTATCAATAACAAAAAACATTCTATCATTTGCGATACTTCCAATAATCAAATCTTTATCCTTTGCCATTTCTTGATATTTACTATAAAAAGGTGTTCCTTTTATTTTTTCCATTCGGCCCCTATGATATGCGACAATCATCGCCCACTCCAAATCAGCCGGAACATCTAATACAGCAAGATTATCCACCGATATGGAAACAATATAAAACTTTGCACTCTCATAATCACAAATAAGTGTTAGCGCTTGGCTCGGTTCGGTTCCCATATAGAATCCTTTTCCAAAATCGCACTGTTTACGACTCTTTGGTGCAATATCCCCTTCTATTCCGGATTTGGAACCGTGATACAGCAGCACTCTCCCTTTATCAAGTTCAACGCTTCCAGAAGCTGCTGCTATCTTTTCCAAAATCATGTCGTATACCGGAACATCATACTCCTTGCATAAATCATGTATTTTGTCCTGTGCAAGTTTATTTGGCAACGCACGACCATTTTCCCACCGATTTACAGTTGCAAACGTCACATTCAAAAGTTCAGCAAATTCTGTCTGATTCATATTCATATGTGAGCGTATTTTCTTGATTAAATCTTGCATAATATCATCTCCATGCCTCATTGCTGTTTATAACATTTGTCTTAATATAAATTATATAAAATGTTATATAGTAAGTCAATCTATATAATAAGACATCCGTAAGAAATATCGGACACAATATGTTGACTGCAGGCACCCGTAGCCATGCTGCAAGTAATCTGCCATGCTGGCATTAGCTCCATCTGTTGTATCACAGAATAACCAATTTCGTCTCCCCACTCAAAGAGCTTATTACAGTAAAGCATTCCCTGAACTCCCGGATCGGTGAAATCCTTCTCGTGCCCTTTTGGAATTGCTTCAATAAAATATCTCCTAAGATGTGCGTAACAGCAGCATCTTCTGAATCTTTTAAATTTACTATATCCGGTAAAAACGCTTTGCCATCCATTGATAGATAATCCACTTTTATAACAATCAAGCACTAACGAAAACCTTTGCTCTAAC
>CAZPWO010000265.1:0-1919 GCA_964590525.1 uncultured Herbinix sp. | reverse complement strand
TTTTACAGCATATCTTTTTTGTACCTCTCCTGTTTCTCCTATAACTTCGTATTCTTTAGCCTCTACATTAATAATTTCTGATAACCGATCAATTTGAAGCTCCCGCTCATCTCGTAGCGCATTTGCCATGCCACCACTGTGAATTTCTGCTTGGTATATTTGTTTATTTAAACTTTCAATTCTTCTAGATATAATATTTATTTCATCTACTTTGTTTTTTACTTCAAAATTAAGGTCTCTTTGGTACTTTTCAAGAGAACTAGCTGTACCGTTAAAGTACTGGGTAAAGCTCTTCATAGTTTGCATTAAGCCAACTTTACGTTCTCCTTCATCAGGAATTTTAGATATATCATCTAGGCTGTCAAAAAGATCGTTAAATATTGTTGTAAAGCCTACCTCACTTGGCTCTCCAAAGACACCTTCTACTAAAGCTAGCTGTTCAGATTTAACCCTATATTCACCGAGTATAGGTTTTTGACCCCATATTTTTGTATCTAAATAAGAGTTCCTTATTCTTTCAATTCCTGTTACATTAACACCTGTTCCCACCATTCCTATGCCAGCTCCAGGTAAAGCCTTACCTGCCTGTTGCCTGACAACTTGCCTGGAATATCCAGTTGTGTTGGCATTGGTAATGTTATTTGAGGTTACACTTAAACCTTGCTGGGCCGCAAATAACCCATATGAACCAATGTTAAATTCAAAAAAAGATGTTCTCATGTGTATCCTCCTATCTTCCCATTCTATTAATAACGGTGTCCATCATGCCATCTAGTACGGTTACCATACGTGCTGCTGCATTATATGAATATTGATATTTCATCATGTTGGTCATTTCTTCATCTGTTGAAACACCACCCATAGATTGTCTGCTATTATCAATATCGGCCATTAAAATTATTTTTTCTTCTGCCCGACCTGTTGCTTCTTTACCTTCTGCCCCTAACTCAGTAATCAGTTCGGAATAGAATGCTCTAAATGTAGCATTCTTACTTAAAGGGCTTGAATCTTCTCCATCTGTAAACCACTGCCTACCTTCATTCCACTTTGTTAATAAGTCTTCTATAACCTGGGTATCGCTTTCATCTCCTGTCATAGAAGTTGGAAGGTAGTTATAGCCTCCACTTTCTAAAAGTATAGGATTGATTTGAATATTACCTGCTCCCATACCTGCCGTAGGATCCACAGGATGTGCTGGGTCTGTAGGCAGAGTGGGTCTAATAGCTACAAAGAGTACCGTTTCTTGAATACTCCCGACTCCTTGCCCCCAAGGCTTATCCCCTGTTGTGGGGTTAAATACTTCATTAATTGTTTCTGCTAAGCTTTGAACAAAAACATCAAATTTCTTTTGTATTTTAGGAATTAAATATGCATTTGCATCACTATCAACAGATAAGTGATCGTTAATAGCAATATCCTCCCAGTCTGTATTTCTATTTGCTGGCCCATTTCCTCTCATCATCATAAGGGATTTTAATTTTCCGTTGTCTCTTCCACTTATTGATGTAGCCGCCCTATCCATTCGGTATACATCTGTCCCTAGATCTTCCCATATTGGTTTGACAAAGGGGCTTCCTGGCTCAGCCTGGGCTGTTGTCATTTTGGCCCGAAATTGTTTGTCTACTAGAGTAACGTTTTCTCCAGTTACAATAACTCGTCCATCTCTTTCTTCTCTGTATTGAATTTCCATAATGGAAGATAATTCATCTAGTAGAAGGTTCCTTTGATCTCTTAAATCATTGGCACGATCCCCATTTATTTCATAATAAGCAATGCTTTCATTTAAACTTTGAATATCTTTTGTTAAGTTATTAATATCCCTTATTGTATCTTTAACTTGGGTATTTAGATTGTTTTGATATTCAATTAATTGATTTTGTATATGGTTAGCTTGTTTTACAAATACATCCGCACTTTGG
>CAZPWO010000264.1:0-1925 GCA_964590525.1 uncultured Herbinix sp. | reverse complement strand
TAAATGATCAATATTTAGAATTCTTAAAAGAAATAAAAGAAACCTATAATTTAGAAATAACTATAGAACTTGGACTGCAAACTGTAAACTATAAGTCCTTAGAAAAGATTAACAGAGGACATGGTTTAGCAGAATATATTGATGCAGTTTTAAGAATAAAAAAGTATGGACTAAGAAGTTGTACTCATTTGATATTAAATCTTCCATGGGATGAAGAAATAGATGCAATAGAAAATGCAAAAGTAGTATCTGCATTAGGAGTAGATGAAATTAAGCTACATGCACTATACATTGTTGATGGAACAAAATTAGGAGAACTTTATAAATCAGGAGAAATCTCTTTAATATCTAGTGAAGAATACAAGGAAAGGGTAATAACATTCCTAGAATACCTAGATCCAAATATTGTTGTACAAAGAATAATTGGAAGAGCACCTGAGGAGAATCTGTTATTTGTTAATTGGAATCAATCCTGGTGGAAAATCAGAGATGAAATTGTAGAAACAATGGAGTCAAAAGGATCTACCCAAGGAATTAAATTTGATTACTTAAATGGAAAAGGATTAAAAGGTTTTGAATAATTTGAAAAGATTATAAATATAAATGAAAGGTTTGGTGGTTAGTCATGGTAAAATTCATTTTAGGTGGAAAAGGAATAGGTAAGACAAGATGGTTAGTTGAAAGTGCTAACAGGGACATGAAGGAAGGCAATGAAAATATTGCTTTTATTGATGTGGACGACGATCATATATTTACCCTTGATTATAATGTACGCCTTATAAATGCCATGGAGTTCAATATATGTAATGTTGAATCTTTCTATGGCTTTTTATGTGGAGTAGTAGGAATGAATTATGATCTAGAGAAAGTATATGTAGATAGTATCTATAAGAAAATTGATCTAACAATAAGTGATGTAGAAAGACTATTGAAGGACTTACTAATAGTAGGAGAAGAGTTCGAAACAGAGTTTTTTATAAACCTAGAATATACCATTGAAGAAATACCAGAACATTTAAAAGAATATTGTATACAACTATAATATAAAAAAATGGCAGAATTTTAATTCTGCCATTTTTATTAATCTTTTATGTTAAATTTCCCGGTTTAAAAGTTCCACAATCTGTTTCATCTGCAGAGGTTGCATTTTTAGGTTTAATTTCAATTTGTCCAGCTGTACATTTGTCACCAGATTTATAATAGTGACAAGAATTTACTACACAAGTTACACCTTCGGTAATATTATGCATATAGAATACACTCTCCTTTCAAAATATAGACTGTTACATAGGTAGTTTAAACAATTTTAAAAGAAATATACTATAATTCTTTTAAAAACTTGGAGAATAATATAGAATAGAGATAGAAAGAAAGGTGATTTTATGGCAAAAATACAAAGACTTGATAAAGTCCTTGGAAATATGGGTTATGGAAGTAGAAAAGAAGTAGGAAGGTATATAAAAAATGGAATGGCTAAAGTAAATGGAGAAATTATTTTAAAAAATGATTTTAAAGTAAATCCATATGAGGATAAAATATTTTTCAATGGAGAAGAAGTATTGTATAGAAAATATATTTACTTAATGATGAATAAACCTCAAGGTTTGGTTTCATCAACGGATGATCCTCTAACAAGGACAGTAATAGATATATTAGATCCTGAATATTTAATATATAAACCCTTTCCAGTGGGTAGACTAGATAAAGATACAGAAGGTTTACTACTAATAAGCAATGATGGTAAATTAGCACATGAATTATTATCTCCAAAAAAAGGAGTAGACAAAACATATTATGCTGAAGTAGATGGTTATGTGGAAGAAAAGCATATTGGAGAATTTGAAAAGGGAGTCCTTTTAGAGGATGGATATGAAACCTTACCTGCAAAATTAGAAATAATTAAAGGGGATGTAATATCTAGGGTT
>CAZPWO010000263.1:407-1955 GCA_964590525.1 uncultured Herbinix sp. | reverse complement strand
GTTCTGTTTTGATCCATATTAACCTTAACGTTGTTTTCGCTAAATGCATAATATTTTTTTATATATTGCTGCTCCGCCGCAAAATCCTCATTATGCTGTATAATTTCATAAAAGCCATCTGTATTGGGTTCAAGAGTTATCTTTGTATTCTCAGATGTTCTCCATGAGCTTCCATTATATGTATCGTATATGGTTCCAGAAAGATAAACTGGTTTATCCGTTGAAACATTCATAACTACCTCGTCACTCATAGTTATACTGCCACCCAGTTTTTTGCCGTCGTTCGAGAGTGGTATTTCGAAATTTTCAGTTAAAATTCCGGCTGCTCTCTCCACAACCTCGCTGGCTGTTTGAATTCTGCTCTTTGTTGCGTCAGCACCTTTTTCAACTTCCGGCTTTGGTAAAGCAAACGCTGTCATCACCATAAGCAGTGCCACAGGTATTGCAATCAGCGATACTGTGCTGTTATCGCTTGGCAAAACAATTATGTTTAGTCTCTTAATAAGCAGTATTATAAAGCAGATTATAAAAATCAAAAGCCCTTCTTCAGACTTTTTATATCCAAGCGCTGCCGGTATTGTAAACACAATAATCCCAAGCAGTGCCGGAAGCAAAATGTTAAAAAATTTCCCGAAATTTATTGTTGTAAATAGGGATAATAAGAAAGTTATCCCTATTACCATTACAATTTTATGGTCTTCCCTTGCAAGAGTAGTTCCCTGTAATACTGATCCAATTTCTGTTGCTGTATCAATAAAACCACTTATACCTGATAGATTCTCTGGGCTTACACGGGAGATAATAAACATTACAACTCCTGATACTGCCATAATCCCCGACCCTATAAGAAGAGTATATTTATTGTATAGCCATAGGCTTAAAAACAGTATCATAGCAAAGCAGAAAGATGCTATCTGCGTATAATCAAGTTCTACAATAGTAGCTTTAACAAGCGCAGAAGATAAAGAAAAGGCATAAGCTGTACCAACAATAAGCACAAATAATAAATTGTATATTCTGTCCTTGCGTTTAATGCTTATCTCCCCCTTCTTACTATGATTTCAGCTTAGGTAAACCGATCTTAATTTTATTAATCTTAACACCCATAATCTGAATTCTTTCAAAAAGCTTTTTTTGTTCATCCGTTATTTCACCTGTATAAAAATAATAAAGAAAAATAGTGTGGTCAAATACCATCATTCTTTTTATTGATTCTTCAACTTCTGCATCTATATATGCTGTGAAAATCATATATACCATTGGAATAACACCCTCATTGAGTGAGTTCGCCAGTTTCACAATATCAGAATAGTCTTTATCAAAAGGAATTTTCGCAATATATTCATATGCACTGCTAAGGTCATCAGCAGATTTTATTTCTATGCTATTATCGTCATACATAAGCTCTGCATGCTGTTGATTTTCTGAGCAGTAATAAACTGCAGCTGTAATTCTTGATAGTATACCATCCTGAAAAGCAAGTCTTTGAATATAGTCATCAATAGGAATTTTTCTAGTATCCGCATAAAGCGTTGTTACTCTACTTGC
>CAZPWO010000263.1:0-397 GCA_964590525.1 uncultured Herbinix sp. | reverse complement strand
TTCATTCTTTTTAGCACTGAGCTTCCAATGAATATGCTTAAGGCTATCAGCCGGAACATACTGTCTTACATCTATTACATCTTCATAACTCTCAGTATAAGACTTTATATCTATAGGTGAGCTTTCTGCATCTTCACGCAGCCTTACAGCAAAAGCATCATCACTTTTAGGGTAAACAATAAGTGGCTGAGAAATCTCAATATCAAGTGTTCGTTTAAATAGTCCTAGGAGATCACTTACTACAACTTTATCAAGACCTACAGGATAACACCCACTATATGGTATTTGTATTGTATATGTGCGCTCATCTGTATGAAACGGACGTATATTAAATGTACCAGAAGGATTGTTCGATTTTGTAAATTCACTGTTGCTAAAATCATATTCAACAATTGGA
>CAZPWO010000262.1:0-1981 GCA_964590525.1 uncultured Herbinix sp. | reverse complement strand
CAGTTACAATACTGGGTTCACCACAATTAGGGGCTTCCTTTGTTGACTATTTAATTACTTTAGAAGGGAATGGTAAACATAAAGATGGTTTTGGTGGAGAAGGTATAGAAGTTTTTGTATATGTTATAGAAGGAGGCATAAAAGCTTCAGCAGATGATGAATCTGTTGAATTAACAGAAGGAGGATATTTATTCTGTCCAGCAGGAGTGAAACTATATTTTGAAAATAATAATAAAGGTGCTAATTCCAAATTGTTTTTATATAAGAGAAGGTATATGCCAATAGAAGGGCATGAGGCTTATGTTGTTAGTGGAAATGTAAATGATATGGAATATATGGACTATGAAGGAATGAAAGATGTAGGTGTAAAAGATTTATTACCTGCAGATTTAGGTTTTGATATGAACTTCCATATACTATCTTTCCAGCCAGGTGCAAGTCATGGATATATTGAAACTCATTTTCAAGAGCATGGAGCTTATATTCTTACAGGTGAGGGAATGTATAACTTAGATAATAATTGGTATCCAGTTAAAAAAGGTGATTATTTATTCATGGATGGATATTCTCCACAGGCTGCATATGCAGTGGGTAGAGGGGAACCATTAAGTTATGTATATTCTAAAGATTGCAATAGAGATGTAGAAATATAGGGCTTAATGGAGGTTATTATGAAGGTTAATGAAAAGGATTTACATGAATTAATTAAGAAGAAAATAAATAAGGCTGGATTAACTGAAGAAGATGCAGATGTAGTAGCAGAATGTTTAACTTATGCAGACGCTAGGGGCTATCATTCTCATGGGGCTGTAAGAGTTGAATATTATTCAGAGAGAATTGCCAAGGGGGGAATTAATGCAAATCCTAAGTTTGAATTTAAAGCAACGGGACCCTCTAGTGGTGTATATGAAGGGGATAATGGAGTTGGATTTGTGGTGGCTAAAAATGGGATGGAAGAAGCTATAAAGATGGCCAAAGAAAATGGTGTAGCTGTTATAGCTATGAGACATTTATCCCACAGTGGTTCTTTAGGTTACTTTGTAGAGATGGCAGTAAAAGAGGATTTAGTTGCAATTTCCCTATGCCAATCTGATCCTATGGTAGTTCCTCATGGAGGAAGTGAAGCTTACTATGGTACTAATCCAATAGCTTTTGGAGCTCCATCAAGTGATGGTAGAAATATGATATTTGACATGGCTACAACTGTTCAAGCCTGGGGAAAGGTATTACATGAAAGATCAAAGGGTAATCCAATTCCAGATACTTGGGCTGTAGATGAACACGGACAGCCTACTACAGATCCTATGAAAGTAAACGCATTAGTACCAATCGCTGGAGCAAAGGGATATGGTTTAATGATGATGGTTGACATTCTTTCAGGTGTAATGTTAGGCCTTCCTTTTGGAAAACATGTAAGCAGTATGTATGCAGATTTATCTAAGGGAAGGGATCTAGGACAATTGCATATAGTTATTGATCCATCTAGATTTACAGATATAGATAACTTTAAGAAATATATGAGTCAAACCTTTGATGAATTAAAGGCAATAAAACCAGCTCCAGGATTTGATGAGGTTAACTATCCAGGAGAAAGAGCTTTATTAAGAAAAGCAGCATATGATAAAGATGGTATTGAAATAGTAGATGATATTTATGAATATCTAGTAAGTGATGATATACATTTTGATAACTATGACAAGAAAAATAAGTTCGCAGAATAATAAAATATCCAGCTAATAGAATAATGCCTAGGGATTTCCTTCTAAATAGAAGCTAATCCCTAGGCATTTTTATTTAAAAGATAAATGGGTAAGATATAATAAAATTATAAGTAATAAATTAAAGGAGTGTAAAAATGAATCCTAATAATATGTTAAATAATAAGAAGCTTAGTGTTTCTCCTAGACCACCCTATGATCCTTTACAATCATTTGTCAGGGAAAATCATATAGCTATAGAAGGTTCTGGAGAAGGATCATTA
>CAZPWO010000261.1:0-2078 GCA_964590525.1 uncultured Herbinix sp. | reverse complement strand
ATTTAGTTTTCCTTTTATTGTATTGTATCATATTTTCTAAATAAAGCAAGTAGATTTGTTCCATTTTTATTAATTATATTGATTTTAGATATGTATGTTTTCCGACTTCCTCTTACTCCTTAATATTATACTTGAGATAATAATAAGTACTAGGCCAACTGCAGACATAAATAATACTTTTTCATTCATTGATAGTGTATAGTCACCAGACTTAATGACTATTCCCATATATTCTGAAAACTCATTCATCTCCCCTGATGAAATATTAAAACTTTTCAATTCATTAGCAGACAGTAATTGCCTAAGTGCAGAGGAACCATGATAAGTCGGCATTATCTTAAGTAATCTCTTCAATAATAAATGCATTGCTCCATATGGAATATATACGGCTGCAAAAAAACCTATTAAAGTACCCATAACTGTAATAAAACCTGAATAAGCACTGGAGTTTTTTATAAATGTTGCAAATAAAAACACAAATGCTGATGAAGAAAATATAATGGCAAGCAAGATTATTAAGAATTTTATAAAATTAATAAATGAAATTATCTCTCCACCAATTGAGTAAATATATATTTGTCCAATAACAAATATTAATAAGCACATTATTAATGTAACGATAATGGAGCTAATAATATAACCAACAATATAAACTATTCTACTTACAGGTGCTACGAAGAAAGCATTCAATCTTCCATATTCCCTATCTTGAACCATTTTGCCAATTAGAGTCATACTAATGCTAACTGCATTTACAACAAGTATTCCTGATATAGTCCAGATTGCAGTAAAGCGACTTGCGATATTTTGTGCCTGGTTGGAGCCTTCTCCCATAACCATCAATGTACTATCAACAGCAGTATTAGCTAAAAAAGATATCATTACCAGCAAAACTATAATAGTTGACAAAAGGGAGAAAAAGACACTACTTCTATTACGAAAATATTCCAGTATATTTCTTTTAATAAACTGTCTTAGGGCCATTGCTATTTCTCCTCCAATTTCTTACCGGTAATATTTATAAATACATCATCCATATCACCTTGCAAAACTTCGAAAGCTTCATATTTTTCTTGAAGCATTTCCAATATGGCTATAGCTTCTTTTGTGTTTTCCAGTGGAAAGGATATGTAATTTGACATTATCTCATGTTGCAAGCTGTTGGATTGAGCAATTAGTTTTATATGGTCTAAATTTTTCGAGTAGACCTTTAATAGATCACTTGCATATTCTTTTTTCAGCTTGGAAGGTGTTCCTTCTGCAACAAGCTTCCCAGAATCAATTATACAAATATATTGGGCTCTTGTTGCCTCCTCCATATAATGGGTTGTTAAAAATACCGTCATATTTTCTTCTTCTCTTAACTTATCTATACTTTCCCAAACTTGCTTCCTTGTTTTTGGGTCAAGTCCCGTTGTTGGCTCATCCAAAAACAAAACTTCTGGGGTGTTCATAAGTGCTCTTGCAATTTCACACCTACGCCGTTGGCCTCCTGATAACTTTCTAAATTGCCTATCAAGTATATCTTCTATGGAAAGAATATTCGAAACTCTAACAATATTTTCTTTTACCTTCTTTTTATCCTTCTCGTATAAGGAACCCCTTATGATTAGATTTTCTCTCACTGTTAGAAAATAGTCTAAAGTGTTTTCCTGAAAAACCACCCCAATCTTCTTTCTTATTTCATTTGGAGCTTCATCTAGATCATGGCCACAGATGCTTACTCTCCCTTGTGTTTCCTTAAGAAGTGTACATAATATGTTTATGGTTGTAGATTTTCCTGCACCATTTTCACCTAAAAATCCAAACAATTCACCTTCTTTAACCTTGAATGAAATATCATCTACTGCCTTAATATCTTTAAAGTATTTCTTTAACCCTTCAACTTTTATAACATCTGCCATCCACTTTCTCCTCTTTAGAATTTTAAGTTAAGATAAAATCAATTATTTTCTCTGCCAGCTTTTCTTTTGACATAATAGGCTTATCCACTATCTTATCCTTAGTAATTAATGAGACAATATTTGTATCTGTGCCAAATCCAGCACCACTTACATTTAGATTGTTAGCAACTATCA
>CAZPWO010000260.1:0-2078 GCA_964590525.1 uncultured Herbinix sp. | reverse complement strand
GGGTAAAAGATTAGATGGAAGAGCTACTACTGAAATTCGCCCAATCTGGTCGGAGGTTGATTACTTGGCAGGTCCACACGGTTCTGCTGTTTTTACACGTGGAGAAACTCAAGCACTTACAACCGTTACTTTAGGAACTAAATTGGATGAGAAAATTGTAGACGATGTTCTAAACAGAGGTAAAGAGCGCTTCTTGCTTCACTACAATTTCCCTCCATTCTCTACTGGTGATGCTAGAGCACACCGTGGCACAGGTCGTAGAGAAATAGGACACGGAAACTTGGCACATCGCGCCCTAAAAGGACAGTTGCCTGACAACTATCCATATGTAATACGTATAGTTTCAGACATTCTTGAATCAAATGGTTCATCGTCTATGGCTACAGTATGTGCTTCTACACTTGCGTTAATGGATGCTGGTGTACAAATTAAGAAACCAGTTTCGGGTATCGCTATGGGTTTGATTTCTGAGAATAAAGGCCAGAAATTTGCAGTGCTTTCTGATATCTTAGGAGACGAAGACCACTTGGGCGACATGGACTTTAAAGTTTGTGGAACTAAAGATGGTATCACAGCTGCTCAAATGGATATTAAAGTAGATGGTTTATCATATGAAATTCTAGAGCAAGCGCTTACACAAGCTCGCGAAGGAAGATTACATATTTTAGGCAAGATGTTGGAAACTATAGCAGAACCAAGAGCTGACTTTAAAGAACATGCTCCTCGTATCGAAACTATGGATATTCCGAAAGACTTGATAGGATCTGTTATTGGACCTGGTGGTAAAATTATTCAAGGAATACAAGAAGAAACCGGAGCTACAATCACAATCGAAGAAACAGATGGCCATGGACACATTCAAGTGTCTGCATCAAGCAAATCGATTATCGATGCAGCAATGAACATAATTAAAGGAATTGTATCAATTCCTGAAGTTAACGAAGAGTATGAGGCTACAGTAAGATCGGTTATGCCTTATGGTCTGTTTTGCGAGTTCCTTCCAGGTAAGGATGGCTTACTTCATATTTCTGAGATTGCATGGGAACGCATTGAGAATATTGAAGATGCAGGATTTAAAGAAGGTGATAAAATAGCAGTTAAACTAATTGATGTTGACCCACGTTCTGGTAAATTCAAACTTTCACGTAAAGTTTTATTAGAAAGACCCGAAAGACGCAACTAAACAATATTAGTTGAATTACTTTTATATATAATGAAAAAGTGTCCAAATTTATTTTTGGACACTTTTTTTGTTTAAACCTACACCCATCTATCACTTCACAGCAAACTCCAAACACTATATACCTTTCAACTATCAATAATAAAGTGCGTAAATGGCATGGTTACAAACAAGCTAGCAGAATGACAGATGAGTTTATCAACAAGTACTCATAGCTCACTCATAATGCAAAAAGAAATTACTATAAAAGATATGTGACCACTCTCACCGAAATAAATTACTGCTCATATTACTCAACAATAACACACTCCGCAAACGATTTTGTCTATAAAGACCCTTCACCCACTCAAATTACAACACAGATCTATGGCCATTGCATTTGCAGAGGCAATCAACCTACATAGGTTTTACGCCATTGCAAATGCAATGCTATAAAACCTGAATGGGTGAACAACCGTTGCAAACGCAATGAAATACAACCTGAGTAAGTGAATAGACATTGCAAACGCAATGAAACGTGACCCGAGCAAGCCAGCAAACGCTGCAAATGCAATACAACTGAACCTACGGTACAATTTGAGTGATGAAAGTACAACTTCACCAATAATTAATATCATTGATAGTAACAGCCTAGCAAAAACGCATAAAACATTTTGCAAATAGAGCTAATGAATAGCTGTTAATAACTATTTTCATTTGCAATTGGAGTAAACGGATACCGAGAACACTTAACCTGCATTATTCATCAACTTTCAAATATCTATACGTTATATAGCTTATTATCAATAATGTAATAATTGTTTTTACTTTAATCTGAATACTCACTTTTGGGCTATGTTCGCTTTTATCTGGTTGTTGAGCCTGTCGAAATACACGCATCTGCTTTGTTCCAAACTCC
>CAZPWO010000259.1:0-2079 GCA_964590525.1 uncultured Herbinix sp. | reverse complement strand
TGGTTTCGGGAGGAATCTTAGGAGTATTGTCTGTTACATATAAGAAAATAAAAGAAGAGAATAATTAATACTAATTTCTAATTCAATATAAGCCAGAGCAAAAATACATAATGCTCTGGCTTATTCTTATTATTACTTGCATTATCTTACCATAGCATATATTATATTGTAGGACTTAATAACTAGAAGGATTGTTATGAGGGATAACAATGAGAATAAAAAATTTTAATGAAAATGATAGAAATAAAATCTTTGATATGATGAGAAGATTTTACGATTCCCCAGCCCTTATTCATCACTCATCAGATGAAATTTTAAATAGGGATATTGATGACTGTCTTGATGAAAAAAACATTCTTGTTGAAGGATTTACCTTTTGGGAAAATGATTCAATAATTGGATATGGAATTTGTTCAAGAAACTATACCACAGAGTATGGTGGCGTCTGCATATGGGTTGAGGATTTGTTTTTTGAGGAAGCATATTGCAATAAAGGTTTAAGTAAGGAATTCTTTGAATTTATTGAGAATAATTATCCTGAAGCTGTACGCTTTAAATTAGAGGTTGAAACAGAAAATCAACGAGCTATCAAATCATATGAAAAGAATGGATACAAGGACTTTGGTTATAATCTAATGACCAAGGAAATGATATAAAAAAATAAGTAATGGAGAATAATATGTTAGAAACAATTACAAATGTAAACTCGGCTGTTAGTAACTTTATCTGGGGTGTGCCAGCGATAGTATGTATCGTTGGAGTTGGATTACTATTAAGCTTTAGAACAGGCTTTTTACAGGTAAGAAAATTTGGAACAGCAATGAAAAACACAGTAGGAAAAATCTTTGACAAATCCCAGGCTGCAGATGGAACAATGAGCCCATTTCAGGCTGTTTGTACAGCTTTGGCTGGAACTGTTGGAACAGGTAATATCGCAGGAGTTGCTGGTGCAGTTGCAATCGGTGGCCCAGGAGCAGTATTCTGGATGTGGTGTTCAGCATTTTTAGGAATGTGTACAAAGTATGCGGAAGTAACCTTGGCTGTTCATTTTCGAGAGAAAAATAAAGCCGGTGAAAACGTTGGTGGACCAATGTACTATATTAAAAATGGTCTTGGCCCAAAATGGAAATGGATGGCAGTTTTATATGCAGTGTTTGGTGTAATTACTGTATTCGGAACAGGTTGCGCAACCCAGGTAAATACAATAGTTGCAGCAATTAATTCAGCTCTTATTAATTACAATGTAATCTCTGCAGACAGTACACAGACTTCTAATCTTGTAATAGGAATTCTTATTGCCGCACTTGTAGCAATGGTACTTTTAGGTGGTGTAAAAAGAATTGGACAGGTTACAGAAAAGCTTGTACCATTTATGGCTGTTTTATATGTAGTGTTAGCATTAGGTGTTGTATTCCTGAATATTGGAAGAGTACCAGAAGTATTTGGTTCAATCATTCAGGGTGCTTTTAATCCTGCAGCAATTACTGGTGGTGTAGTGGGAAGCTTGATTATCAGCCTTAAAAAAGGCTTATCAAGAGGAATTTTCTCAAATGAGGCTGGTCTTGGTACAGGTTCAATTGCACATGCATGCGCAGATACAAAAAATCCAGTAGAGCAGGGACTTTTTGGTATCTTTGAAGTATTTATGGATACAATCATCATTTGTACATTGACTGCATTTGTTATTTTATGTAGTGGCGTTCCTGTAAATTATGGATTGGCAGCAGGAGCCGAACTTACAATTTCAGGATTTACATCAGTTTACGGTAACTGGGTATCAATTTTAACAGCAATCGCAATGTGCTTCTTTGCATTCTCAACAATTTTAGGATGGGGATTATATGGATCACGATGTATTGAGTTTATCTTTGGTAATAAAACTGTAAGACCATTTTTAGTAGTATATTCATTCATTGCAATTGTGGGAGCCACAATGGAACTTGGTCTTTTGTGGGATATAGCAGAAACCTTTAATGGACTTATGATTATTCCAAACTTAATTGCATTATTCCTGTTATCGGGAGTTGTTGTAAAACTTACTAAAGAGTACTTTGGTGAGAAGAAACAGAAAAAATAAAA
>CAZPWO010000258.1:0-2080 GCA_964590525.1 uncultured Herbinix sp. | reverse complement strand
CTCCTTGAAGAAGAATTCCCCCATTGGCTCTTACCAATATTTTCACATCTTCCAAGTCAATTTCATTAGTAAAACTAAGAATTCCTTCTTCCTTATTGTAATGAATCTCATCCCTATTAGGCAAAGATTTTATATCTTCAGCTAACTTGTCTGAACAATTCTTACAGTGAAGACCATAAACCCTATATTCTTTTAACATCTTACCTACCTCCTGACTTTCTTCATTTATAAATCAGCTTAACATTCTATAACGTATGAATGTCTGTTCATATGTTTATGTTACTCATAAATAGATGATTTGTCAATTAAAAAGTACAAAAAAGACATCAAATTATAATATCTTTTTCGGCAAGATTAATCCTGTCATATCAATGTCTTCATGCTTTAGTAGCTTTATCTTATTATCAATCCCACTGGCATAGCCAGTCAGGCTTCCATCACTGCCAATAACCCTGTGGCATGGAATTATAATTGACATAGGATTATGTCCAACTGCGCCCCCTACTGCTTGTGCAGACATACTTTCCTTCCCCATACGTTTAGCCACTTCTTTTCCAATCTTACCATATGTAGTTAACTGGCCGTATGGAATTTCTAAGAGAATCTTCCACACCTCCTGTCTAAACTTGGTTCCCATGGGTGCAATAGCTAGCCTAGATAATGCTGGCCTATTTCCTGCAAAGTAGCCATCCTATACCTTCCTTAAGTATTGGAAGTTCATCATTATCTCTCATGTCTTTTGGCATTGTTTGATCAATATATTGCTGCTGGCCAATCCACAGACCTATAATCCTATCTTCATCACTTGCAAGCACAATATCTCCAAGAGGAGACTTGTATTTAACTTTGTAGTACATTCTTATCACCTCCTAGCCCGCCCATTATCTTAAAGTTTTCAATTCATTAGCTTTCTGAGAGTGGGATATGTTGGGAATATGCTAAGTATTAAACCATATCTTACAGTAGATAATGGAAATACAATCTTTTCTAAAATAGTTCGTGGCAGCAAAAAGATGATTAATACTTTAATCAAAGATGTCCAAGCAGGAACGTCTAATTTCAAAAATCAAACAATAGGCATAAGCCATTCTGATGATTTAGAAACTGCCCTTAAGATATAAGAATTAATAAAAGAAAAGGTTCATGGTTGCAAAACTACAATCTTTCAGATTGGAGCAGTTCTAAGCACCCACTTAGGAATTGGTGGTGTAGGGATAAAATTATCTTGTTAGCTATCAGCTTATCTTGTAAAAGGTTCCTCTATAGTAATGTGACCCATTAATGATACTTCCTTACTTCCATCTACTAATATTTGTACTGCCTCTACCTCATCTAGTTCAGTAAGGGAGTATAATAATTGCTGTAATACTAGCATTTCTGTTAAGCTTCCCCCACTTAAGCCTTCTGAGGAAATATTAACGTAGGCTATTTTTTCAACTGTATCAACAGATATAATATCCAAGTCACTAAGAATTGTTGTTAAGTTCTCATCCTCTGGCTGATTTTGTAGCTCTGCTACAATAATTTCTTCTATTGATTTTTCTCCAACCATAACATTTTTCTTCACTGCTATAATTTTATCTAGGGATTCATCTCCGGTCATTATATATTCATTATTTGCATAATATAGTGTGATTTCTTCTTCTTTACTTTCCGGCTCAGGATCTGTTATATCATGAGCATCATCACTCTCAACCTCATAAGTCCCTTCTGCATTGTCATTGTCGTTTTCATTTTCATCATTTATAGTTGCAATGTTATTGTCTGACTCTGGTATGGTCTCTACTTTTATTGTACCACAGGCAGTAAAGCTTACCATTAGAAGAAGTCCCATTGTAAGTATCCCTATTTTTTTAAACATAAATCAACATCCTCTCCATTTACTCTTGATACTCTAGTGTTTATTTAATTTTGTAATTTAATAATATCACATTATTTTTACTATGTCTAAATTATAAAAGAACTATAGCCTTCTATAAATATAATTCATAGAAGGCTATTGTGGTTTTTCTTATTTAAAAACTTCTAATAGAATATATTGAAAGTCTCCATAATATGATTAAATGCAGGTTTTTTATGA
>CAZPWO010000257.1:1520-2089 GCA_964590525.1 uncultured Herbinix sp. | reverse complement strand
GCCCCATCAAAAATTATCGTAAGAGGGGTCTCTGTCAGGTCAATCAGGTCCCATGCAATATCTGGAACATCCTGTACATAAGTTTGCAGTTTGGCAGGATTGTCAAGAAGTATTAGCATTGATTTGCTTTCTTCACGCTGTTTCAGATCGTATACTTTTTTTACAGCCGCTTCATTAGTAGCGTCACAGCCAATACCCCAGATAGTATCAGTGGGATAAAGAATAATACCTCCAGCTTTTAACACCTCAATTGCCTTTCTTATATCGTCTTGCATAACTATAAGTTTAAATTTATTTTTTGCACTTTGTTTTCATATGATGAATTACAAGTGTTTTTCAAGAGTTCACCCGAGAAATCTGCCCACCACACGATTAAACTCCTTCGGATTTTTATTCGCAATAAAATGATCTCCTTCAAGGAAAACAAGCTGTGCATAGACTTATCTTTAATCACACTTCCAAACAACTACTGACAATTATTTGGGTTTCATACAGTCGATGAAAGTAAATTGGCTGCAGGAATGGTGTTCTTCGTACCAATGTCAGGCCGCTTCCCTTCAGCTAACTGT
>CAZPWO010000257.1:1250-1510 GCA_964590525.1 uncultured Herbinix sp. | reverse complement strand
TGCAGTAGTATAATTAGCCTTAGCAAATAATTCCACGCTTCCAATATTATTTTCAGGTATCAAGGCATGCAGCTGTTTTAAATTCAAGAATTCAAATGCATACTCTTCTAGTAATTCCAATGTCATTAAACCGAAGCCTTGCTTTCTATATTTACAATCAATTAAAATACCTACACCTGCTCTGCGGTGAAATGGATCGAAATTATAAAGATCCACAGATCCTATCACTGTACCATCCATATTATTAACGACCATTAAAC
>CAZPWO010000257.1:0-1240 GCA_964590525.1 uncultured Herbinix sp. | reverse complement strand
CTATATAATATATCTAGATCTTCGGGCTCAGGAGCTCTTAAATGTATATGGTTGTTATCAAGAAGCTTGTTCATAGTCCAATTCATTTTATTCCTCCTCAATTTCCACTTCCTTATCTTCTATAAGTCTTGCTAACTCAGGAAATGATGGTTTGCAGTAAATAAAAACAATTAATAGAACCACTGTAAACCAGAAAAAATTCATATTTCCCGAATAGTGATATAGCATTATGTGTACTAAAGATAATGCACTCAAGCTATAGAGGCGAATATACGTTGCATTCTTATATTTTTCAATTGTATAATCAATCCCTTTCCCGGGCTCAATCTTTTTAAGCATATTAGAAAATAACTTCAGAGCCGAAGGAATTACGATAATAGTAATTACAATAATATATCTATCAAGAATAATACTTACCGGTCGTTTGTCATGAAAAAATGGTAATACCTGAAACATTGCAAGAAAAAACAAAACGACCAATATATATATATATATGCGATAGTGCTTTTTTAATAACATAATTGTGGCTTCTATTCTGCTATTTATATCTGTCATTTGGAGGTAAGTTTATATGACTCGTCAAAAGAAGTCCTGTTTAGAATTGAGCGTCCAAGCGTAACCTCATCTGCATATTCAATTTCATCACCAATTGAAACTCCACGTGCAATTATACTTACTTTCACTTTAAATGGTTGCAGCTTGCGAAAGATATAAAAATTTGTTGTATCTCCTTCCATAGTTGCACTCAATGCAAATACCAGTTCGTCAACTTCTCCATGTTTAACTCTTTCTTCAAGACTTGCAATTTCCAAATCTGACGGACCTATTCCATCTATTGGCGAAATGATGCCACCAAGTACATGATACAGCCCTTTATACTGTCCAGTTTTTTCAATTGCCATTACCTCCTTAATGTTTTCAACTACGCAAACAAGAGATCTGTTTCGAGAACTGTCAGAACATATCTCACATACATCCGTATCAGAAATATTATAACATACTTTGCAGTATTTAATTTCACGTTTTAGTTTAACAATTGCTTCTGCAAAATCCTCTACTTTACTTTCTTCTTGTTTGAGCAAGTGTAGGACTAATCTTAATGCAGATTTCTTCCCTATACCGGGGAGTTTTGCAAATTCATTTACAGCATTTTCAAGAAGGGCTGATGGGTAATTACTATTCATATAGAGTAATGATATTCATGTGCTTTCACAAAGATAGTACGATTAGCTTTTCTGAA
>CAZPWO010000256.1:1758-2092 GCA_964590525.1 uncultured Herbinix sp. | reverse complement strand
CCACCAACTGTGGCTGTCCCTCCCATGCTTTGAGCTACTCCACTTCCACCAAGCATCATTTCTTGGAACATTTTTGTCATTGGTATTAATGCAAAAAGTATAGCTGCTAATACAATTCCTCTTGCTCCACCTTGTATTGTTAGGAATATTGCTAATACAAAAGAGTGGAATGATTGCATAAATATATTACTTACTAATTCTCTCCACCACATGTAGAAAGATTGTTTGCTATCTTGTCCAAAAGCTATTTTCCCTATATAGAAAGGTCCAGAAGCAATTAGCAAGACCATCATCATTGATCTAAATATATACATTGCATTAAAGTATATAGTAA
>CAZPWO010000256.1:0-1721 GCA_964590525.1 uncultured Herbinix sp. | reverse complement strand
CCCAGACACTGCTACATCTGACATAACCGAGTTCTTGGGTACTGTTCCTGCAAATACTTCTACTAACTTCTCATTGAACTCTAAGAGAGCTACTATTATTAATAGATTGGTTGCCAATAGAAAGCCTGTTAATAGAAAGTCTTTTATCCCTTCCATCATTGATACTCTCATTGAAGGATTAACTGCTGATAAATTTCTCATCATTATTAATCTTACAAATGCAAGAATCAATACTGTCCACATTATCCCTTGAAAAACCAAGTGAAATGCTACCCCTACATCCATCCATTCTTTTGGTAATGCACCTTTGAAAAGGTTATTACTACCTCTTATTCCCTTATTGTAAACTAAATCATCTAAACTATAAAGACCCAAGAAACTCCTTAAGTGATAAATCATTGAAGATAATGCACCTGCTAATTTAGACTCTACAGGACCTATTTTAGCTAATTCTCCAACATCATCATAAAGTTTACTATGATATATTGCTGTAAAGTTACCTAAAGTAATTAAATCCTTCATAGTTATAAAATCAACATCACCGTCATAATCATAAGCATCACTATATACAGGTGAATCTCTTCCTTCACCTTCTAACTCTTTTTGAGTATATCCCTTTGTTACCTTATAAGGATATGTGAAGGTTTCAGTTCCTTTCTTTATGGTTATATTGCTGTCTCCACTTTTACCACCTGAATAACTTATACTCCATCCATTATGGCTTGTGTTTGAACCATTTATTTTTGATGAAACAGCCATCATTTCTTCTACAGAAGTGAACTGTTTCTTATTATTTAATAGATATATTATCTCATTTATGCCTGGTATAAGAGAATCTGATATTGCATAAGCTCTGTCTGCATCTCTTGCTGTTGCATTGTTTTTATAAGGCTTTAGTTTTTCTTCTGGTGGAAATGTAAATACTCCAGAAAGCCTTTCACTGTTTTTTATAGCAAGAGGTTCGAACTTACTATATGCACCTGATAATTCCTCTCTTACATCCTCATCATCTAAGTCAGTTATATCTCCGTTATTGCTTTTATTTAAAAAACCACCTATATTACTTAAAAAGCCTTTAGAAGCACTCTCCAAGTCAAAACTCTGAATATCCCTAAAATCACCTAATTGTGGTTCCATATGCGAAGCTTCACTACTTAAGAAGTTAGCATTGTCCTGCATTACAACCCCTACATAATCCATACTGCTTGGATCTATTAAAACTTGCAAGAAATAAGCATTATGTGCTTCAACATCTATTTTCAATGTCTCCATAGAAAACCCTAATAACATTGATATTAATAAAAAAATGACCATAACTTTTTGAGTTCTTGGGTTTCTCATTATACTACCCATATTATCCCTCCTCTCTTTAATCGTTGTCTCCAACAATAAGTCTGTGTTCATGAGGAAAACTCAATACAAACATTCTGGAACTTTCCTCTCCCATCTTAATTAAAGCTTCTCCTCTATCAGCTGAATGAAGGAAGTTTCTCTCTCCATCTGAAAGCTTGAACACATCTTGAACTGCGTCTATGTCTGTACTTGCTTGTTTTAAGAATATGTTAAGTGAAGCGTTTGTTAAAACTGCTTTACCCTGTTCAGAGTTCTCAAACTCTATAAAGTTCTGTGAAGCAACAACAAGTCCACCATTTCTCTTTCTAATTCTTCTCGAAGCTTTATCCAAGAAGTTTGCTGTATATTCATATCCATTCATGTTTTTA
>CAZPWO010000255.1:0-2098 GCA_964590525.1 uncultured Herbinix sp. | reverse complement strand
TGATAATAGTTATCATTAGCAACTCCAGATAAGCAAACTCACCTATCCAAAAACTAAAAGGCCTTATAATCTTCTATATTCTGTTGGCGTATAGCCTGTTATATTTTTAAATGCTGCAGAAAACTTACTTGGATTTTCATAACCTGTTTTGTGAGATATCTCTATAATAGAATCCGAAGTCTCTTTTAAAAGTATTTTACTGTTATTTATTTTCATTCTACGAATATAATCATAAACTGTTGTTCCTTTTACTTGTTTAAAATTCTTTTGTAATATGTATATACTGACACCTAGTTTTTCTGATATTTCTTTTACTGTTACTTGTCTTTCTAGATTATCTATAATTATTTTTTTAGCCCGATTGATATAGCAAATCTCACATTGTGTTTTATCTGCTTCACAACTCTTATCTAGTCTTAGCTTTATAAGCCAAGTCAAATAATTAAGTAATTTACCCTTAGTATCTGCATATTCTAAGAAGCTGTCCATTTCTATATGCCTTATTTGTTTTATCTCATCTATATATCCTTTTATTATACCGGGTGCTTTTTCTTTTACTATCTCTCCTCTTTGACATATGCACTGTTTGTTTAAATTTCTCCTTAACTTGTCTAAGTCTATAAAATAATATAATACATAGTGATTACATGCTTCTACAGTAAAGTCTACAGTTGGTCTAAGATAAAAAACTTCTCCTTTCTCACTGTTTTCTCGCTTTGATAGTCTATTAATGCACTTCCCTCTAAACAAAATCCTATTATCAATAAATCGCTGTTATCAATATATTCAAATTTGTAAGTTTCTTTGCTTCTAGACTTTGATATCCTAACATCTAAAATATTGTCTAGAACCTTATATCTAATATCTAATGTTTTACTTGCTTCCATATCTTCACCCCTTAATGATTATGATTATCATTATACCACATAGTCTTATTAAATATAAAGATAATATAGTTTTTTTCTGATATAATGTAATTATTAGAGTTGTTTTTAAAAAGGAGTTATTAAAATATGAATGTAGTGAAGTTTGTTCCCAAAGATAATAAAATATTAATCACAATTTTAGAAGATGAAAAAGATCTTTTTCATTTTTTCGCCGATGGCTACAGAGTAGATGAAGAAACGGATCCAGATATTATAAAGTTGAATCAAGATATAATTAATGATCTTCTTATAGAGATTCAAGCCTTTGAATCCACTATAATTAAAATAAAAGCTGCCTATGACTTAGAATTTCTCCCTCAGCTCACAGAACATGAATTAGACAATTTAATTAGAGCCATTAGACACAAACTAATAACTTTTGATTTCAAGGGGACATACAAAGAAATAAAACAAGATAAAAAACTAAAGGTTAAAATAAACAGTGTATTTGAAAGGCTCTTGCCTTATTATATGAAGTTTAAAAATATAGATAATCTAGATGAACTTGACAACAAATAAAAAAAAGCTCTCACTCTAGGTCATATATGACTTAGAGCGAGAGCTTTTTAAATATTTTTATTCCGCTGTATTTACTTTTATTCCTCTTTCTTCAAATATCTCTTTGGCAACTGTTAATGCATTTAATACTCGTGGAAATCCTGCATACGGTAATAGATGCATAATACATCCAATGATTTCTTCAGGAGTTAAGCCTACATTGAGCCCAGAGTTTATATGTATAGATATCTGAGGTAGTCCTTGAGAAACAAGACTCGAAATTGTTGTAAGAACCCCTGTTGGATTTTCACTGTTGTGCATTTTAGTAAATTCTTGTATTTTTTTTATACCTTTTTCATAGCGTTGATCTGACATTTTAAAATCCCCCTTAGTTTTACTGATATCAAAATTGTATCAATATTATTGTTTTTTTGCAAAACTATAGGACGGATTATTATCCGCCCCATTAAATATTTTACTTTACTCTAGATTTTTTTACATCATAACCCATTTTGCTAATTGCAGATTCTATTTTTTCAATTGTTGTTTTTTCTTCATCAAAGTCTAGTCTTACTCTGCTTGAGCTAAATGATATATTTATTGTATCTTGCTCTATAGCATCTATGGTTTTAAGTGCACCTTCAATTTTTTGACTGCATGATGGACATGTTAAA
>CAZPWO010000254.1:1028-2098 GCA_964590525.1 uncultured Herbinix sp. | reverse complement strand
CAAAATTCATTCCATAAAAACTAGCGACCATTGTAGGAATTGATAAAACAATTGTAATAGCTGCTAGAAACTTCATAACAATATTTTGATTGTTGGAAATAATAGAAGCAAATGCATCCATAGTTCCACTTAAAATACCACTATATATATTAGACATCTCGATAGCCTGCTTATTCTCTATAATCAAATCCTCAAGAAGATCCTCATCCTCTGGATAATGTTTGATTTTCTCAAGCTTGAGCATTTTTTCAAAAACAACTTCATTGGAACGTAGGGATGTCGTAAAGTACACTAGGCTCTTCTCCAATTCAAGAAGCTCTATAAGCTCACGGTTTTGAGTTGAAATATGAAGCTTGCGCTCAACTTCTTCACTCTTTCTGTCTATTGTTCTAAGATGCTGAAGAAAAGTAGATGCATTTCTATATAAAATTTGAAGAATAAATCTTGTCTTCTTATAAGTAAAGAAATTTCTTACTCTTCCATCACTAAAATAGCTAAGTATGGGAGTATCCTCTAAGCAGTTGGTTATCAGATAGTTCTCAGTTAGATATATACCCATAGGAATTGTAACATAACGGTCCTTATCATTTCTTTTCTCTAAGGTTGGGATGTCAACTAAGATTAAGTCATAATTATCTTCAACCTCTATTCTTGCTCTTTCCTCTTCATCCAGTGGTGCTCGTAGATGATTAATATCAATACCTGTCACATTAGCAATATCTAATAATTCTGTCGCTGTAGGGTCTGTTAGCTTAACCCAACATCCCTCCACAAGCTCATCTAGTTTTGTCAGAGTATTCTCTGAGGTAATATAAATCTCGATCATAATTACTCCTCTCCACCGCACAAAGTAGTAGAAAGTAATATAAATTCGATCTCAGTGTTTGATAGTCGACTGGAAAATTGGATTCATATTGCAATCTGCTACAATAGCAGTTATAAAAATATTCGATTTCCTCGGCTGATTGCAACTACTACCGGGTCCAGCATCCATCAAAAACCACTTCCTTTATTAGATTATTCTAACTTTTATTTCTAGTCAAAGTTAAATTCATTATCCCTGCTTCGCA
>CAZPWO010000254.1:0-1018 GCA_964590525.1 uncultured Herbinix sp. | reverse complement strand
GTTTTTCATATACCTTTGTCAAATAAAAGATTAAGTCGACAATGTGGTTGATAATCGTCTAAATATACATTTTTATCACTTTATTCTACAAATATCATATAATATATTAAACAATTTTAACAATTTCCTCATGGTTTTATAAGAATTAGGTTATTGAACTTCATGTTTTTGTATCGTATAATTAATGAAGCTGGTTTTTTTTTGCTGTAATAAGGTCACATGAAGAGAGGCATGGTTATTAGAATGACAGATATGAGGTTAGGTATTGATATTGGTTCAACCACCGTAAAAATAGTAATTATTAATAGGGATGGAGAGCTTCTATTTTCTGATTATGAGCGACACTTTGCTAATATTCAAGAAACTTTAGCGCAGCTAATGAAAAAGGCAGAGGAAACCCTTGGCAATATAACTGTTGCCCCAGTTATGACTGGTTCAGGGGGTCTAGCCATCTCTAAAAACATGGGTATTCCATTTGTCCAGGAGGTTATTGCAGTTTCTACTGCTTTACAGGACTTTGCCCCACATACTGATGTTGCTATCGAGCTAGGTGGAGAGGATGCGAAGATAATCTACTTTACTAATGGCCTTGATCAACGAATGAACGGTATCTGCGCTGGTGGAACCGGTTCTTTTATTGACCAGATGGCAAGCTTACTTAATACTGATGCTGCAGGTCTTAACGAATATGCAAAATCATATAAAACCATCTATCCTATTGCAGCTAGATGTGGTGTTTTTGCAAAATCAGATATACAGCCCTTAATTAATGAAGGAGCAAGCAAACCAGACTTATCGATCTCAGTTTTTCAAGCTGTGGTTAATCAGACCATTAGCGGACTTGCTTGTGGTAAGCCAATCCGTGGCAATATTGCTTTCTTAGGTGGTCCTTTACATTTTCTAACTGAACTGAAAAAGGCTTTTATAAGAACTTTGAATTTGACAGATGACCAAGTTATCGCACCTGAACATTCTCACCTTTTTGCAGCAATTGGTGCAGGTATGAATTATGACCCTG
>CAZPWO010000253.1:0-2100 GCA_964590525.1 uncultured Herbinix sp. | reverse complement strand
CTGTTGGCCAAAACAATCCAACCAGAATGGAATTAATGAAATTAAAAAGCAAACTTACAATGTCATTACGTGGCCATAAGCTACTTAAAGACAAGCAAGATGAGTTAATTCATCAGTTTGTTACTCTTGTTCATAAGACAAGAGACTTACGAGTGGAAGTCGACAATAGTATGCCGAAACTTGTTAATAATTTTGATAATATTAAAACTAAAATGTCTCTAGTTGATATATACGAAATGTTAATGGTACCAAGTGAATCTATTAATGTTAAATATGAACAAAATAGTATTATGACTGTTTTAGTTCCTAAAATCACTTTAGAAACTAAATCTGTTTCTAGTGAAATAACATATAGTGATTTAACATCACCAATTGAAATAGATATTATTGGGGAAGAAATGGATGGTTTCTTACCTAAAATAATTTTATTAGCTGAGTTAGAACAAAGAATTAGACTAATGGCTGATGAAATTGAAAGAACTCGAAGACGTGTAAACGTAATTGAACATGTTATGGTTCCTGAACTTGAAGCAGAAATCAAACGTATTACAATGAAGTTAGAAGATAACGAACGTAGTAATACTGTTAGAATTATGAAGAGTAAAGATATCGTAATAGAAAAAATTATGGCTGAACGAGCTAAAAGAAATAAATAGAATAAAGCTATTGTTAAAAATAAACTTAACAATAGCTTTTTTGTATTAATTGAAATAACTTACATGAACTTGAACTAATGAATCTATTATAAAATTATGATATAATTAATAGGAATAAAAGTAGGTGTTAAAATGATAAAAGTAAACAATTTACATTTTCAATATAATAAGAAAAGTGAAGCATTAAAAGATGTTTCGTTAGAAATAAAAGAAGGACAATGGATCTCAATTTTAGGCCATAATGGTTCTGGTAAATCAACTTTTGCCAAACTGTTAGTCGGTCTTTTAGAAGTTAATAATGGTGAGATCATTATTGATGGACAATTATTAACAGCAGAAACTGTTGATAACATTAGAAAAAAGATCGGGATTGTATTCCAAAACCCAGACAATCAGTTTGTTGGTGTAACAGTTCGCTATGATATTGCTTTTGGATTAGAAAATCAAATGATGAGTTCAAAAGAAATGGAAGAACGTGTTTTAGAGTTTGCTACTTATGTAGGGATGGAGGAT
This sequence comes from uncultured Herbinix sp., assembly GCA_964590525.1. Classification (GTDB taxonomy): domain Bacteria; phylum Bacillota; class Clostridia; order Lachnospirales; family Lachnospiraceae; genus Mobilitalea. The sequence goes on along the minus strand of CAZPWO010000253.1, from coordinate 931 downwards.
TATTTAAATAAAGAACCCCACACTTTATCAGGTGGACAAAAACAAAGAGTTGCGATTGCAGGAGCACTTGCAATGGATCAAGAAATCTTAATTCTAGATGAAGCAACATCGATGTTAGATCCAAGAGGAACTAACGATATTGTTAACCTAATTAAGAAGATTAATAAAGAAAAGAAGAAAACGGTTATTACTATTACACACGATTTATCACTTGCAAGTAAGAGTGATTATTTATATGTTTTAAAAGAAGGAAGTTTAATCTTAGAAGGAACTCCTTTAGAAGTATTTAAAGAAGAAGAGATTTTAAAATCATCTAACTTAGAAATACCATTATCGTTAAGTATTTATAATGAAATATCTAAAGATGAAAATATTGATAAGAAGTTGGTGGAAGAGCTATGGGCATTCACTTCAAAAATGTAAGTCATGAGTATCCAAGTTTTAGGGATTCAACTGAAGCGATAAGAGATATAAATATAAAAATAAAGGAAAAAGGCGAGTTTATCGCTATTTTAGGCCATACAGGTGCTGGTAAATCTACTCTTGTTCAACATATGAATGCACTACTTTATCCAACAAGTGGTGAAGTAGAAATATTTGGACAAACATTACCGCCGAAAAAAAGAGAGAAAGTAAACCACTTAAGACAAAAAGTAGGTTTAGTTTTTCAATATCCAGAATATCAATTATTTGAAAATACAATTATTGATGATATTGCTTTTGGTCCAAAGAATTTTAAAGAAACTAAAGATGTTGCTTATGAAAATGCAAAAAAAGCAGCAAGTATGGTTGGTATTGATGAATCATTATATGAACAATCACCATTTAGAATTAGTGGTGGACAAATGAGAAGAGTTGCCGTTGCTGGTATTTTAGCTATGGATCCGAATATCTTAGTTTTAGATGAACCAACTAGAGGATTAGATCCACA
>CAZPWO010000252.1:0-2103 GCA_964590525.1 uncultured Herbinix sp. | reverse complement strand
CAGAATCACCGGGGCCAATTACAGCGATAACTTGCACGAGTCGAGGTTCAATGCCGTCCCCCGGCACCACTTAAGAGTCTAAAGGCTTCTTGGAAATTCCAGGAAGCCTTTCTCTTTACTGGGTCTAAACGACTTTCTCTTCCGAAGAATTCCAGTAAAATCTACCTCAATCCTGCCCTTCTTGACGGTACTTCTGGCGGCACTTATAGTCTCTTAAAAGGAGATACCGTCATGTCGCTAACCGATGCCTCCATAAAGAACGCCAAGCCTAAAGATTCCGATTACAAACTTGCTGATGAGAAGGGGTTGTATATTCTTGTGAAGAAGGCCGGGAAGTACTTCAGGCTTGACTATCGCTTTGCCGGGAAGAGAAAAACGCTTGCTTTAGGGGTATACCCCGAAGTCTCCTTGAAGGAAGCCAGAGAAAAAAGAGATGAGGCTCGCAAGCTCATCAGCAATGGCATTGACCCTTCAAGCATAAAAAGGGCCAAAAAGCTTGAACAGATTTCTGAGGACACCAACACGTTTAAAGCTGTTGCGCTTGAGTGGTATGAAAAGCTGAAAAGCAAATGGTCTGAAAAACATGCCCAACGAAAATGGTACTTTCTTGAAAAAGATGTATTCCCGACACTTGGGGATGTTCCAATTAAAAATATTACCCCAAAAGAACTTCTGACCTTGCTTGAAAAAATTCAAGCGAGAGGTGCGATTGATCCTGGCCATAGGCTAAAAGGCATATGTGGTGAAGTGTTCCGGTACGGCATACACACTGGCAGATGTGACCGAGACCCTAGCCAGGATTTAAAGGGGGTGCTGATTCCCAAACGAAACAAGCACATGGCTACCCTTACCGACACGAAAGAAGTCGGCGGTCTTCTAAGGGCAATCGATAGCTATACTGGTAATTTTGTAACTAAATGTGCCTTAAGATTGACTCCATACGTCATGCTCCGTCCTGGCGAACTTCGTCATGCTGAATGGTCAGAAATCGACCTTGAAAAAAAGCAATGGAAAATTTCAGCAGAAAAAATGAAAATGAGCAGACCTCACATTGTTCCCCTCTCCGATCAGGCGGTGGAAATTTTTAATACCATCCGCCCAGTGACAGGGGATGGAAAATACGTCTTCCCCTCTGTCCGTTCAAAAGACAGGCCGATGAGTGAGAATACGATTACGGCAGCTTTACGGCGTATGGGCTTCACCAAAGAGGAAATGACCGCTCACGGGTTTAGGGGTATGGCTTCAACCCTCTTGCACGAGAACGGTTTTAAGAGCGAGATCATAGAAATTCAATTAGCCCATGCTGAGCGTAACAAGGTGAAGGCTGCGTATAACCACGCGGAATACCTCCCTGAAAGAATCGCTATGATGCAATGGTGGGCTGATTACCTCGACAGTTTACGGATACAGCAGTAATCTTGTTGAACAGACCCTAATGCTCACTGTTTCTTGACTTTTCTACCTTCGTTCCTTGGGAGAAATTTCCCTCGGAGCCGCCATCGTAAGTAGCGGAAGCCGAAGCAGCGCAAGGAGGTCAAGGGCGTAGTGAAACGGAGAGCGAAGCGTCCCTTGACTGGATGAGCAGCGTAGGCAGAAGCGGATGGAGATGGTGAGCGGAGAGGTAAATTTCCCTTGGTGAGCCGGAGTTTCTTTTTGCAAGTAGATGTTTTTCTTAAAACTCTGAGGGCAGCATGACTAACGGCAACAGAAATAGATTATATCTTATTGATATTGCTAAAGAAAATACAATTACAGATCATAATGACATTTTATCTGCCCTAATGCCTTATGATATAATTTATACTTCTGCGTTGAATGCTGACCGATCCGTGAAGATTCCCGACTCTGATCTGACGATTAAAGTGCCACGGACTGAACCTGTAAAGGTCAACCTCGTATATTTGCAGGAGATTCTTCGCAAGAAGGCTTGGGTTGGAGATGTGATGGAATCAACTATTATTCTGATGAATGATAATCCTTATGAGCCGGGACGCCAGATATGCCCTATGCGCGTTATCGCCGACGATAGCTTATCCATTTCTGTTGAAGATTTATTTGTGTACGAATCAGAATTTGCTGCCCTTCAGGACAAGCACTCAGATA
>CAZPWO010000251.1:0-2111 GCA_964590525.1 uncultured Herbinix sp. | reverse complement strand
TTTTATCCTGCTATCTTTTTCTTTGGTTCATATGTTGGCACTATTTCTTTTACTAGTTCTCTTACTTGGGCAGGTTCTACTAAGCATGTTTGCTGAAGCCCTTCTAATTGCTTGAAGAATCTTTCTTCATCTATTTCAATAGGTTGACCTATATGTATTAGTTTGTTTTCCGTCTCCTCTAGTCCTTCTTCATCCATTAGTATTTCTTCGTATAGTTTTTCTCCTGGACGAAGTCCTGTGAACTTTATATCTATATCAACATAAGGCTTATAACCAGATAGACGAATTAGGTTTTCTGCAAGGGTTAAAATCTTAACTGCTTCCCCCATATCAAGGACGAATATCTCTCCCCCTTTTGCATAGGCACCCGCCTGTAATACTAAGGATACAGCTTCTGAAATTGTCATGAAATACCGTATAATCTCCGGATGGGTTACGGTTACTGGTCCCCCTCCTGCTATTTGCTTTTTAAATAAGGGTATAACACTTCCGTTGGAGCCTAGGACATTACCAAATCTAACTGCTACAAACTCTGTCTTAGAACGCTTGTTGTATGTCTGAACTATCATCTCACATATTCTTTTACTTGCACCCATTACATTTGTAGGATTAACTGCCTTGTCAGTGGATATCATAACAAAACGCTTAGTACCATACATATCTGCTGCCTGGACAGTCTTTAATGTTCCAAACACATTATTCTTAATGGCCTCGTTAGGGCTTGTCTCCATTAAGGGTACATGCTTATGAGCCGCTGCATGATATACAATATCTGGTCGGTATTTTTCAAATACATGATTTATCCTAGCTGTATTACGAACAGACCCGATTAATACCAGAAGATTAAGTTTCGGAAAACTTTTCTCCAGCTCCTGCTGAATGTCATATGCATTGTTTTCATAAATATCAAATATAATCAACTGCTTTGGTCCATGGGCTGCTATCTGCCTACACAGCTCACTTCCTATAGACCCTCCACCACCAGTTACCAGGATAACCTTGTTCCTAACATAGTCCATAATAGATTCTATATCTACATCAATAGGGTCCCTACCCAGTAGGTCCTCTACTTCTACCTTACGTAACTTACTTACGCTAACTTCCTTATTCATAAACTGATACATACCAGGAAGTATTAACAATTCACAAGATGTTTCTTTGCAAATGTCTACAATCTCACTTATGGCCTTTCTGGAGACTGCCGGCATTGCAATCATAATCTCATCTATATGATACAAGTTTACAGCTTCAATTATATTTTCTCTATTACCAATGACCTTTATTCCTTGTATATATTGTCCCTGTTTTCCAGGATCATCATCAATTATACACTGTACAACTTTGTTCTCAATATGATCACTACTAGCTATCTCTTTAATCAGGACGTTACCCGCTTCCCCTGCACCAATAATCATAATATTCCTTGTGTTTTTATTACTCTTAACCTTTCGAAATGTCCCCCTTAGGAACCTGTATGTAAAGCGACTTATTGTAGTAATAAAAAACAATACTGCAAAGAATATAAAGTGATAACTTCTAGGGACTGAATAGTCTAAAAGTCTTAGTCCAAGAAACTGTACTCCAGAGGCAAGCACAGAAGCCGAGAAAACATTCAACATCTCAGTTCCACCAGCAAATCTCCACAAACTTTGATACAATTTAAAAAAATAAAATATAATCAAAGTTACCAAGACACTAATAGGCATATAGGACCATATAGATTCTATAAACCTTGCATCTATTCTTGCAAAGTCAAAATCATGTCTTATAATTATAGCCGCCCAACTGGATATGATTATAGTCACTATATCCAACATTACTAAAAAGACCCTTCGAATTCTTAACTTCTTATCCACAATTCTTTTAGCCATTCCACCCATCCCTTATCTTATACTTTACCGTATTTTGCTTATCTAATTATAATATATCACAGTTGCTCTTTAAAATCACTATGAAATTATTCCTAAAAAAGCGAAACCATGAATCTATCCACAGTTTCGCTCTATTATAATCACTTATAATAATATAAGATACTTATTAGTATGATACTGTAACTACTGGTTTAATCAACTCTCTTGGCTTATCTTTCATAAGTTGTACAGCCTCTGGTA
>CAZPWO010000250.1:0-2121 GCA_964590525.1 uncultured Herbinix sp. | reverse complement strand
GATATTAAAGCAGATTTGTTTCCTGAGAATGCCTCAATAGCTGGATCTGGTTATGCAGCAAATTATAGTGGCGATGGGCAGGATTTTACTATATTTGCAGAGGGAGAAGTATATAAGATTACAATTAAAGCAATAGAAACAGAGGATATGCCAGGGACGACAATTAGAAAACCATTCCCCAACCCAGGTTCCATTGATACAACTTTTAGGGTAGATGGGGCAGTAGGATTAATGAATAAATACATTCTTCCATTTAAGCATGACACTTATTATGATGTGGGTTATCAAACTGTATTTTATACAGATGATGAAGATCTTTCATCCTTAAAGCCTAATTTTTGGAAAGGAACATCTGTTAATATATATTCAGGTCATGGAGGAAATGCAGGTACCCTTCAGGAAAGTGGAATTACAGAAGTTGATTTCTCCAATGGACCAGTACAATATGCAGCAGCTGCAGAAAATGGTATGGCTTTGAAAAATTATTGGGTTACTTTTGTAAAAAAACATACAGGTGGAGCAAAACTATTTGTTAATGGTATAAATGGAGAAGAGGGTGCAAAACGTGAAGTATTCTTAACGAGAATTCATGATAATATTCACGATATATTTATTGCAAATATAGGTGATGAAAAACTTGAGGGCTTAACAGCAACTTTAAGTAATGCACAAAATATTAAACTTGATCCTTATTGGACAATTGGTGGAGAAAATAATGATACTTTAGAAGCCTTAGATACTACTGAAAAATCAACAACTTATGGCGAACTAGCAAATGTTGCCAAAGTCCGCCTATTACCAGATGGTGAAGGAGAAATCAAAGGAACTTTAAAAATCTCGGCTACAGGTCAAGAACTTATTGAAATTAGCCTTACTGGTAATGCTGGTGATCCAAAATTAATTACATCGGCCATACCGGAGGCGGTTAAGTATGTTCCTTATGCAGTACAAATCTTACACAATAACAGATATAGCTGGAACACTGTGACTTTGACAAAGGTTTCGGGATCACTTCCTCAAGGGGTTATACTTAAGCCTAATGGAGAAATATATGGTGTTCCAAAAGAAACAGGAACATTTACTTTTGGAATAGAAATGACTAATAGCGATAGGCGTTTTGGAAACTCTAGGGGCACATATACCTTAGTAGTGAAAGAAAATACAAATACTAACGTTGATAATACAACTGACCCAGGATACGATGTTAGTAAACGTCTTGGTACTAGAATAAATAATGAAGACATTATAACTGTTATAGACAATCATGAGTTTATAACAGATGGTGATTTTAATGAATTTGTAGATTTCTGGCTTAATGGGGAGAAATTAGTTGAAAATACTGATTACACTAAGGAAGATGGCAGTACCAAGATTACAATTCGTAAACAGACATTTCAAAATAAAGTCAAAAATAATGGAACTAATACCATTGCTGCAGAATTTCGCGTGGATGGTTCTGAAAATAAAGAACTAAAGCGTGCTGCACAGAATTTCAAGCTAAATTTAAAAGATAATAGTGGTAATAACAATAACAGTGGTGGAAGTAGCCAAATCGTTGATGAAAGTATAGGAGAAATTGCAGGTGGAAGTACAGGAACAACTCCAACAGTACCTACAACTTCATCAGATACAAAGAAAAACCTTGTATCCAATGGTGTAGTCAGTGTTTATAACACTATAACAACTCAAGATTTAAAAAAGGCTATTGAAGGTGCAACTTCAGGTGTAATAAGGTTTATAAATAAGGATATATCTGAAATAAAAATAAATAAAGAAAACTTTGAAAGTATAGTAATATCCAAGGGCCTTTCTTTAGAATTTGAAAATAATGATATTACTTTTATATTGAGCAATGAAATGCTTAACAAAATTAATGAGCAAGTAGAAGGAGACATTACTTTCAATACTAACCTTATCGATAAGAAAAACCTTACAGAAGAACAAAGAATTATAGCAGGTGATAGTCAAGTTATTAATTTGTCTATAGAACATGATGAAGTTAAAATGACAAAATTAGATGGATTTATAACAATTAATATGCCTTATGAAGCAGAGTCTAATATGAATACTGATTCAATTGTAGCTTATTATATTGATGAAAATGGGAAGTTACAAATTATT
>CAZPWO010000249.1:0-2148 GCA_964590525.1 uncultured Herbinix sp. | reverse complement strand
CTATTAGCGCCATACACATCTGTAAAAAGCTGGTCACCAATAAAGATTGTAGTATCAATGGTTGTTCCCATGATTTTTGTTGCTTTAATATAGTTTTTTCTACTGGGTTTCTGTGCATTAAAGATATAATTGGTTTTAATATCTTTATTAAAGCGCATAACCCTTTCTTCATCATTATTGGAGATTAGGCAGCTTTTGAAGCCAATTTCTTTAATATGCTTAAAAAGTTCTATAGCCCTATCAGTAGCGTCCTCATCATGCATAACTAGGGTATTGTCAATATCAAATATTATCCCACGATAACCTTCTTGATATAACTTCTTATAATCAATGACATAAGTGGATTCTGCTGTTCTTTTTGGATAAAACCTTTTAAGCATTATAATACCCATACCTTTCATCACTATCTGCAATCTTTCTACATGAAAATCTCTGATTTTCATGTTACGCAGGGCACAAAGTTGCGATTGAAAAATCAAGATTTTTCAATCTATTCTCCTTTAACTCATAAACTCTAATTATTTAACCTCTGAAGTACAGTGCGGACATCTTGTTGCTTCAATATTAATGTCAGATAGACAGTAAGCACACTTCTTAGTTGAAGGTGCTGCAACAGCTTCAGGCTTCTTAAGCTTATTAATCCATCTTACTAATAAGAACACCACAAAGGCCATAATGAGGAAGTTGATTACCCCGGAAATAAATGCGCCATAATTAATGGTGGCAGCATTAGCTGCTTTTGCAGCTTCCAAGTCTTCATATTTAACACCATCCAAGGCAATAAAAAGATTGGCAAAATTAATATTCTTAGTGAACACATTAAGTACTGGCATTATAATATCGTTAACTAATGAATTAACCAGTCCTGTGAAAGCACCACCAATTATAATACCAACTGCTAAATCAATCATATTACCTCTTAAAGCAAATTTTTTGAATTCTTTTAGCATACCAACAAATCTCCTTTTCTTCATTTGCATTGTTATCATCCTTACTTCATAATCTTAAGTATAATATAACCATATCTGTTTGAAAAGATTTTTAAATTTATATGGTTGAATTTACCTTAATTCTAAACCATTCTCTTTTAATACCGCAAGTAGTTCATCAACCATCTCTGAGATTTCGTTGCTTTCTAAGGTTTTTTTCATGGAAGCAAATTCAAAGTGAATGGTTACACTTTTTTTGCCTGCTAGAAGCTTCTCATCTTCGAAAATATCAACAAGATGATATCCCTGTAGGTATGTGCATGGGTACTGGTCTATAGCCTTTGTTATAGCTTCATAGCTCATTGCCTTATCAGCTAATATACTCAAATCCACTGAAACTCCTGGATACTTAGACACTTCCTTGTAATTTAAAGGCTGTGCAGCAATCTCCTCCATATCCATAATATCAATTTCAACAAAAGCAACATTTAACTTCTTATCAATATTATTTCTTACTCTTGGATTTAGTACTGACAGATAGCCAATTTCCTTATTCTCTAAAGATATACTAGCACAATTAACTGGATGAACAAAGTTATACTTACTTAATTCTTCCTTACGGGCAAATGTTGGATGAATATTTTTAATATCATGTAATAGCATCTCTACTATTTCCTTAGCCTTAAAGTAAACTTCTTTTTCAGTCAATTTCTTACTAGCAACAACAAATCCAAGTCTCTTTCTTTCGTCACATAATCCATCAGCTTTTAAGCCATTAGCTACCCGGCCGATTTCATACATTCCCATCTCAGGATTACTCTCAACATTTTTCAGAACAAAGCCTAAAAGACTTGGAATAATTGTTGATCTGATGGTATCATTTTCTGCAGTAACTGAGTTAATTACTCTAATATTTTTATCTGTAACAATTCCCATCTCTTTGTTAAGCTTAGTCTCATACCAAAGATAACTATGAACTTCATTCATGGCATATTGCTTTGATAAAAGCTGTTTGATTTCATATTCATTATCCCTTTCCTCACTGTGACGGACAGGAACAAGAAGACTCTTGGTTGAGCGAACATCAAAGTTATCATAGCCATATATACGAGTGATTTCTTCTATGATATCAGCCTTCATACTTACATCCTTGGTTGCTCTCCAGGATGGAACCACTACAGTAAACTTATCTCCATTACGAGTTAAGCCAAAGCCAAGT
>CAZPWO010000248.1:0-2180 GCA_964590525.1 uncultured Herbinix sp. | reverse complement strand
AAAAAAGATTTGTATATTATTACTGAATCGATTACAGGATTCTACGAATCGAGAGTGAAGGTGTTCTAATTGGCTTGGCGCACTGTCTGTATTACGAAACGTTGTAAGCTTGAATACAGAATGGGATTCATGCAGATTCGTGGCGAGACAAAACAGAGAATACATATTTCTGAAATTAATGTTTTGATTATTGAAAGTACAGCAGTTTCGCTTACTACTGGATTGCTAAATGAGCTGGTTAAAAATAAAGTTAAAGTTATATTTTGTAATGAAAAACATAACCCTAGTAGTGAATTAATAGCTATTTATGGGAGTCATGATACAAGCAGAGCTTTAAAGAGCCAGATTAACTGGACCCAGCTTACGAAAGATTTAACCTGGCAAAGGATTATAAGGAGCAAAATTACAAATCAGGCAAACGTACTATTAGAAACTGGTAAGGAAGCAGAAGCAAAAATACTGTTGAGTTACATTTTCGATGTTGAACCTGGAGACAGAACGAATCGAGAAGGTCACGCAGCAAAAGTCTATTTTAATACTTTGTTTGATGAAGAGTTTGTTAGGCATAGTGGTGGAATTTATAATGCTGCACTAGATTATGGTTATGCAATTATTCTGGCCGTATTTAATCGGGAAGTAGTTGCTCAGGGAAGAGTTACGCAATTAGGTATATGGCATGATAATGTTTTTAATCAATTTAACTTATCATCTGACCTCATGGAACCGTTTAGACCACTAATAGATAAGTTTGTTATTGCTATGGATTTTTCTAATTCTGATACTGAGCTAAACCCAGAACATAAGCATCAATTACTTAAAATTTTAGAGTATGAAGTTAGGTTCGATGAGAAGAATTATAAACTTACTAATGCTATAAGTACATATACAAAACGAGTCTTGGATGCATTAGACGATGATACATTGGTAGATATCCAAGGGTTAAAATATGGCTAGGTTTATGAGAGTTATAGTGTTTTTTGATTTGCCAACTATTACAAATACAGATAAACGTGAGTATAGAAAGTTCAGACAGCTACTCATAAAATCAGGATTTTTAATGATTCAAGAATCTGTATACTCCAAGCTAGTTCTAAATACAACCGCGGCAAATGTTGTATTAGGTCAGTTAAGAAAAGGAAAACCTCGCAAAGGCTTAGTACAAGCGATGATAATTACAGAGAAGCAGTATGCAAGAATTGAATTTATTGTAGGTGACCAAGTTACTGATGTTTTAAATGATAACTCTGAAACGGTAATAATATGAGAGTACAGTATAAGGATTATGTTGATCCTATAGTTCTAGATAAAAATGTAACGGTTCTAGTTGTAGAGAATCCAAGATTTCTGTTTGAATTTCTAGCAGACTTACATTCTGATCTTTATGATCGTAGTTCAAATTTTATAGTCTTCGAAAATGAGAAGAAATTAAATACAAAAAAGAGTGTTGAATGGATAAATAATGTTTGGGGTTTAGAGTTAAATGATAGAAGGCTGCTAAAGACTTTGTATAAGAAATTAGAAAATATAGCTATCTATAATGGTTATGATGCAGCCATAATTAATAAATGGTCTGAAATACTCGAAGTAATAGAAGACATTATTCTTCAAGAAGAGAACTTAGAAATAAATGAAGATATACCACCCATTGCTTCGATAATGGAATTATCAGGTGTAAAATTTGCTGAACGTGAAGATGCGACGTTTATAGAAAAACTTGAAAACTATATTCTAACAAGGCATGAATACTTAGACACAAAACTTTTTGTTATAAATAACCTATTATTCTTCCTGGAACATGAAGGGCTAAATGAATTAATAGATTTTTCTGTTAGGGAAGAGCAAAATCTCCTATTTATAGAATACAGTAGAAGTGAAATAGACTTATTGAGACATGAAAATGTAAGGCTAATCGTAATTGATAAAGATCAATGTTGGCTTACTAATTAAGGGACCTTGATAATTGAATAGAATTGAAATATTTGCTACAATTCACCATAAGCTCTTTACTATATTTTGGTAAATAGCTCTTAAATCTCAGATTTTATGTGTTAATTTGAGGTTTGAGAGCTGTGTTATTTCAGATATAGGTAAATCGATGACGTCTTTATGGCAGTACATGCTATAGTTTGAGAGCTGTGTTATTTCAGATATAGGTAAATCTGTAGCTGTTGGCTTGTATT
>CAZPWO010000247.1:0-2196 GCA_964590525.1 uncultured Herbinix sp. | reverse complement strand
TTGTTCTAATATTGACCTAATAAACCTTTTCTTTTAGCAATTTTAACACATCTGTTGAATACAAGTAAACCAATTCCAAAATATAGAATAGAATTTCCTATCATAATCATATAATCATATAACTCAAAATCAATTAATGAATATCCTCCCATCATAGATAAGAACACTTTATCTGCAGCAGGCCTAAAAGGTATTAACTTATGAATGATTTCACTTTCCGGATTCACCACAACAAAAGCAATTAAAAAGTATTGGATTATCCCTAATAAAGAGCTGATCTTTTTAAAAATAAGTGCCAAACCCCCAAAGATTAATCCTATACCCAATATACTAAATATACCTAGGAATATAGATAACAACACAGTAAATATCTTTATCTCAAATTGATAACCAGTTGTTAATATAATAATATATAACAAAGCACTAGAAACTATAAAATTTACTAATAATGTGGAAAGGCTCCTTGCTGTCACTATAGTTGAAAGTTTTATACCTGACATATTTAATTGTTCTAATGTTCCCCTATTAGCATCATTCATTAATCCGTGGGCAACATTTGAGTAGGCCATAAACATAATTGTCCATAGAAAATATCCCACTATAAAGGATTCCAAAGTTTCCCCCATATCAATAGGAGAAGCCCCAAAACTTATCCCATAACTTTTAACTCCCAAAAACATGACCATGAAAAGTACGTACAAAATTATAATGTTTGAAATTGTGTTAAACTTATATCTTATTAATTCCTTTATAGTTCTTTCAATAGATACTTTCATTAGATGATAGTACTTGATCAATTAACTCACCTTCCCATCTGTTAAACTTAGATATACTCTCTCAATATTGATATCTTTTTGTTTTATCTCTTTTATAAGTATATTCATGTTTTTTAATCCTTCTATAATCTTATATATATCTTCCAGATTCAATATATCTACTTGTATTTTGCAGCCATTATCTTTAAAATGAAATTCATAATTTAATGCCATTAATGAATTCTTGTTTTCATCAGTAATACCCTCTGTTAAAACAATTTCATAAGTCTTTGTTTCAAACATATCTAATAAGTTTACCATTTTATCTTTTGCAACTATTTTACCTTTATTTAAAATAACTACATCTTCACAAATAGCCTGAACCAAATTCATATCGTGGGTAGAAAGTAAAATAGTTTTATCTAAATCAGATGTTATATCCATTAAGATATTCTTAATATCCAGGTGACTTTGAACATCTAATCCAAGAGTAGGTTCATCTAGTAAAATAACATCAGCATTACAAATTAAAGTCATAGCAATAGCAACCTTTTGCTGCATACCCCTTGATAATTTATTTACCATAAGATCCCTTTTATCCCTTAGATTAAATTTATCTAAGATCATATCAATTTCTTTTTCTAACTTTTTTCCTCCCAATCCCCTTATGCCTGCAAAGTAACGTAGGTTCTCCCTTGGTGTTAACCTCCAATAAAGATTTCTAGTACCTTCAAATACCGCTGAAATTCGATTTGTAGATCTTTTGTTGTCTTTTCCCCAAATATTAATATGACCTTTATCAGGTCTTATTATATTACAAATGCTTTTAATAGTTGTAGTTTTACCAGAGCCATTTGGCCCAAGTATTCCGCATATACTTCCTTTTTGAACACTAAAGGAAATATCATCTACTGCTTTAAGCCTTCCATAATGTTTTGTTAAATTTCTTATCTCCACTGCCTCCATCTTCCCATCCTCCTATTTGCAATTTTTTTCATACATTCATTTTGATATATTAATTATGTAATTCATTTACTAATATTAGTATATATTAATTAATATTAAATGAAATCTAGCAAAGGTCATATTTTTAGTCCTGTTTTAATATGACTAAAGTCATGGAAAATAAATAAGGGATGTATACAGAATTATAGTTATAATTTTGTATACATCCCTTATTTATTCCTTAATTGTCTTAGTGCAAGTATCTTCTGTCATTCCAGGTGTAACGGAGAATGTTGGGTTTCAACAAAGATTCTTCGTCGCTTTGCTCCTCTGAATGACAGAGCCTCAGTCTTCTATCATTCCGCTCAGCCCTCTATCATCAACTTAGTCTTCTGGCATTCCCAATGTATTGAGGAATCTTATTTCTTTATCAATACTGCCAATTGTGTTCTATCTCTTAATTCTAATTTATCTAGTATCTTTGTTATATGGTTTT
>CAZPWO010000246.1:1742-2197 GCA_964590525.1 uncultured Herbinix sp. | reverse complement strand
CTCTATCTTCTTTAAGTTCTAAAGATGTAAAAGATACAGCAAGTTTTTTGCCTGCAGTTTCGAAAATTTTACGCTTTAGCTTTTCAGCAGCTCTTATTACTGCATTACCTGTTAAATAAGTTGTACAGGAAGCATAGGCACCTGTATCATATGGACATGCATCTGTATCCCCTGAAACAACTGTTACATTATCTATACTTGTATTTAAGGATTCAGCAGTAATTTGTGCCAAGATTGTATCTGATCCTGTTCCCAAATCAGCAGAACCAGTTAATAATATATATGTCCCATCCTCAACCATTCTTATTATTACAGTAGCTGAATCTATATTGGCAATTCCAGAACCATGAATTGCTATACTTGAACCAACTGCCCTTACCCTATTTGAATCTATTTCTTTTCTTGGGTATATTCCATCCCAATTTATCAGTTCTTTTCCCTTTTCAATACATTTT
>CAZPWO010000246.1:1443-1724 GCA_964590525.1 uncultured Herbinix sp. | reverse complement strand
GTATTGTATTCTTAAGTTTAAGCTCTATTGGATCCATATTAAGTTCATTTGCCAATTCATTAATTACAGAGTCAAGTGCAAATGTTCCTTGAGTTCCTCCATATCCTCTAAGTGGTCCCGCTGAAACTATATTTGTATATACAGTTTTCCCCAAATATCTTATTGCTGGAACCTTATTATATGATGGAAGGGCATTTTGTGCTGCTTCCATTGTTACCACTGGTCCATTGGCTCCGTATGCACCTGTATTATTCAATCCACGCATATCGATTGCCTTAATA
>CAZPWO010000246.1:0-1433 GCA_964590525.1 uncultured Herbinix sp. | reverse complement strand
AATATTTCCATCCTTATCAGAACCCACTTTTAAATCTATTTTCATTTGATGTCTTGAAGTAGATGCTGCAAAGGTTTCTTTTCTTGTATAAACAAGTTTTGATGGTCTTTTTGTTTTCCATGTAACAAATCCTACATAAGGTTCTGTTAATGCAACATTCTTACCTCCAAATCCTCCACCTATTCGTGGCTTTATTAATCTGATTTTTGAAACAGGTATATCTATTGCTTTAGCAGCTTGTCTTCTCATATGGTAAGCCGATTGGTTTGAGGATGTTATTACAAGTCGACCATTTGCATCAATATATGCATGGGCTCTGTGGGTTTCCATCATACAATGGGCTTGAGCTTGTGTAGTATAGGACCTTTCAATTATAACATCACAATCTTGAAATTCTTTTTCAACATCACCTTTTCCCATTTCAAAACTTGAAACAACATTCTTTGATCCATCAAATCCAAAATCAAAAGGACAAAATATATCTTCTTCTGGATGTATTACTGAGCTATGTCCTTCAGCTGTAGTTAAATCTATTACTGGTTCAAATACTTCATATTCAACATTAATTAATTTCATTGCTTTTTCTGCAGAAATTTCATCTTCAGCAGCTATTATCGCAACTTCATCTCCTATGTATCTTAAAGTAGGCTCTAATAACATTCTGTCATATGGAGTTGGATCTGGATAAGATTCTCCTGATTCAGAATATCTTACCTGAGGAACATCTTTATATGTGTAAATGTCAACTATTCCTTCTACCAATTTTGCCTTTTCTACATCTATTTTCTTTATCTTTGCAAAAGCATAAGGACTCCTTAAAAGTTTTATAGTTAATACATCCTTATGAAAAATCAAATCATCTGTATATACTGGTCTTCCACTTAGTAATGATTCACTATCTATTTTTCTTATTCCTTTATTAATCATTATAATCACCTATCTCATCATACATTTTTTGTATCAAAACTCTACACATGTCTTCTCTATATTCTTTACTTCCTCTTATATTAGTTCCAAGATGCAATTCTTCTACGACCATATCAGCAACTCTGTCTATGTCTTTTCCATCACCTAAAACCTTTGCTGAATTGTTAGCAAGTATTGCTCTTTGTGGCCTAGAACCAATAGCTATTCTATATTCTTCATTTTTCCCCTTAAACATAGCTCCGTTAATAATAGAAAAATCTATTGATGTCTTTTTCATACAGTTAAATACAGCAATACCATCCTGTTTAGGCAATATTACTTCAATTAATATATCTTTTTCATGTTCCTTTTCTAGAAATTCACTCAAATCCATTAATCCACCCTTATAAAGTCTCACTTTTGCATCTAAAACTAATAACGCCGGTAATAAATCTGAAAATCCATATTTGGAAAATACACTAGCTCCAACCTTGACCATATTTCTAATTTATACCCCTGCAATGTTT
>CAZPWO010000245.1:0-2197 GCA_964590525.1 uncultured Herbinix sp. | reverse complement strand
AAATTCTCAATAGCAGCCCTTTCAATAGCTAGGCCTTGTCTATAACGCTCCATAAATACCTCAAATCCTTCTACATCTTTAGGATCTGGCTTTATACTTGTACTTTCCATATCTGCAAATACTTTATCAGCAAGATAATCTTCTAAAGACTCATTATCTTCCTTATTAATCATGTAAGATGCTAGTAAAGCAATACCCCAGGCACCGCCCTCTCCTGCTGTTTCCATAACTGATACAGGAACATTCATAGCAGCAGCCATCATTTTTTGTCCTACTCCTTCAGTTTTAAAGAAACCTCCATGACCTAATAGTTTATCTAACTTAACTCCTTCATCTTTAATAAGGATATCTACACCAGTTTTTACAGCTCCTAGTGCAGTAGATAGATTGACTCTCATAAAGTTTGCTAGGTTGAACTTGCTCTGAGAAGAACGAACAAATAGCGGTCTTCCTTCTTCAAATCCAGTTATATGTTCACCAGACAGATATCCATATGCCAACAATCCGCCGCAATCAGGATCCCCTTCTAATGCCTTATTATATAAGGTTCCATAAAGTTTGTCCTTATCCACTTCTATATCAAGGGAATCAGCAAATTCACCAAATAATCCAACCCAAGCATCTAAATCAGAAGAACAATTATTAGAATGGGCCATGGCAACAAGGTTACCAGTAGGAGTTGTTACAAGGTCAATCTCAGTATGAACATTCTCCAAGTCTTTTTCAAGAACAATCATAGCAAATACAGATGTTCCAGCAGATACATTACCAGTTCTTTTAGCAATACTATTAGTTGCAGTCATACCAGTTCCTGCATCACCTTCCGGTGGGCATAAAGGAATACCTGCTTGTAGTTGTCCAGTAACATCTAGAAGCTTTGCACCTTCTTCTGTAAGAATACCACCACCATCTCCTGCTAATAAAACTTCTGCTAGGATCTCATCTAACTTCCATGAATAATTCTTTGATGCAACTAAATCATCAAATTGATTTATCATCTTCTTATTAAAGCTTTTTGTTTCCAAATCAATTGGGAACATTCCTGAAGCTTCTCCAACACCAAGAACCTTCTTACCAGTAAGTTTCCAATGAATATATCCTGCCAAAGTTGTCATAAAACTTATCTCATCTACATGTTCCTCTTCATTTAATATTGCGTGATATAGATGAGAAATACTCCAGCGCTGAGGAATATTGTAGCTAAACAACTTAGTAAGCTGGGCTGATGATTCTTCAGTTATATTATTCCTCCAAGTCCTAAATGGAACAAGAAGGTTATCATCTTTATCAAATGCCATATAACCATGCATCATGGCACTAAAGCCCATAGCACCTACTGTTTTAAGGGTAAGTCCATACTGTTCTTTCACATCATGTGCCAGATCCTTATAAGAACTTTGTACACCCTTCCAAATCTCATCTACACTATAAGTCCATATATTGTCAATATAGCTATTCTCCCACTCATGGGTTCCGGATGCAATTGGTTCATTATCAGGTCCAACTAATACAGACTTAATTCGGGTAGAACCAAGCTCTATACCTAGTGCGGTATTTCCATCTTCAATAGCTTTTTTAATATCATTAATACTTATATCCATACAAAGCACACCACCTTTTTCACATATCTCTTCTATAATTACCTTACTATTTATTCTTGTCCGTAATAAGCATTGTCTCCATGTTTTCTTAGGTAATGCTTATCTGCTATTGTCTGGGGAGCTGGCTTAACACTCTTATTAATAAGCTCTGTATAGGAAGACATCTTTGCTACTTCTTCTAAGACTACAGCATTATATACAGCTTCATCAGGATCCTTACCCCAAGTAAATGGACCATGATTAGTACAAAGTATGGCTGACATATTCATGGGGTCAATTTCCCTTTCTTCTAAAGTCTCTATAATTACTAATCCAGTATTAACCTCATATTCTCCGTCAATTTCCTCTTTTGTCAGACTTCTAGCACAAGGAATTGGTCCGTAAAAGTAATCTGCATGGGTTGTTCCATATAAGGGAATATCACGGCCTGCCTGTGCCCAAGCAGTTGCCCAAGTAGAATGGGTATGAACCACTCCACCTATATTAGGATATTTCTTATATAATTCAATATGGGTAGCTGTGTCGGAAGAAGGTTTATATCTTCCTTCTATCCGATTACCTTCAAGGTCTACTACTACCATATCTTCAGCTTTCAT
>CAZPWO010000244.1:0-2219 GCA_964590525.1 uncultured Herbinix sp. | reverse complement strand
GCTCCTGCAGCTCCAGCTCAAGCACCTCAGGGTGGAGAAGAGCAAATGATGCAACAACTTGCACAAATGGCTCAAGAAATTATTCAGCAGCTTGGTCCAGATGTAGCTGCAATGTTAGCACAAGTTATTATGGAAATGCTTCAAGGAGCACCACAAGAAGTAGGTGCTGCACCAGAAGAGCAACAGTTTATGCGTTGCGGTGGAAAAATTAAGAAGAAGACATGTAAGAAAGCATGTGGAGGTCCCGTTAAAAAGAGTGCTTGCGGAGGCTCTGTTAAGAAGGATGCCTGTGGCGGATCTGTTAAAAAGACTGCTTGCGGTGGTTCTGTTAAAAAGGATGCTTGTGGAGGAAAAACCTCAAAATGCAAAACAAAGAAAAGCTGTAAGTAATAAGATAACTAACAGGAGGGGTGGATAAAACTGCTCCTCCTTTTTTAATTTATGAATATGGCACAAGTAAGAAAATATCAAACAGCTGGATCTTTGCCAAAAAATAAGTGGTCCTATAAAGGAAAGGAGTATGAAGTTAGTAGTGAGGATTTAAAGAGGCTCAATGAATGAAAAATGAATGAGTATCAGTTTGATCCAGTTCTTCCAGAAGGATATGATGGTGTTCCTGAAGGTAAGGATCTTTTGGCAAAAAATATAGGCCTAATTACTGAGGAACAATATAATTCAAAATATACTCCAAAAAAGGATTCTATTGCTGCCTCTGTAATTGCAGCTGAAAAACCACAAAAAGGACCAAAAGGATCTAGATATTTTATTGATAATGTAGAACAGGATCGTGATGAATTTTTAGAATATCTGCATAATAATCTTCAAACAGACTTATGGTCACTAATTAATAGCGATAAGGATAATAATCACGATTATCATTTTGCTAAAGGCTCTAATAGTTTTACTGTAACAAATAGAGACGATAACTCAGATGTTACTAATAAATTATTTAGTAATATTACAGCAACTCCTGCTGATTCTAATGCAAAGAGAAATTGGGGAGCTTTCTTTAATAGTAAACAGCATCGTTATCGTGAGGATATTGCACGTATATTTAGATTTAATACAGAAAAACCTTATGATGGTCCATCAATAAGGAGAGGAGTTTCTGAGTTTTTATACAATGAAGACGATAATAAAAATCCTATCTATGATATAAATAGCGATATTAATAAAGATAATGAGCAAACTATACGAGAAATTGTTGATTATATTAGAAGTAGAAACTACGATCCAAAGAAAGAAGCTAAATACTGGAATGAATATGGAACTCAGTTAGATGCTCTTAAAAATTTATATGATGAGTGGAGTGATACTACTGCTAATAGTTTTATTGATGCTTTACGAAAGGGCCAATTAACAGAAAGTCAAAAGAGACAACTTGCTTTAATGGGATGAACTCAATTCTCTTCAGGAAATCAAGAAGATAAACAGGAAGAGAAAGAAGAAAAACCAGTCTATGCTAGAGCATCAGATATATTTAATGGTAATGATGCGGAAGATGCATTAAAACTATTAGGTCAAGTTACCGCAGATGACGAAGGTAATTATATTCTTGGATCTGATTCTCCTTATAGTACAGGAACTTGAGACTTATTAATGACTCCAGAATTTCAGAATATAAAATATACTCTAGCGCATAACGGAAGACTTTATAAAGACTATAGTGAGCTTGATCCTACACAAAAAAATATATTTAATCCATATTTTTCATATTCAAATGATAAGCATGATTATGCTAGTTATATAGCTGGTAGAGATAATTCTCCAGTTAGATTTTGAAATGATACTGAATGACAACAACAATATGGACAAGATGGATATGTTTATACACCATATAATGTTAATATGGGATATATTCCTGGACTTACAGAATATATATGAAAGCTTAAGAAAGGAAATGATTGGAATGTTGGAGTTAGAGACTTAAGAAGTTCTTATGTAATCCCAGAAGGAACTCATGCATATGCTATATTAAATGGAGCTGATTCTTATCGAACTACTACATCCAGAGGAACTCCTATATATATAGCATTTGATGATCAAGGAAATGTAAAGGATTTTGATATTACTAAATATCCAAAGCAAACATCTCCTCAAAATATGGGTAAAGTTCAAGGAACTACTTGAGATGAAAATGGTAGAACTATTAAATATCAGATTCCAGGAACAGATGGAGCGAATTATAATATAGCTATAGATAAAAATGGAAATTATTG
>CAZPWO010000243.1:0-2221 GCA_964590525.1 uncultured Herbinix sp. | reverse complement strand
ACTTATACTTATTACACTGTTCGGGATTATCACTTTCGTTAATTGATTATCAAAGAATGCTCTTTCTCCCAAGCTAGTCACACTGTCTGGGATGGTTATTTCTGTTAATTGGTTACCAATAAATAGGCGATCACTTATAGAACTAATACCTTCTGGTAGAGTCAATCTTGTTATTTGGTTCCATGCGAATGCTTCTTCTCCTATACTTGTTACACTATTTGGAATAATCACTTCTGTTAGTTGATTACGGGAGAAAGAACCATAACCTATGCTTACTACACTATCTGGGATTATCACTTCGACTAACTGATTGTCAGAGAATGCGAATCCACCTATTTTTATTACACTGTTTGGAATAGCAACTTCTGCTAATTTATTACCAGAGAATGCTCTCTCACCTATACTTGTTACACCATTTGGGATTGTTATTTCAGTTAATTGATTATCAGCGAACGCAAAATAATTTATATTTTCTAAGTCCTTGGATATTTTAACTTTTATTAATTGATTACTCCAAAACGCTTTATCCCCTATACTTACTACACTATCTGGGATTATCACTTCGACTAACTGATTGTCAGAGAATGCCCAATCTCCTATGTTTGTTACACTCTCAGGGATTATTACTTCTGTTAGATGATTACTACTAAATAGACCTTTACTTATAGAGGTAATATTTTTGGGTAAAGTGACTTTTGTTAATTGATTACTTTCAAATGCTCCTGGTCCTATACTTGTAACACTATCTGGGATTATCACTTCTCTCAATTCATTTCTGGAGAATACATGATTATTTATAAATGTTACACTATCTGGAATTATTACTTCTGCTAATTTATTATTAGCGAATGCATAACCGCCGATACTTGTTATACTATCTGGGATTATTATGCTTGTTATACCTTTCCCCCTAAATGCATAGTTACCTATAGATTTTACTTCTACACCTTCTATAGATTTTGGTATTACTACGTCTAAACCACCAGCTGTATCATAATCAGTAATTGTACCTGTCCATGAATCAAAATTAAAAAATGATACATCAGTTTGTGTAGCAGTACTATCTGCATTTTTTAATCCTGATACTGTTGGGGCTAAGTCCAATACTGGATCTTCTATTATTTTTCTTTGAGAAATTTCTTCTACAACTGTTTGATTTACTAGAGATTCCTCCGTGGCGTAAACTATTTCTCCACTAGCATTTGAAAGGATACCTGCTATCGCAATACTTGTGAGGAGATATTTATACTTATTTTTATTTGATTTACTCTTATTCATTTTTTCACTCTTTTCTTTTTTGTTATATAATTTCCTTATAACATTATAGAGAACGATTACATCAATATTAGTGTCATTATAGCATAAACTTTGTTAGAAACAACACAAGCTATCCTATCATACAGCTAGTTTCAGTATATATTTTAAATAAAAAGAGCCAACAGCATTTTTACCTGCTGTTGGCTCCTTATGTGCTCTTTCGTTTAATATATCAATAACATCTTGTGTGAATGTCATGTAGATTTTGTAGTCACTTTTCGTTTCTTTATTAAACGTGATTTTATCGATAAAAGTTCTCAAAATTGCTTTAATCTCCGCTTTATTTTTTGATGCTGCAACTTTAGCATTCACTAACTTAATGACTTTAACTGCATCCTTTCTTTTTATCTTCTGACCTTCTGCATCTAACAGTTTGATAAGCTCCTGCTTTCTTTGATTCGATTCAATATATTCGATCTCAAGACCTGTAATTCTTTCATCTAGCTCAGACGATAACTCAGGATTTGCTTTCACTAACTCTTTCCATTTCTCTAAACTTTGCTTTGTACTCTCTATTTTTTCATGTAAGCCATCTAGTTCCATTTTCCATGGCTTTCTGTTTTCATCAATTTTCTGATTCATTTCATCAACTATTTGGTTTAAATGTTGTGGGATTAAAAGCACATCTTTCAGACGATCTAGGACAAACTTTTCTGCATCATCTGCACGTACACTGTTGCCTCTACAAACACTTGAACCTTTTCTTCGAAAATTGGCACAGGAGTAGTAACGTATTCTCTTCTTTGTGCCATCTTTTAATGTATTCCTAGTGGTAGAGCCTGGCATTGGACCATGACATTGAGAGCATCGGAGTAAGCCTGTCAACAGATTTTCTCCTCGATGATTTCTAAAAAAACCACATCACTTATGATAAGGTTCATTCTTTACCATTGAATACAAATTT
>CAZPWO010000242.1:0-2232 GCA_964590525.1 uncultured Herbinix sp. | reverse complement strand
GCAATGCTAATTTCTTAGTTGTAAAGAATACGCTGGTTGCTTTGCAAAAGCTTGTTGCCTATCATCGTCGCAAGTTTGACATACCCGTTATAGGGATTACGGGGAGTAATGGAAAAACAATTGTTAAGGAGTGGTTGTATCAGTTACTTCACTACGATTACAATATTGTAAGATCGCCACGAAGCTATAACTCACAGACAGGTGTTCCTCTCTCTGTTTGGCAACTTGATGATACCTCTACTCTTGGAATATTTGAGGCGGGAATTTCTCTGCCCGACGAAATGGAGCATCTTGAATCTATTATCTATCCCACCATTGGTGTATTTACAAAATTAGGAGAAGCTCACCAGGAGAATTTCGCATCGATGCAACAAAAATGTAACGAGAAGCTAGAACTGTTTATCAATAGCGAGGTTATCATTTACAACGGAGACAATCCTATTATTACACGTTGTGTAGAAAATATGGCCCTGTCCCACAAAACGTTCACATGGTCGCGTACTAACAGAGAGAGTCCCCTATTCATTTCAAGCGTTAAGTCTACAGATGATAAAACTATCATCAAATATTCTTTTTTAGGTTTCGACACCGAACTAGAAATACCATTTATTGATGGTGCTTCAATAGAAAATGCAATATCTTCTATTGCCACACTATTATATATGAGGGTGTTGCCCGAGGAGATTAAGGTAAGAATGGCTAGGCTAGAACGCGTTGCAATGCGCCTAGATGTTAGAACTGGCAAGAATAATTGCATTCTTATCAATGATAGCTATAATTCGGACTTCAACTCTATTAAAATTGCCCTAGAGTTTCAAAACCAACGAAAGATGGATAGGCCATTGAAGAAAACGCTTATACTGTCTGATATTTTTCAATCGGGTTTGTTGCCCAAGACCCTATATAGAAAGGTTTCTGAAGTTGTAGAGCAAAACAATGTTGATAGGATAATTGGTATAGGCCACGATATATCGCAGTTTAGTTCAGTTTTTACTATGGAGAAGCAATTCTTTAACACCACTGATGATTTTATAAAATCGCAGGTGTGGAAGCAATTCAAAGACGAACTAATATTGGTGAAAGGTGCACGTAGTTTTCATTTCGAAAGAATTACTGCATTATTAGAAAAGCGTATACACGAAACAGTATTAGAGGTTGATTTAGATGCACTGGTAAATAACTTCAATTTGTATAAATCTAAAATAGATGGAGATGCAAAACTAATATCTATGGTCAAAGCCAATGGATACGGAGCTGGTGCAGTAGAGATAGCTAAAACATTGCAGTATCATAGATGTGGCTACCTAGCAGTTGCAGTTGCTTCAGAGGGAGTAACGCTGAGAGATGCAGGCATTACAATACCTATTATCATTCTCAATCCAGAGATTAATGGTTTCGAAGAGCTTTTTAATGCTAATTTAGAACCTGAAATATATAATTTTCGTATTCTAGAGTCGTTTGTTAAAGATGCAGAGCGCCTTGGTGTTACAGATTACCCCATTCATATAAAGCTTGATACTGGTATGCATCGTCTAGGGTTTGTTGCTGAAGAGATACCACAACTTATCGATACATTGAAAAATCAGAAAAGTGTACGAATAGAATCTGTCTTCTCGCATTTGGCAGCTAGCGAAAGTTGGGTATTTGACGAGTATACTGCAAAGCAGATCGAAACTTTCAAGGAGTTGTCAACCCAAATAGAAGCGCATTTCAATTACAGAATACACCGCCACATCTTAAACACAGCAGGTATTGAGCGTTTTCCAAAAAGTCAGTTCGATATGGTGAGGTTAGGTATTGGTTTATACGGAGTTAGTGCGAGTGGTTTCAATGGTTTACAGAATGTTTGCACGCTCAAAACTACTATTATTCAAATAAAAACATTAAAAAGTAACGATAGTGTGGGCTATGGTCGCAAAGAAATGCTAGATCACGATGCGCGCGTTGCCACTATTCGTATAGGATATGCCGATGGATTGAGCCGCCAGTTTGGAAATAGAAAGGGTAAAGTACTTATCAACGGAGAGTATGCTCCAATTATAGGAGATGTATGTATGGATCTCTGTATGGTAGATGTTACTGACATTCCTGCAAAAGAGGGAGATGAGGTAATTGTTTTTGGGAAAGACCTAACGGTTGTAGAATTGGCAGAGTCTATTGGAACAATTCCTTACGAGATACTTACATCGGTGTCGCCTCGTGTAAAAAGAGTTTACGTTAAGCAATAACGTT
>CAZPWO010000241.1:0-2236 GCA_964590525.1 uncultured Herbinix sp. | reverse complement strand
TGCTTCCAGGTTTATTATGATGAACATTGAAAAGACCCCCTTAGAAGAAAAAGTAGATGAGGATAAACTTACTGATGCAGATAAGTGGATCCTATCTAAGGTAAATGCTTTAGTTAAGGAAGCAACTGAGAATCTAGAAGCCTATGACCTAGGGCTAGCAGGGCAGAAAGTCCATGATTTCATATGGGAAGAATTCTGCGACTGGTATATTGAGATGGTTAAACCAAGGTTATACAGTGAAAGCGATGAGACTAAGGCAGCAGCCTTATGGACTTTGGAATATGTATTAATAACTTCTTTAAAATTATTACATCCATTTATGCCATTTGTAAGTGAAGAAATCTTCTGTACTCTTCAGGATATGACAGGTCATAAGGAATCAGATTCTATTATGATATCACAATGGCCAGAATACAAACTAGGTCATGAATATAAGAAGGAAGAAGAGAGTATAAGTATTATTAAAGAAACTGTAAAGGGCATCCGTAATGTTAGAAATGAGATGAATGTACCTCCAAGTAGAAAAGCTAATGTATATGTAGTTTCTGACAATGGGAAGATGAGAGATATCTTTAATGAAAGTAAAGTGTTCTTTGCAACACTAGCTTTTGCTAGCCAGGTAATAGTGCAAGAGGATAAAGCTGGAATTAGTGAGGATGCAGTATCCACAGTAATACCAGGGGCTACTATTTATATTCCTTTTGCAGATTTAGTTGATATTAATAAAGAAATTGAAAGGCTAACTAAGGAAAAGGCTAAACTAGAAGGAGAGCTTAAAAGATCCAATGGAATGTTATCAAATCCTAACTTTGTAAATAAAGCTCCAGAAAGTAAAATAACAGAAGAAAAAGAGAAACTTGAAAGATATACTAACATGATGAAACAGGTAACAGAGAGATTGGAACACTATATAGAATAAAACCATAAAGGTGAAAGGAATAATCAATGAAATTTAATAAAAACAATAAGAAAATGTTTAGTATATTGCTTTTAAGCCTTGTAATAATAGCCTTAAGTGGCTGTAGTAGAGATTCTGCTAAAGATATAGAGACCTTAGTTAACGCATCAGCTAAAACTGCCCAGATACAAGAAGGAGAATATTCTATATGGTATAAAAGCATACCAGAGGAAGGGACTATCGACTTTATGCAAAGTGAAAGAAGGACTGATATTTCCTTAGAATTTGTAAGAAGTGAAGATGATGTTTTTTATGAATATACTATACAAAACACCTATGAGGAAGAAATATCTGAAAATCATTTTATTAAAAATGAAGATGGACATTTTCTTCTTATAGATGGTGAAGAAATTCCGGTTAAAGAAACAGAAGGGGAATCTGATTATGTATTTACTCTTTTGTTAGAATTCCTTGTAGGCTTTACAGCGGAGGATGTTGCTAAGACAACTATGAAAAAAGACTCTGGCAATAAAAGATATACAGTAACTTTTAATGAAAGCTATCTAGAGCAATTGAAAGAAAGTGGCAGTAATGGTCTTCAAGAACTGCAACGTGACTATTGGATTGATGAAGATGGATATATTACAAAAGCTACTATTAATCAAAAAGAGTTATTGGAATTTGACGGAATTAAGGATACAATATCAACAGATAGGCAAATTGAAATTCAAAGGAATGAAGACTAAAGATAAGGAGTGTGAAAGCTATGATTAAAGAGGAATATATTAATTTTACTATTGAGAAGCAAAAACGTATTGCACTAATTGCACATGATGGTATGAAAGATGAGATGATTCAATGGGTTGAAGAACATAAGGATATATTAAAGAATCATTTTCTTTCTGGCACAGGAACAACTGCAAGGTTGATATCTGAGAAAACAGATCTTCCTGTAAAGGCTTATAATAGTGGGCCTATAGGTGGAGATCAGCAGATAGGAGCTAGAATAGTAGAGGGGACTATAGATTTTGTTATATTCTTTATAGATCCCTTGGAAGCCCAGCCCCATGATCCAGATGTTAAGGCACTTTTAAGAATTGCTGCAGTCTATGATATACCTATGGCTAATAATAGAGCCACAGCAGATTTCTTAATTACTTCAGTATTCATGTCAGAAGAGTACGAAAGAAAAGTTTTAAATTATAATAAGGTAATTAATGATAGAGTAAATATATATAATGAGTAATCAAACATGATTTTATTTGCTTAAGCTATCAATAAAGTATTGTCCACTTTCGGATATAGGAATGTCCCTGTTGTAAGCTAATACTAGCTTTC
>CAZPWO010000240.1:1407-2245 GCA_964590525.1 uncultured Herbinix sp. | reverse complement strand
TGGAAGTGATTCTGGTTCTGATGTTGCTAATGCATTAAAAGAAGCAGAGAAAATGACTTATGAGGAATTACTAGTTAAAGCTAAAGAAGAAGTCGGTAACAATTCTATTAGCGTTTACGGGAATTCATCAGCTTTAAATAAAGCCCTGGTTAACTTTACTACAGAAACAGGAATTAAAGTCGTTAGCAACAAATTAGGTGACGCAGCGTTATATGAAAAGCTTTTCTACACAATTGGTGGTGGAAAATATGCAGCGGATATGGTTTTAATCCAAGATGGTAATAAATTACAATCACAAATGTTAAACCCTGGATATTTATTAAACTATGTTCCAAAAGATTATAAAGATCTATTAGCACCAGATGATCTAAATCCTACTGCAGCAGTTTATTTAAATAAGGTATTTATGTATAACAATACTGATTTAGATTCAACTAATGCTGATACTGCAGAAGCAGGGAAAGTTAAAAATTATTTAACTAACGTATGGCAATTAGCTGGTACATCAGCAGATGCTAAACATATTCCTAACTTATCATTTAAATATGGTTCAACTGAAAATGTTAACATGAACTTTTTAATTATGTTAACAAGTCCAGAATGGGTTACTAAATTAACAGCAGCTTATAAATCATATTATGGTAAAGACTATGTTAAAACTAATGATAAACATATTAATATTGGTTATAAATTTATTGAAGAATTCTTAACAAATGCTATGCCTCATAGTTCAGATGGTACAGCAACTAAGAACGTAGCAAAAGGACATAGTAAATCAATTGTTTATGCTAACTTTAATAAATTAAAAGACTTAAAAGTTAAAGGTGTAGGTAAAGAA
>CAZPWO010000240.1:0-1354 GCA_964590525.1 uncultured Herbinix sp. | reverse complement strand
CATCAGCAATCGAAACTAATGGTGTTGAAGGATTTAGTGGATTTGTTTACAAAATGTATTCAATGATTCCTAAAAATGCTAAGTATCCATATGCAGGTGCAGCTTTAGTTAACTATATCTTAAGTAAACAAGGTTTTGAAGGTGCTTGGGGATCTAACTTAGGTTATTACTCAACTAACCCTAACATTGCTATTGCTGAAGGCGATAAAGAGTTAGCATGGTGGAAAGAAAGAACTGTAATTGAAGATCCTATTTACGTTTCAGAAAACTTCTTAGACGTTTCAGAATATATTTTACAATTCGAAGTTAAATAAGTAGCTTATTGAAAACAATAAAAGCAGAAAACTTTCTGCTTTTATTTACTTAAAGGAGAAAACAATGGAAAATACAGTTCAATTAAAGAATAAAAGTTACTTAGGTAATCGGTTAAAAGAGTATTTTTCTAAACCAGCTAATATAATTTTAGTTGCTTTTAAAATAATATTAAGTTTAACTATTTTAGTACCTTTAGTCTTTTTACTATATAATACTTTCCAAATACATATTGGAGAAGGTCATATTGGACCTTATGGATCTTTAACGTTATTTCACTGGAAAAATATCTTAACACGAACAACCAATGATTATTCCAAGATAATGTTTTGGATTCCGCTATGGAATTCAATTAAAATGGCAATCTTATCGTGTATTATCGCGGTTGCTTTTGGTGGGTCAGTAGCGTTCTTAATTACAAGAACAAACTTACCAGGTAAGAAATTTATCTCATTAGTATTTATCTTCCCATACATTATGCCTTCTTGGTCAATTGCAATGTTCTGGGAAAACTTCTTTGGTAACTCTTATCTTCCGGTTTCAATGGGAACCCAAGGGATATTACAAGGATTAACGGGTATCGCGACCCCGGGGTGGTTAGTATATGGATTTATTCCGACCTCGATTGCATTAGGAGTGCATTATGCACCATTTGCATACATATTGATCGGTGGTATTTTAAGAAACATGGATGCCAACTTAGAAGAGGCAGCAACAATCTTAAAATCAAATCGTTTTAAAACATTACGTAAGGTAACTTTACCAATTGTAATGCCAGCAATTATTTCAACGATACTATTAGTATTTGCGAGTTCCATCAGTAGTTATACCGTGCCCATGTTCTTAGGGGTCAAGGGTAACTTCTGGACATTATCACTTAGAATGAAATATCTAGTTGGTAATGCTCAAACTGTTGGGCAAGGTTATGTTATTTCAGTAATATTACTACTCTTTAGTGTCGCTATATTACTGGCCAATCATTTCATGACCGGGAAACGGAAATCCTTTACAACACCATACCATTTTGGATCTGCCGAAAATG
>CAZPWO010000239.1:0-2288 GCA_964590525.1 uncultured Herbinix sp. | reverse complement strand
GCCTTAACTACTTCCTCCTTAGGAAGTCTAAACTCTGG
Organism: uncultured Herbinix sp.; assembly: GCA_964590525.1. Taxonomy (GTDB): domain Bacteria; phylum Bacillota; class Clostridia; order Lachnospirales; family Lachnospiraceae; genus Mobilitalea. The sequence goes on along the minus strand of CAZPWO010000239.1, from coordinate 2,250 downwards.
AATACCATATACTAATACTCCACCAGGCTCATGTAAAGCTTCAAATATAGTTACATCATAGCCCATCTTTGCTAAGTCCCCAGCACAGGTAAGACCTGAAGGACCAGCTCCTATTACAGCAACTTTTATATTATTGTTATTACTTGCTTTAGTAGGAATAACCTTGTTCTCTCTAGCCCAATCTGCTGCGAATCTTTCTAGCTTACCTATAGCAACAGGATCACCTTTTATTCCTCTTATACATCTTTCTTCACATTGTACTTCTTGAGGACATACCCTACCACATACCGCAGGAAGAGCAGAATATTTACTTATTTCTTCAAATGCCCCTTTAGGATCTCCATCTACTATGTGTTGTATAAAAGCAGGAATATTAATAGACACTGGACATCCTTCAACACATTTTGGTTTCTTACATTGTATACATCTAGCCGCCTCTCGCTTTGCTTCTTCTAAGTCGTAGCCAAGACAGACCTCCTCAAAGTTAGTAGCCCTAATTACTGGGTCTTGCTCCCTTACAGGTACTTTATTTAACACATTCATATCTTAATCCCTCCATGTACTAACGACAATGCCTTCACTCAAAGCCCTTTACTGAATTAGCTTTCATGACACTCACATCCAGGATGGTGATGAGTATCACCTTCATTTTGGCGAAGTAGCATACGTCCTTCTTCTGATTTGTACATTTGGGATCTTTTCATTGCTTCATCAAAATTAACCAAATGTCCGTCAAACTCAGGGCCATCAACACAAGCAAACTTAGTTTGGTCCCCTATAGTCAGTCTACACGCACCACACATCCCTGTTCCATCTACCATAACAGGATTCATGCTAACAATTGTTTTAATTCCTAATTCCTTAGTTACTATACTTACAAACTTCATCATAATCATTGGTCCAATAGCAACAACAAGATCATATTCCTTATTCTGATTATGTATTAGTTCTTTTATATATTCGGTTACATTACCCTTAAACCCATAGGAGCCATCATCTGTACATAGATATAGGTTCTTAACATGTTTTTTCATTCTATCTTCAAGTATAATCAAATCCTTGTTTCTTGCACCGATTATACAATCCACATCACAGCCTTGTTCCTTTAACCATTTGACCTGTGGGTATACAGGAGCTGTTCCAACACCACCAGCCACATATAGTATCCTCTTCTTTAATAATTCTTCCCTAGGAATGTCAATCAGCTCTGACCTGTGACCAAGAGGTCCAGTAAAGTCTTGGAAGGCGTCTCCAACCTCATATTCTGCCATTCTCTTTGTTGAGGATCCTATTGCCTGAAATACAATAGTCACAGTTCCCTCGTCACAGTCATAATCACATATGGTCAGAGGAATTCTTTCACCCTTCTCATCCATCTTAACAATAATGAACTGTCCAGGGTAGCAATGTTTAGATACTCTAGGTGCTTTAATATCCATAAGAAAAATCGAATCAGATAGACTCTCCTTCTTCGTAATGGTGTAAATATAATCATTTGACATATCAATAACCATACCTTTCCTATAAGCTGCAAACTTTGAGCCATAGGCGCAAATATTGCGTAAAGTGAATTGTAAACAATTCACTTATGAAAAATCTTGATTTTTCAATCTAAGCCCACATGGTGCCGCATAGGGGCAAAACAGGTTTTATTTATAAAAAATCGTTAATTTTTATTATATTATACATATAGTAAAAAATCTAGTAAATTTTTCATACCCCTAGATCATCAAATGATTCTAGCTTTGACAAATAGTAATTGCCAAATCTCCCGTCCTTTGACAAGTCTTCTCCAAACCAGTCAGGAGCTATGAAATTATCAGCAGTCTCTTCATCAGGAAACTCCACTTCTACAATTATAAGCCCTGATAGCTTGCCTTCAAACACATCTAGCTCAGCTATTAAATCCCCATCTAAGGGAACTATGTATCTGGTCTTTTGAATTATATTGCCTTCAGCTTTACTCCGAAGGCTTTCATATGAACTTTGATTTAGCATAAGCTCTGTCTCATTAACAACTATAGCCTTGCTATAATTCTCATCCAATCCAAACTTTGATTTATAGGTTAATATATATTGATCATTACTTTTTCTTATTCTTATAATCGGATCATGACACAAATATCCTTGTTCGATTTTCTTCTGATGATAGCTTTCAAGCTTATCAGGAACTCTTTTAACTGCAAATTTACGTTCTATTTCCATTGCTTATATACCATACCTTTCCTGAGTAATCATCTCAAACATATG
>CAZPWO010000238.1:0-2290 GCA_964590525.1 uncultured Herbinix sp. | reverse complement strand
TTATACAACATCTTTAAGTAAAACTGATTTGAAAAGGATGAAGTTTTACTATTTGGCTTTAGTGCTTTGCAGTAGTGTCACTGCAATGGGAGCAGGGTTTCTTAATAACCCTGGGAGCAGAATTGTTTATGTAGCACTACCCTATGTATCACTATTTCTTCCTATTGCATACAGTCTTATGGGAACCATAGGTTTTATAAGAACAGATGAAAAGCTAACTAGGGTTTTATATGATAAGACAAAGGTTAGGATTCGCCGTGCAACAATATGGCAGATATTACTTAGTGTTCTAGCTATATTGGGAGATGTAGTTTTTATACTTTATAGGATTGATAAAAATTTCCTTCAAAAAGAGTTAGTGTTTTTAGGGTGTCTGGTACTTGTATTATTGTTAAATATTTTATTTGTACAATTTCAAAAGAGGGTAGTCTATCAGGTGGAAGATCCGTATTATAAGGAATAAGGATATCTTTCCCCTGTTTTGTTTTTGTAGGGGAGATTACCATATTTTAGTTTTATTTTGATATATTTATAATTTAAATATATAACTTTATAGAGGAGGAAAGAGAAATGAAGAAGATTAGAAAAACTTTATCTTTATTACTAGTAATGGTAATGGCATTAATGACATTATCTGCATGTGGAAATAAAGATAAGGACAATACTCCACTGGTTGTTGGTTATAGCCAATTCAGTGAGAAATTTAGTCCGTTTTTTGCAGACACTGATTATGATATGGATGTTGCAGAGATGACAGGTGTAACATTACTAACAACAGACAGAACCGGTGGTATTGTATACAATGCTATTAAAGGTGAGACAATTCCATACAATGGTGTCGACTATACTTATAAGGGCATTGCAGACATAGCTGTTAATTTTGATGAAGCAGCTGACAAAACTTTCTATGATATTAAGATCAGAGATGATGTTAAGTTCAGTGATGGTGAGGTTTTAGATGCAGATGATATTATTTTCTCATATTATGTAGTATCTGATACTTCATATGATGGCTCTTCAACATTGTATTCACAACCTATTATAGGTATGCAGAACTATCGTGCTAATAGTACTGTAGCTGAGACAATCACAGAGGAAGAAATAAAAGCTTTAGTGGAGAACCCTAGTGAAGGCTTGAATAAAGCAATTACTGATGAAATTATAAGACCTGTATTAGAATCAGAATATGAGTGGGTTGGAAGCTTATATGGAGATGATGCCTGGGCTTCTTATACTGAACCTTATCCTGAGCAGAAAGATTTATTTGCAGCATTCTACAGCTTAGATGAGAATTATGATTCAACAACAGTTGAAGATGCAAAACAGGTTGTTGAGGATATTATTGCTCAATATGGTTCAGATTATAAAGCATTAGGTAATGGTTATGCAGCTGATGAAGGATACTATACAAGTGATGTAACAGCACTTGCAAGAGAAGTAATCACTGAAGAGAAAAAGGCTGCTGGTGAAGGTGAAGAAGTAGCTAATATTGAAGGAATCAAGAAAATAAGTGATACTGAAGTTCAGGTAGTAACAAAGGGTTATGATGCAACTGCAATTTATCAAATTGGTGGCATCATTGTAACACCAATGCATTACTATGGTGATGAAGCTCAGTATGATTATGAGAATAATAAATTCGGTTTCCCTAGAGGTGACTTGTCAATTGTAAAAAGTAAGACAACACAACCTTTAGGTGCTGGTCCTTATAAATTTGTTAAATATGAGAATAAGGTTGTATTCTTAGAAGCAAATGAGAATTATTATAAGGGTGAACCAAAACTTAAGTTTGTTCAACTTAAAGAAACTACAGATGCCGATAAGGTAACTGGTGTAGAACAGGGTACTATAGACATTACTAATCCTACAGGAAGTAAGACTGTATATGAGCAGATTTCTAAGATTAACAGTAATGGCGAGATAAGTGGTGACAAGATTGTGACAAGCACAGTTGATAACCTAGGCTATGGTTATATTGGTATGAATGCAGATACAGTTAATGTTAATGGAGAGGCTGGTTCTGATGCTTCTAAGAATTTGAGAAAAGCAATTGCTACAGTACTTGCAGTATATCGTGATGTTGCATGTGATACCTACTATGGTGATGCAGCAAGTGTAATAAACTATCCTATCTCCAATACTTCTTGGGCTGCTCCTCAAAAATCAGACTCTGATTATAAGATAGCATTCTCAGAAGATGTGAGTGGTAACCCTATATACACAGCGGATATGAGCTCAGATGATAAATATGCAGCAGCACTACAGGCTTCACTTGGTTTCTTCGAAGCAG
>CAZPWO010000237.1:0-2312 GCA_964590525.1 uncultured Herbinix sp. | reverse complement strand
TTCCTTGCGATTGAAGTTCTTTAACTGAATGTTGTGTTGGCTTTGTTTTCAATTCTCCTGCTGCAGCAATATACGGCACATAAGTAAGATGAATAACCAAGCTTTTATTGCCCAGTTCCCAACGCAATTGACGCACACTTTCAAGAAAAGGCAGCGACTCAATATCTCCTACAGTTCCACCAATTTCGGTAATTACAAAGTCGAACTTGTTTTTAAGACCAAGTTGCTTTACATTTCTTTTTATCTCATCGGTTATATGAGGCACTACTTGCACAGTTTTGCCTAAGTAGTCGCCTTTGCGTTCTTTGTTTATTACATTTTGGTATACTCTACCAGTTGTAATATTATTCTCTTTAGTTGTTTGAATATTCAAAAAACGTTCGTAGTGACCCAAATCAAGGTCAGCTTCGTGTCCATCTACAGTTACATAACACTCACCATGTTCGTATGGATTAAGTGTTCCTGGATCGACATTTATATACGGATCAAATTTCTGAATGGTTACTTCATAACCTCTTGATTGCAAAAGTTTTCCAAGCGAAGCCGCTATTATTCCTTTTCCTAAAGAAGAAGCTACACCACCAGTAACGAAAATATATCTTGTATCAGCCACAATAATTTTTTTAGAGCATTTTTTTAAAGTTGCAAATGTACGAAAAAAATATCAACCCACTCATCTTTTCAACTTGATTAGAAAAATGAATAAGCACTTAAACGTTAAAATGAAGCTACATCAAACCCCACTATTCAATTATCTACTAAGCTTTTACCTTAGTTCAAATTAAAAGAACTATTATTATCTAATTCTTCGTCTATTTCACTCTGATGAACATCTAATAGGTTCATATTCTCGCATTTCATAATTTTACCAGGAAAGTTCTGCACAATCGAGTAGTTGTGGGTTGACATTATTACAGCCGCCTCTTTTTGAGAAATTGAATGCAACAACTCTAAAATCTGATTGCCCGTCTCTGGGTCAAGATTCCCTGTTGGCTCATCAGCCAATATCAACGCAGGTGAGTTTAGCAATGCTCTGGCTATTACAATACGCTGTTGCTCGCCACCCGATAACTCGTGCGGCATTTTATATGCTTTGTTTTGCATATTCACTTGCATCAACACCTCGTTTATTCTGTCTTTTATAACCTTTTTGTTTTCCCAGCCAGTTGCTCTTAATACAAACTCTAAATTCTTTTCTACAGACCTATCTATGAGCAATTGAAAGTCTTGAAAAACAATTCCAATCTTACGACGTAAAAAAGGGATGTTTTTTCGCTTCAACACCGACATATCGTAATCAAACACCCAAGCCTCGCCCTCTTCAATAGGCAGCTCTGCATATATACTTTTCAACAGCGTACTTTTGCCCGAACCAACCCTTCCTATTATATATAGAAAATCGTTTCGCTTTAACTCAAAAGTCACATCCTTAAGAATAGTATTTTCCTCGATATTTAAAGATACGTTGTTATATTTTATAAGGGGTTTTTCTTTCATATATTACTTAAAAAATTTAATAGTGAGAGGATACTCCCAATACTCACCATTGCTAGCTTTTATTGATGCTTTTATTACTACTACTATTAAAACCACAAGCAAAACAAGCACCAAAGGAATTCCTATAATAGTTATTGCTAATACAGCCGCGTATATAGCATAGCTTACAATTAAATTCAAGATATTCTTGCCATGTCTGTCCACCTCAGCACTGTTTTCTTTATTTATAGCCCATAAAGCTATGGGAACAACTACACCAACAAAAAAAGTAAAAAAACTGGCAAACAAAGACAAATGCATCAGCATCAGATAGTTGTTTTGTGTCATCCCAAAAAGAGGACTCCTTTGCGTTCTCGAATAGCGATTACCATCTTCTGATAATATTTTTGCTTTTTCTCGCTGAAACTCTTCATCCGTAATACTCCCTTTTTCTCTTAACTCGTCTAGAGTTTTTAAATCTTCGTATCTCATAACGTTGTAATTTAATCTGTTATCTATATTCTCATCTAAGATTCTCATTTAAGAGGGGTTGTCAAGCAGGGCATCTATCACCTCCACCATCTCTCCAAACTCTTCCAGTTCAAAAAGGCGTGTCAACATTACAATTCTACCATCTCTATCTATAATAACATTGCGTGTAATGCCAGCCTTCTCTTCTGCATAAAGGGTAAATATACCTGCATCGGGGTCTAAACCAATAGGATAGGTAACACCTGTTTTCTCAATCAACTCATTCACTTTCTCCACTGGCTCTTCTCTATCTATGCCATACAAAGCAAACTCAGGATTGTTCTTGTGCTTATTCCAAATATCTT
>CAZPWO010000236.1:0-2330 GCA_964590525.1 uncultured Herbinix sp. | reverse complement strand
CAATATATTAATACTTTCTATAATGTGGACTCTATGAAAACTGCTAAGGAAATAATTAATGAAGGGCTTTCATCTTAGACATATGATATGCCAGTAAAGCATAAAAAGGCTGTTACAAGGACTAGTATATCTAGTCTTGCAACAGCCCTTCACTTTTTAATATTTATTGTGCTCTTAAACCACCATCTATTACATATTGTGCTCTAGTAATAAAGGCACTATCATCTGATCCCAAGAAGAGTACCAATTTCCTTATCTCATCTGGTGTCTAGGGTTCCACATATCCTTTTATCCTACTGATCATTTTTATCACAAAATTGATCAGATGAAGAATTAATGGCGTTATCACAAGGTAAATACTATCTAAGTCATTTTTTAACACTATGATTCCAATAACAATAAATATTAAAGAGATTAAAATCGAGAAATACAATTGAAGTTTAAAATATTTAGCTTCTTTCCCTTTAATAATTTCTATATCCTTAAAATATAATGTAGGTTTGTTTCTAAATTTAATAGAATATATAAAATAAAATATACCGAATAAAATGGCAAATATCCCTAACCAATTCAAGTTAACTCCCCCTTTATACCAGCCCCTACCTAATATTAGGTAATTCGTATGAAAATCTAAAGACAGAACCATAGATATTGCTGTATATACCTTCATCATTTTCGTAGTTTTCAATAGCTTTATTGATAATCCAGTTGTCATCATTAAAATGTGGTTTTTTATCTATAATATTTAAAATTTCATTAGATGAGTAAGTTAATATTTGACCAACATCGTCATATATTTCTACTCTGGATAATGCTGCTTGCCTAGATCCAACAATTGCATAAGGTATCCATCTTCCGTTTATCTTTATAAAGGCAATCTTATTTAAGTAATAATAATTTACATATGGGTTAAATTTCTCATGTAAATTAATATTTGTGCTAGGTAATTCTAACAGATTATTATCTAACAATGAAATAAGTCCTTCTAATAGGAGCCCATCTGGTAAGGCTTCAATAACTAAATCTTCTTTTATTAAATGTTGCTTGTCACCCCAGCCATACATATATCCTATCTTAGAGGGATAAGTGGTGTTCAATTTAGTAGGGCTACCATCTGCACTACTATTTCCAGCATATGTAGATAATATTGATACAAGCAGAAGAAATAGAATTATTATTACCGAAATTTTTATACTTTTCCTAGCTTCTTGATCCAATATTATCCCCCCTTATAAATCTGGGTCTCACCTCAGCTTTAAGACACATAAGTAAATTTACTTCTTCTTAATAAATAGCTGAGTTATGTTAATCAGAATTGCTGTAAGTAAATCCTTAGGTAAAACAAATATATTTGCATCACTTTTTAATAAATACTTTACAATAAAAGTTCCTGCGAGGATACCAACTATAACCCCACCCTGAAGTCTAAGCCTAAACTTAAGATCAGAGAAGTCATTAGTTTTTTTCCATCTTACATATAATGGAATATTAAATACAATTCCAACTAAGGCATAGGTTAATGCTAATTTAAAGTAGTCCATATAATCCCCTCCATTTCTTCTAAAATCAAACTTTTCATTAGGTACAGCTAATTCAATTTTATTAATTCCATCAGGAGAAAATATATATCCCTCCTCAAACCATGGTTCTAAGACTATTACTTAAATTATCCATTTGATTTTTTGTATATTCGGTTTCACTTTCAAGCCTATTAATTTTTAATAATAAGGTAAATTGTGATATTATAAGTGCCCCTATAAGTACATATAATCCATTCTTCTTCAAATAAACTCCTCCTCGTTGTGCTGAGATAATATTACTCATAAGACAAACCTGTTATTACCCATTTTTATCTGTCTTTGGTCCGTACATTTATTATGATGTTTATTAAAAATGACCTTTCTAGATCCAAGACGTTTAAATCTTCAATTGAGAGACATCTTAGCATTATCATTTTCTTTTATAAGCACAATAGGTAATACCGCTAATGAGACATTCCCATATAAAAAATATCCTGGATTACGATTTTCTAATGTTAATATCTAATGTCGATTTTTGTTTGTTATTTTTTATGTGACTTAAGATGGAGTTTACGAATCTCTTCAGCTAATTCAGGAACAGGTCCATCTACTTGTGTATCTCGAATAACATCTTGAATGGGAAGATTCCGAACTCGTGATGGAGTAACTCCCATTTCATTCATCCATTGTACTAACTGTTCAGAAGAACTAGCATAAACTATCCTGCCTAAACCTACCCAACCATGGGCTGCAGCACACATTGGACAATGTTCACCAGAGGTGTATACAGTTGCTTGACTTCTTTCTTCA
>CAZPWO010000235.1:0-2331 GCA_964590525.1 uncultured Herbinix sp. | reverse complement strand
TATGATTATGGGAGAAAATTTGATAATATAATCACTAATCCACCCTTTAAATATGCCAAAGAGTTTATAGAGAGAGGCTTGAAATTAGCTAATGATAAGGTGATAATGTTTGCCAAAATACAATTATTAGAAAGTGAAAAGCGAAAAGAATTATTTGAAAACTATCCTCCAACATATATTTATGTGTTCTCTAAAAGAGTCAATCCTCTAAGAAATGGTAAAGAATTAGATGAAAAGGGAAAACCTTGGAGTAGTACAATGTGTTTTGCATGGTTCGTTTGGGAAGTTGGGTTTATTGGAGAAACTGTAATTAGGTGGATATAAGTGCAAGCTACAAAAGGGGGAATTAATATTGGCAGAATTGTTTTTAGGATATATTAGGAGTGATGGAAAAATACCTAAAGATAAAATTATAGGGGGTGATTATTTAATAAAGCCCCCAGAAGGCGATTATGTTGGAGTCCTCAAACCAAATATAATACAACTTGATTTTGACTCGGAAGAAGATAGTAAAATAGCTATAGAAATAGTGGAGGAGTATAAATTAAGATGTGATATATTAAAAACAACTAGAGGAATACACCTTTATTTTAAAGATGATGGCTCAATTAAAAATCAGTCAGTAGATATATTTAATGTTATTGGACTGAAAGTTGATATTGGACTTGGCTCAAAGAATAGAGTTGTTCCATTAAGGACTACTAAGCAAGAGAATAGAACCACGATTATAAATGGTAAAGAGACTGTAAGTGTTGTGGATGTAACCACTGATAGGGAGTGGATTCAGAAATATGATGAACTGGAGGAAATTCCAGCTTTTTTTAAACCTATGGGGAATAGGGATTATGGATTAAAAACTACTAAAACTAGAAATCAAACATTATTTACTTATATATTAAATCTCCAAACTAAGGGATTTACTAAAAGTGAGATTAGAAAAATAATCAAGATAATTAATAAATATATTTTATATAAACCATTGTCAGATAGTGAAGTAGATACTATAACTAGAGATGATGCTTTTAGTCAAGAATTATTCTTTGGAGAAAAGGGTGGATTCTTACATGATAGGTTTGGAGATTATATGTTGTCCAATAGTAACATAATGATAATAGAAGGTCAACTAAATATTTATACTAGGGACAATATATATTCCAACGACCCAGATGAATTTGAAAGAGTTATGTTAAGTAAGATTCCAAATTTAAAAGATAACCAAAGAAAAGAAGTTTATAAATATATCCATCTAAAATGTAATAAAAAGGGAGAATATTCTAATGCCAAATTTATAGGATTGAAGGATAATATATTAGATATAGAAACAATGGAAATATTTCCTTATAGTCCAAAGTTTATAATTAACAATAAAATAGATTATAATTGGAATGAGAAAGCTTATGATTCATTAATGGATTCTACTTTAGATAAAGTATCTTGTAACGACCCAGAAGTAAGAGCTTTAATTGAGGAAATGATAGGATACTCCTTATATAGAGAGAACACTATGCAGATGGCTTTTATATTAACTGGAGGAGGCTCTAATGGTAAGTCTACCATACTTAATTTAATAAAGAGACTATTGGGTAAGCAAAATTATACTAGCCTTGATTTAAGGGAATTAGAGGACACCTTTACTCCAGCAGAGCTTTATAATAAATTAGCTAACATTGGAGATGATATTAGTGCTAAGTATTTAGAAACTTCTAGTATATTTAAAAAAGTAGTTACTGGAGAATCATTTATGGCTCAAAAGAAATATGGACAACCTTTTGAATTAGAATCATATGCGACTCAAATATTTTGTGCAAATGAACTTCCACCAGTTAATGATAGAACAGATGGGTTTTCTAGGAGACTTAATATAGTACCATTTACTGCTAGATTTTCAACAAGTGATGAAGATTATGACCCATTTATAGAGTCCAAATTACAATCCGACCAAGCTATGGAATATTTATTAAAATTAGCTATTGAAGGATTAAAGAGAGTATTGTATAATAAAGAGTTTACCAAATCAAGAAGAGGAGAATTGGAGAAAATGGAATTTGTAAAAGAGAATAATCCAATACTCCAATGGTTAGAGGATAATCCAAAGATAGAAAATGAGGCAGTATCTGATGTATATTTAAAATATAGAATGTGGTGTGAAAGTAATGGATTAAATGCTATGAAACAAATTAATCTTAGTAGGGAATTAAGGAAGGAATTAGGAGTAGAAAGTGAACCAAGATATGTAGATGGTAAGACAATTAGAGTTTATGAAAAATTAAAAGAGGAGTGATTTTAGTGGCAACACAAAGAGGGTTATATAAACTATATATTGCAGATGAA
>CAZPWO010000234.1:0-2334 GCA_964590525.1 uncultured Herbinix sp. | reverse complement strand
TTTTCTGAATTATCAAAGTATCAATTTGTATTTGCTAGTGGAGTTGGTGCTTGGCAAACAATGTTGAATATTAATGAAGATGGAACTTTTAAAGGACACTATTCAGATTCTGATATGGGAGATACCGGCGAGGATTATCCATACGGAGTAAATTACTCATCCACATTTGAAGGTAAATTTACAAGTGCAAAAAGAGTAAATGATTATACCTATTCCACTTCAATTGAATTTGTGAAACTTGAGAAAGAAGTAAAAAGTGAAGAGATTATTGATGGAATCAAGTATATCTACAGTGAACCACATGGATTAAATGATGCAAAAGAAATATATATCTACACAATACAAGCTCCAATAAAAGAACTGCCGGAGGGTTTTAGAAGTTGGGTTGGTTATTGGGATTTAAGCAATGTGAAAGAAGAATATATACCATTTTATGGTCTGTACAATATTGAAACAGAAAGTGGATTTTCTAGTTATTTAATTAATGAAATAAAGGAAGGGAATACAGAATTAGATATTACAGCTGAAGTTGCAGAAATAAAAAAACAATATGAGGAAATGAAACATCGACTAAAAAATGATGATTTAAATCAAACAGATATGAATTTCTTGGCTAAAGATATTTATGTATTATGGGATGATGAAATTAATAAAATATGGGGCTATTTAAAAGATACGCTAAATAAAGAAGCAATGGATCAGCTGACAACCGAACAAAGGGAATGGATTGCAAAGAAAGAAAATGAAATAAAAGAAGCAGGTTCTGTATACGAAGGTGGAAGCATGCAACCAATGATAGAATTCTTAAAGGGCGCAGAACTTACTAGAGATAGAGTATACGAGTTAATGGGATTATTAGACAAATAAGTTCTGCACCCATAATTTTCAAACGGAGATTTAGTTCATAGCCCTTCTGTGATGGATTGCTTTAATCCTAAGGAGAGCGTTTTGGAATTTTTGTCAATAAACAAACTTCTTAATAGACTAATAAACAAGTTGCTTATTGAATTCGCATATAGCATAATTTAATCATAATTAATATATTATTCTACTACGAATGGAGTTGATCTTATGGCTACTTATATAAAACCTTCTGCAGCAGGGCAGTTGGACCGCCTAGAAGAAAACATATTAAAGTTGTCGGAAATGTCGCAACGATTCAAACTTTATGAAAAGGAGCCTTGGCATAGCAGAGGTCTTAGACAAATGCCAGTTGATAACTTTCTTGTTCTTTACATTCCCAAAGAGGAAGACGAAACAGTAACGGTTATCCGGGTAATATACGGTGGACGGGATCTTGATGTACAGTTAAAAAAGACTACAACATAAGAATGTATAAATGAAGCGTTTAGCTGAGGCATCACCAGATACATTATGTCTAATAAAGAAGATATGGCATTTTTCCCATAGTAAACCAACTAAGCATCTGTCAATAAAAACGATAGGTGCTTTTTGGTTTGAAAATTGTATCTCGTTTTACAAGTGAATATCTAAAATATCCTGTAAACTACTTTGGCCTTCTAGAACTTAGCTTCTTTCCTGCATTTTTTTGTTTTTAGTTAAGAAAATCCCTACAAGCAGTAGGATTGGGAAGATAATAGCCGTTAAGACACCTATTTTAAGGTTGTCTAAGGCCAGACTGGAAACATAGCCAACCAGGCTAGGGCCTCCACCACATCCCAGGTCTCCTGCTAAGGCCAGCATGGCAAACATAGCAGTACCACCTTTTTTTAGGCTGGCAGATGCCTTACTAAAGCTACCAGGCCACATAATCCCTACAGATAGGCCAGTTAGACCACATCCTATTAGGGATATAAAAGGGGAGGGGGCTAGGGAAATACAAAGGTAGGACACAATACATAGAAGGCTACTTGTTGTCATGAATCTATCTAAGTTAATTCTATGGCCGAATTTCCCATAGAAGAATCTTGAGCTACCCATAAGGATGGCAAAGGTCATAGGCCCTGCTAGATCCCCTAGGCTTTTGCTTATTCCTAGGCCTTGTTCGGCAAAGACTGAAGCCCACTGGCTAATGGACTGCTCACTAGCGCCGGCACATAGCATCATCAGCATAAGTACCCAGAAGGTTTTGTTCTTAAAAAGCTCTGCAAGAGACATACCCTCTTGACCCTCCTTAATAAGGGGGGCTATGGGGACCTTGCTAAAGGCCAGACCATTAACTAGGGGGACTATCATCCAAAGACAGGTTAGGATCTTCCAGTTATGAATTCCAAAGAGTCTAAAGAATATTGTGGAGAGAAGGACAACTGCCACGTGGCCCCAACAATAAAAAGAATGAAGTAGGCTCATGGCTTTTTCCTTATTGTCTGTAGG
>CAZPWO010000233.1:0-2359 GCA_964590525.1 uncultured Herbinix sp. | reverse complement strand
GGAAATTATTTATGCCTATCTTTCTAATGATGAGAATCAGTATAAAGCAGCACATGTCCTTAATATTGGACAGCCTAGTGTAAATAAAGCACTAAGTAATGCTAGGTTCTACTCCTATAAATCTGCAATAGACACAGTTAATTCTTTTTTAAGCAAGGAAAGGGATGACCAATGACTAAGATTGTCTTGACTTTATTTTTAATAGGACACGTATTAGGAGATTTTTATTTTCAGTCCAATGAATTAGCAATAGACAAGGATGAATCATTCAAGAAATTATCAAAGCATAGTATACTATACTTGTTTTCAATGACTCTTGTCATTATTCCAGTATTTAGTCTTAAACTATTAAAGTGGGCATTTATCATTTCTATAGTTCACTTTATAGTTGATTTAATGAAATTCTTAATTAAAAAGAAATACATGATAGATGATAAATTGGATGCATTAGCATATTCAATTGATCAAATCATACATATTATAGTAATTATTAGTATTACGATGACTATATATCTTCTATCTGAACCTATTAATTACATTTATTGTATACAATATATTCTAGATAGATTACCAGTGGATGTTTTAGGGATTCTTTCCTGGATATTAATTTTGCTTATTATAATCCGTCCATTTAGCATAACAATTAAGAAAGTGCTATATCGATATAGACCAATGACTAATGAAGAAAAAGGAGGATACTCAAATGCAGGAGCACTTATAGGAATACTTGAGCGTTGTATAATTTTATTATTGCTGTCTGCGGGGCAATATTCTGCTATTGGATTTGTTCTTACTGCAAAGTCAATAGCTAGATATAATAAAATCGCTGATGATCCAAAATTTTCAGAGTACTACTTATTAGGAACATTGTTAAGTGCAATGCTAGTTATAGTAGCGTATTTGCTAGTCTTTTAGGGAAAAGATTCATTTATTCATACATCAAAAAGAGAGATGCATGAACAAATGAATCTTTATATATTGTTATTAATGGAGTTATTTTAGTTTAAAAGGAGGCCTGTAACCATTATGAATAAATCAGTCTTCACAGGAACCATCATATCAATCCAACCTAGAATTCGCCTAACTAGGTCATTCGATGAAGCTTCCCATACATACCTAGGCTTCGCCATTAAGTTAGATGGGGAACTGGATGGCGTGGAAGCTACCTTCTCTATTGGCATGGGTAAAGCGGGCCATGCTAAATATCATTTCAAAGTAAGTGATGTTATTTCAGGAGAGTGCTTACCAATACCGGATCCTGATATGGAGCCAGTTGAATATTATAAAGTCTCGAAGCTGAAAGTTATTGATTCAGGAACTATTGCTAGCAATTCACCACCCTGGAAACTTGTACCGCCGGAGCTGGAAGTTTATAGAGAAAGAGGACACCGAAGATTGGCAGCTAGGACATATGACACTAAGTGTAATAGCTGTATGTGGGGCTGTAGAATGCCTGTTGAGATTATTGTAGATAACTGGAATCCGAGAGGACAGAGAAAGTATAGGTTTGAAACTTTCTGCTATGGTCCATTAAGTTGTAAATTGTATAAGGCTGGTCCTAATCGGAAGGTAGAAGGCCGGAATGGTATGGTGTATGTAGAAGAGGACTGGATTGATCAGATGGCAGTGGAGCATAGGGGTGAAGATGAGTAGGTAGGTGATGGAATGAAGGATAATAAGCAAGAAGTACTATGGAAGTCTTTACTAGGGTTATCTGGAATAACAATTGATGTTTGGAGAATAGGTGTGTTTGTTTTGATATAAGAAATGATATTTTGTGATGGGAAGTGACAGCATGGCTGAGACGTGAGGTTTTAGCGGTGCTGTTTTTTATACTAAAGACACGAAACATATGTTTGCAGGAAAGCATTGTAATTTGTCATATTATGTGATATTGTAATTTTAGAAATAATATATTAGCTTTGTGAATGTTATTTCAGCTAACAAAAATCACATTGAAAGTAAAACATTGAGATATGACAATAAGAAATCACATAAAAATGTTGACAAAATTACAGCGAATGGTATCATATATAGTATCAACTCATAAAGTGATATTATATACGGTATCATCTTGTATAATAAACTTTATGAAAGGAATACTAAAGAGTATATGAGCCATTATTATAAGTTATATGATAAAATCAAACGAAATCCTAAAGATGTTTCTTTCAAAGATATAGATAAGTTGTTAACTAAAATAGGAGGATTTAATCGACGAAATCCTAGGAGTGGTTCAAGTCATTATACTTATTATCATCCGGATTTAATTGACATATTAACAATTCCTAAAGACAGGCCAATTAAAGAGGTTTATGTGAAGAAGGTACTTAAATTATTGGACATTGTATTTAAAGAT
>CAZPWO010000232.1:0-2365 GCA_964590525.1 uncultured Herbinix sp. | reverse complement strand
CATAAGTTTCAAATACAAAATCTATACTTCTATAAGCTAACTCACCATGTTTGTAGTCATAAAACTCGTCTGCGGAACCAGTATATATAAGCGTATCATAAGTAATCTCATCAATAAGCTCTTTGTAGTTAGTATTTAACATAAGCTTAATGTTCTTGTGTAAAAGCATCTTTTCACACATTTTTGTATAACCATGGGAAGGCATACCTTGATATTTGTCATTAAAATATCTAGTATCCCGATTATTTCGAACTGGTATCCTTGAGATAACCGAGGTGTCCAGCTGGGATGGATCTACTCCCCACTGTTTTCTAGTATAGGACTCAAACATCTTCTCATAAATGTCTTTCCCAACCTTACTAAGTGCAACGTCCTTACTTGTTTTAATGTCCTTGATATCATCTGCTTGATTGTCTAAAAACCCTTCTAGCTGTGAAGAGTCTAAATTCAGGTTATACAACTTGTTAATGGTTTCCACCGTAATTGGCATAGGGACAAGATTACCATCAACATAAGATAAGACCCTATGCCAAAAATCATTCCATTTGGTAAATTCGGAAAGATACTGGTAGACTTCCTTGTCATTGGTATGAAAGATATGGGGCCCATAATTGTGAATCAGTATCCCCTCTTCATTATAAGAATCATAAACATTCCCCCCTATATGATTTCTCTTTTCAATTATCAAAACCTTTTCATCCAATACATTTGCAATTCTTTCTGCCATGGTTAACCCTGGTCTAGCAGGGTTTACCTTTTCATCCAATACATTTGCAATTCTTTCTGCCATGGTTAACCCTGCTAGACCTGCGCCAACAACTACATACTTAAACTTCATTTTACACCTCTCCTTACATATATTTTCCTTACATGGTTTTCTTAGATGTGTCATAAATAGTTAGCTTATTTATACCTTCACCCTCTTCATAGACCTTTTCATATGTTTTTCTAATGTTTTCTTCATTAACTTCATATTCACCACTTGTTCGATTGTTTTCATCCACCACGATAAAGGAGATATTATTATCCTTAACCAATTCATCTAATTGGCCCGGTGTCCCTGCCTCATACATTTCTTTAACCATAATATCTCTATAAGCTGTATCATATCCTGCTGACCATGCATAGTATTGATGTCCTTGATAAATCATAGCCCCACCTATGGTTAATTCATTCAAGGTATAAGTTGCGGTCAAAAATATGTCTTGGGCATTACTATTCTCATCAACCCATGCTGTCAGTTGAGAATCAAGGTCAAGGACTACAGAATATTCACGATTCTTTTTTATAAGTGTGGCAAAATCATAGACACCTGTAGCAGTTAATGATATAAACAATAAAACCCCTATTACATTAATTATAAAATCATCCCTACTAAATAATTTCACCACTAAAGAAGCGGCAAATATTCCAAGCAAGATGCAAGCCATCATAATATACTTGTGATTTACAGTTACATCCACTGTTAAAGATAGAGTAAAGGCAAATATAAGGGGAGCAGAAAATGCCAGCATAATATAACGGTTTACCCCTTTTTCTATACATAGTACTATGATTAAAACTATAGGCAGTATTCCCAGTAGCCTTTCTAGGTAAGACAAGACACCAAAAAAGGTCTTGTTCTCAGCAATAAATCCAAAATAAAAACCAGGCTCCACCACTGAACCATCTATAAATATATTAGTCTGAAGAATTGACAATCCTATGGCTATTAAGGCCACAATTAAAAATTCCAAACGCCGCTTAGACATTATAGCAAGAACAAAAAGAACTAAAAGACATCCAATAACCGCTGCCCCATGGAAGAATGACAATCCTCCTAAAAGGAGACCAGATGAAATAGCAAGCCGTAAATCTTTAACCTTCCATCCTTCCTTGGAAAAGAAAATCCCCTTAATATAAGTAAATATCTTCTCACCCTTAACTTCCTTTAGGTCCTTAAACATTGCATACAAGTGGGGCAAGAAAAGTATAATAACAAAAAACATTACAGACAATCCCAATGCCAGATGTCTCTGATTAGCATAAACATTCAAATTCCACAGGCCCCAATCTTCATTTGGAGTATCTGATATAAATTCCCTATTATTTAATAAGCTCTCTCTGATATTAACCCCTTTGGGGGTGTTAGCCAAATATGTAAACAGAGTTTTTGAACTTCTAAAGCTAAACAATAAGCAAGCCACTGCTCCTAGCCAATTTTTTGACGTAATCTTAACTGCCAGTAGGTACAAAAAAAGGTGGGCGCTAACAAAAGTTAAGACACTTGGTAAGTTAAATGCCATATCAATTCTCATTCCCAGAAACTCCAGATTACCTACAAGAAACTGGAACATAAAATGATACTTAATATCTTCCCCTGCAA
>CAZPWO010000231.1:0-2382 GCA_964590525.1 uncultured Herbinix sp. | reverse complement strand
AATTCAAAGTAAGCCAGAAATACAGGGATATAGTGCTTATCAAGTATGGTTAAATAAAGGAAACACTGGAACAGTAGATGATTATTTGGCTAGTTTAATAGGACCTCCAGGGGAAATTGGACCACCAGGACCAGAGGGTATTCAGGGAGAAAGAGGGCCTACTGGATCTATAGATAATTTAGATAAGGGTAATATAACAGATGCTTTAGGATACACTCCTGCAGATGCTAATTTAATTGGATTATTAGCAAGTTTAACTACTGAACAAAAAACTAATCTAGTTGCTGCAATTAATGAAGTTAGTACAGATTTAGGTTCGCATAAGGCAGACTTTATGTCGCATGGAATTGACAACGCAGGATTCCACAACTCTATCTACCGTGGTAAATTTCTAGGTACATCCGTATCAGCTGAACAATATGCAAATATACAAAATGGTAAGTTTACTGATATGTATATTGGTGATTACTGGACTATTAATGATACTGATTATATTATTGCTGCATTTAACTATTATTTAGGGCAAGGGGATGCTGGTGTTACGGTAAGTCATATGACCTTAGTACCTCGTGTGGCATTTTATAACCATGTCATGAATGACACTAATATCACCACTGGTGGGTACGTTGGTAGTAAAATGTATACAGAAGGATTAGATGTAGCTAAGGCTAAGATTAAGGCCGATTTTCCTGGACGTGTATTAAAACATAAGCAATACCTTTCTAATGCAGTTGCGGACGGACTAGCAAGTGCTGGGGCTTGGGTAGAAAGTGAAGTTGAGTTGATGAACGAGGTTATGGTTTATGGGTCTGTGGTAAATGGAAATGCAACTTATGGGTTATTCAATATTGGGATAGAGAAATCACAACTCCCCTTGTTTAAATTTAGGCCAGATATGATTTCTATGAGGTCACATAACATTTGGTTAAGGGATGTTTGCTCGGCGTCTCATTTCGCTCTTGTGAACGGCAGTGGTAATGCCATCTATACCCGTGCTAGCAAGCCTCTTGGCGTTCGCCCCGCTTTCTCCATATCGTAAATCACACCTGCCTTGTGCAGTGTGATTGGAGAAACTATTTTTAGAAAGGAATGATTAATATTGACAGTACCAGTAGGCAAGAGAAAAGAATCACAATTTGAGGTGATAGCTCACTTTTATAGAATGAGAAAAAGAATCACTGATTTACTTTTGAGGGATTTTGGATATAGTGAGAAGAAATCTCAAAAGCATCTAGAGAAAATGTTTGGTGGTGCATCATATGAAGAATTATCAGATGAACAAAAGCACCACTACGACATAAGAAAATCTAGGCAAAACTCCTTTGAAACTTGGTTTATTGAAGATAGAAGAAACTGCGTGATGGACTGTTTGAGAAATATTCAAGAATATATTACTGTGGCAAATAGTATGTATCCTGAATATATTGAGGAGTTAATCGAAAGAAGAATAAATCAAGATAAGGCTATAGGTCAATGTCAAAGATTACTTCAAGAACTCCAGTACACCATGGAAATGTTACCTGTGGATATAAATAAATATATTCCTTTTGCTGATGATGTTGATAGAGAAATCGCCTTGCTAAAGAAATGGAGAAAATCAGACAATAAGTTTAAAAAGAAATTTGAAAAATAATAAATCGGGGCATTTCCTATAATCTGCGTCTAATTTCGCTAATGTGAACAACAATGGCAATGCGAACTATAACAATGCTAGCAATGCTAATGGCGTTCGCCCCGATTTCGATATTATAATTAAAGGCATTTGACCGTTTATAGTAGAGAAAGGAGGAGATGTCCTTCTAATATGGTAAATACTAAACATGACGCTACTTCTTACGAGAACTGTAGCTATGAGCATGAGATAAAATTTTATGATGCAAATGTTTTATATGAAGGCTTTACTAAACAAAGAAAAAATAGTGGGTGGAAACCCCAAACACAAAGATTTGAGATGAATTTATTGACGGAACTTTCTAAGTTGCAAAAAAGTATAATTGATAAGTCTTTTGAGATTCCAAAAGGCAATGAGTTTATACTTAGAGAAAGAGGAAAAGTCAGGCTTGTAACTGGTGAAATGATAGTTGGTGCTATTACCAAAGGCGTGCTAACTAATCATGAACTTTTGCCAAAGCTGAGGAAATATTTAATTTATGACAATGGGGCTAGTTTGAAGGATAGAGGCCCTAGTTTTTCTAGAAAAAGATTAGATGTTCATTTGAGAAAATTCTACAATGAAAACAAATCTAATGATGGCTATATTCTCCTGATTGATTTCGTGAAGTATTTTGACAATATTAGGCATGAGGAATTTTTAAGGTTATTGGATCACCTAGGAATCAAAGAAGAATATACCGTATGGTTACTTAATCAAGTTGTTAAGAT
>CAZPWO010000230.1:0-2383 GCA_964590525.1 uncultured Herbinix sp. | reverse complement strand
TCTACGTATTCTACGATTTTAGAGACTGATGCTATATCTTTTACTATTCAGTAGTTATTATGGGTGTATTAGAATAACAAAAAAGGTTCTTTCTCTATCACAACTATCATAATACAGAAAGAGCCTTCTATTTATTTTATTTCATTTTGTTCTATTTCATTTCCTTCTACAACCCACCTACCACTATTCCGTCCTTAAAGCAACTACCGGATCTTTCTTCGCTGCACTTCTAGATGGTATAATTCCTGCAATTAATGACAAGCCAATACTGATTAACACCAACACAACTGCTGCATTTATAGGCAGATAAGCATTTAGATTGCCTATGCCTGTTACCTTATGAAGTATTGCATTTATTGGAATAGTCAATATATAAGTTACTACTATTCCAAGTAGTCCTGAGGCAAAGCCAATAATAACTGTCTCAGCATTAAACATACTTGAAACATCACCTTTTGATGCCCCTATTGCCCTAAGAATTCCAATCTCTTTTGTACGTTCTTGTACAGATATTAAGGTAATTACACCAATCATAATTGATGATACTACAAGGGATATAGCTACAAAAGCTAATAGTACATAAGTTATAGCATTTATTATGCTGGTAATTGAAGCCATCATTATACCCAAATAGTCTGTATATTTTATTTGTGATAGTTCTTCTTTTCCTTCGTTATAATCTACTATAGCATCCTCTATAAGCTCTTTGTTTTCAAATGAAGAGGCATAAATATTTATTATCTTTGGAGAATCCATGTCAACATAACCCATTTGAGCAAGATTTCCCTCATAAGTATTTTCTGAAAACTCCATGATTTCATCATAGTATAGTTCATATTCTTCTTTTGTATAGCCATCTAAGGCCTCATCTAACATAGCAGCCAGCTGTACAGCTTCCTTAGGGCTAAGCTGTGCTTGACTTTGCTCTGCATATTGGACCTTAAACTGCTCAGCTACCGATAAGGCAAAGAATTCTTCTATTTCTTCATCACTCATAGATAGTACGTAATTTTCAAGGGTTTCTTGGTCAACGCTCATTGATTCACTTAGGTTATCTAACATAAGTGCTTCCATATCATCTCGTGTATAAGAACTTAGGGTTTCTTCCACCATAGCATCTACTTGGTCCTGTGGTGGAATACTCATAATTTTAATATAAGCACTTGCTTTTCCTTCTTCATCTAAACCTGAAAGATAATCATGTAACTCTTTTTCCTTCTCTTCCATTGTTAAATCTCCAGTATTAGACTTAAATGGAAGTCCGCTCAGGATATCAGTGGTTTTCTCATCCCTTTGTTCCTTTATAATAAGAGAGTCTTTTGATTGTTCTACTATATGCTTAGTAAGGTCTGCTGTATATCCTATTGATCCTGATAAAATCGTGGACTGGGTATTTTCATTAGGCCTAATAATTCCAGCAACCTTAAGAACTAGAGCATCATCATATAGATATTTTAAGCCTGCCTCAGTTTTTCTAAGATCCATATAAAGGTTTGTATTCTCATCATAACTATAGCTATCTGAGTTAATTATTACTCGATAATCTCCTTCAAGAATTTCTTCGTAGGTCCATTTTGATTCACTCTTTTCAACATCCTTACCATTAAGTGCTGCTTCCATGATAGAGTCAATCTGTTCCTTTGGTTCAAGTCCCAAGGCGTAAAGTGTTATATCATCTAATTCATTGTTTTTATCTAGAACTAAAACTATTTCATTGTATTTGTCAGGCCAAGACCCATGTACTAGGTCATACTGCTTCTTTAAAACATCATTAACAGGCTGGCCGTTCTTTCCAGGCAGAATCTCCTGCCATAGATTCATGGCGAACATTCCCATAGAGTCACTACCTGAACCCATGGCTCCCATACCTGCAGGACCATTATTCATAGGTGCTAAAGCAGACACATCTCTACCCATATGTTCAGCCATCAACTCTTGTAACAACTCCCTAGTATCTGATTTTACAATGTCTCCATCTACATTTTTTGTATAAACATTAAGGCCTAAATCATAGGAGTACTGTAATCCAGTTATAGCTTCTGCTAGCCCTTTGTCATCTTCCTTTTCTACTTCTTCTTCTAAAAATGTTTTAAAAGATTTCAGGTCATTTTCACTACTTTCAATATTGTTAAATGCCGAAATCATATCATAAATAGCTGTTTTTTTATAAACCGCATCTTTATCATGTTCAATTTCTGCATTGCCAACACTCATGAATGTTTCCATAAGAGTAGTTGTTAAAGATCTTTATTATGATGCAAAATAATCATTTTTATGCCCTGACAGACCCTGCCATAATCACTTTTCTTTTTCACTTTTAACAATTACATTTGGCCTTTCCGCAACCGGAACTAAACCAAAACAGACAATATGGAGCATATCA
>CAZPWO010000229.1:0-2400 GCA_964590525.1 uncultured Herbinix sp. | reverse complement strand
ATAGAGGAGAAGAAATTATTTATAATAAAATAACACAAGAGTTTTATTATGAACCAAGAACTGAAATTGACCCTGAAAAGGCAGTTCTCTATGAAGCAGTAGCCAATCTATTTGAAGAGGTGCAGATGTTAAAGGCTCAACTGGGAGGTGACGAGTAATGGTTCAAAAGTATATGATTCCAGTATATGCATTTTTAATTAAATCAGATTTAAGAAGTATAGAAGGTTTACCAATAGACTATCAAATCCCTGTAGCAGAATATATGGCAGGCATAGCTGAGGAAGATTTAAATGAAGCCAATTAGAATATTATCAAAAGAACTAGACTTACTAGGAGAGGTAGATAATTATCTTTCCTTTTCCTTTACCAGAAAGTATTATTCCTATGGAGAATTTCAGCTGGTGACCAATATAAAGGTACAAAGTGCAGATAAATTAAATGTAGGAAATCTCGTAATGCTTGGAAATGATAAGTTTAAAGTAGGAATTATAAGACATAAAGAAATAAAGATAAATGAAGCAGGAGAAGAGATGCTAACTATTAAAGGTTACTCACTTTCACATTTCTTAACTCAAAGGATTACTATTCCACCAGCAGGAAAGGCTCAAGACATAATAGAGGGAAATGCTGAAACAGTTATGAAGCATTTTGTAAAAAGGAACTGTTTAGATATTCCTGGTATGGAGTTTCCAAACTTTATAATATCAACCAATAAGAATAGGGGAGAAAATATAAAGTGGAGTAGTAGATATAAAAACTTAGATGAAGAATTAGAAAAAATAAGTAGACTTACAGATATAGCTTTTATAGTTTATCCAGACTTTAAATTAAAGAACTATATATTCGATGTATATAATGGAAGAAACTTTTCAGCTAGTCAAAATATAAACCCACCAGTTATCTTTTCATCCAAGTTTGATAATGTAGAATCTCAGGAATATATGGACAGTTTATTAGATTTTGGAAATTATGCTATTGTAGCTGGACAAGGTGAAGGGGTAAATAGAGAAATTCTTATGATGGGGGATGAAACTGCAACAGGTATTGAAAGAAGTGTAATATTTGTAGATGCAAGAGATGAAGAGGGAAGTATAGATCTTCCAGCAAGAGGTGCAGCTAAACTAAAAGAACACAAAAGGATTACTTCTTTTACAGCTGAGGTTCTTACCAAAGGACCCTTTGAATACGAGAAGGACTGGGACTTAGGAGATATTGTAACAGTTCAAAATAAAGAATGGAATATAGGAGTAGATAGAAGAATTACAAAAGTAACTGAAATATATGAAGCTGGTGGATTTAGACTGGATGTTTTATTTGGTGAAGGACCACTAACACTTGGAGAAAAAATAAAGAGAGAAATTAAGGACATCTAATAGGTGTCTATTTTTATGTGAAAAAGGAGGATTATATGAAAGATTTAATAGACACCTTACAAATTATATTCACAGCTATTGGTATGTATATAGGCTGGTTCATAGGTGGATTTGATGAACTACTTTATGCACTAGTAGCCTTTGTAGTTATAGATTATATTACTGGAATAATGGTAGGCATTATAGAAAAGAAGCTATCTAGTAGCATTGGATTTAGAGGAATATTTAAGAAGATGCTTATATTTATGTTTGTAGGAGTAGGCCACACCATAGATTTCTATATTCTTAAAAATGGTAGTGCAGTAAGAACAGCAGTCATATTCTTCTATTTATCCAATGAAGGATTAAGCATTTTAGAGAATAGTGGAAAGATAGGACTACCTATTCCAGAGAGTTTGCGAAAAACCTTTGCTAATTTAAACAAGGAGGATGAGGCCGATGATTAGGGTGTGCTTAGATTTTGGACACGGCAGAAGCGATTCTGGGGCGTCATATAAAGGCAGATTTGAGAAAAATGACAATTTAAAGCTAGGACTCGCTGTTGCCAAAGAAGTTAAGAGACATGGTGTAATAGTTGATATGACTAGGACTGAAGATGTTAATTTAAGTTTAAGTGATAGGTCAAATTTCGAGAAAAAAGGGGGTTATGACTACTTTATATCTTTCCACAGAAATGCATTTAAACCAGAGCAGGCCAGTGGAGTAGAGACTTTCACCTTTACTAGGCAAACAGCAAAGGCTAAAAGCCTAGCTAGTAGAATACAGAAAAACTTGGTAGCTGTAGGTTTTGTAGATAGGGGGGTTAAAAAAGCCAACTTCCATGTACTCAGAGAAACTAGATCTCCAGCGGTTCTTATAGAAGTAGGCTTTATAGACAACACAAAAGATAATGAATTGTTTGATGCAAAGTTTGATGAAATAATAAAAGCAATAACCACTGCAATACTTGATGAAGTTGGAGTAAAGTATGTGGAAAAGAATAGACCACCATCAACCAACAGCAAAGAAACCTACTATAGAGTTATGG
>CAZPWO010000228.1:0-2406 GCA_964590525.1 uncultured Herbinix sp. | reverse complement strand
CTTAAGAAACTTAAGATATTTCCACTTGACATAGCTTGGATATTTGCATATGATAAGAATAATATTTAATACTAACAAATGTAGTGATGGAGAGGGATAGATAAGATAGGCTTATTAGAGAGGATCATTCATGGGCTGGAAGATGATCTTAAGAACACTTATCTACGGTAGCTCTTGAACAGCGTCTTTGAAAGCAATTAATTGCTGGGTAGGAGATGCCGGGAAGTCCCGTTATAGACAAAGAGATGATCAAGCTATTTACCATTATTCTATTAGTTTGGTCATAAATAAAGGTGGTACCACGGCTGTTCGTCCTTTGGATGAAGGGCCTTTTTTGTTATTAATTTTATAGAAGGAGAAGATAGAAGATGGATAAAGAACAAGCAAAAACCTATAATCCCAAAGATATAGAAGATAGATTATATCAAAAGTGGGTAGACAATAAGTATTTTCAGGCAGAAGTAGATAAGAGTAAGGAGCCCTTTACTATAATTATGCCTCCTCCAAATATTACAGGTGAGCTTCATATGGGACATGCACTAGATAATACTATGCAGGATATTTTGATTCGTTTTAAAAGGATGCAGGGATATAATGCCCTATGGCAACCAGGGACAGACCATGCCAGTATTGCCACAGAAGTAAAAATTATAGAAGAGTTAAAAGAGGAAGGGACAAGTAAAGATGGGTTAGGTAGAGAAAAGTTCCTTGAAAGAGCATGGGAATGGAAGGAAGAGTACGGTGGCATAATAATTGACCAACTGAAAAAACTTGGTTCTTCTTGTGACTGGGACAGGGAACGCTTTACTATGGACCAAGGAAGTAATGAGGCTGTTACTCAAGTTTTTGTTAACCTTTATAAGGAAGGATATATCTATAAGGGGTCTAAGATTATTAATTGGTGCCCTGTGTGTGAAACATCTATCTCTGATGCTGAGGTAGAGCATGAAGAACAGGCAGGCCATTTTTGGCATATCAAATATCCTATAGCTGGAGAAGATGGCTTTGTGGAAATAGCTACAACCCGCCCAGAGACAATGCTAGGAGATACAGCAGTTGCAGTAAATCCAGAGGATGAACGTTATAGGCATCTTATTGGTAAGAATGTTATCCTACCCTTAGTTAATAAGGAAATACCTGTTATTGCAGATGAATATGTAGATAAGGAATTTGGTACAGGAGTAGTTAAGATTACCCCTGCCCATGACCCTAATGATTTTGAAGTAGGCCAAAGACATAATCTAGAAGAAATAAACATAATGAATGATGATGCAAGTATTAATGAGCATGGGGGCAAGTACGCTGGAATGGATCGCTACCAGGCACGTAAAGAGATTGTTAAAGATCTAGAAGACCAGGGGCTACTTGTTAAGGTTAAAGAACATGATCATAATGTTGGTCTCCATGATCGCTGTGACACAACCGTGGAGCCTCTAATAAAACCACAATGGTTTGTAAAGATGGATGACCTAATTAAACCAGCAATTGAGGCAGTTAAAAGCGGTGAAATTGAAATTATTCCAAAACATTTTGAAAAGGTTTACTTTAACTGGACTGATAATATAAGAGATTGGTGTATATCAAGGCAACTTTGGTGGGGCCACCGTATACCTGCTTACTATTGCCATGATTGTGGTGAGATAAATGTTTCAGAAGAAGAGCCAAGTAAATGTAGTAAATGTGATAGTGGTAATTTAATACAGGATGAAGATACACTAGACACCTGGTTTTCATCTGCCTTATGGCCATTTTCAACCCTTGGCTGGCCAGAAGAAACACAAGACTTAGATTATTTTTATCCAACAGATGTATTAGTAACTGGTTATGACATTATATTCTTCTGGGTAATCCGTATGGTTTTCTCAGGATATGCCCATATGGGGAAGAAACCATTTAGCAAGGTTTTATTCCATGGTTTAGTAAGAGATTCAGAAGGCCGTAAGATGAGTAAATCTCTTGGAAACGGTATAGACCCTCTAGAAGTAATTGATAAATATGGTGCAGATGCCCTACGCTTTACCTTAATAACAGGGAATGCCCCAGGCAATGATATGAGATTCTATTGGGAGAGGGTTGAGTCCAGTAGGAATTTTGCTAATAAAGTATGGAATGCTTCCAGGTTTATTATGATGAACATTGAAAAGGCCCCCTTAGAAGGGAAAGTAGATGAGGATAAGCTTACTGATGCAGATAAGTGGATCCTATCTAAGGTAAATGACTTAGTTAAGGAAGCAACTGAGAATCTAGAAGCCTATGACCTAGGGCTAGCAGGCCAGAAAATCCATGATTTCATATGGGAAGAATTCTGTGACTGGTATATTGAGATGGTTAAGCCAAGATTATACAGCGAAAGCGATGAGACTAAGGCAGCGGCCTTATGGACTTTGGAATATGTATTAATAACTT
>CAZPWO010000227.1:0-2410 GCA_964590525.1 uncultured Herbinix sp. | reverse complement strand
TGGTTTTTAATTCTTGTGGAAGTGACTTTCTTGAAACGTCACCTACAGGTACAATTACGGAGGACAGAGTAAATCAACTTGCAGATATGAAACCTTTAGTCACAGGTTTGTATTCTTCATTGATTGCTTATGACGTTCTAGGTAGAGGTGCTGCAAATTTAAGTGTTAGACACTCTGACTTTGGATATTTTTCTATCGTACTATCATCAGATTTAATGGTAGATGATATGACACAATACTCGTCTAGCTATGGATGGTTTTATAATTGGTATGATTTTAGCTTACGTAAAGATGCTTCTCATCCTGATGTACAAATGCCTTGGTTGTTTTTCTATAAAGAAATCAATACAGCAAATGGTATCATAAGAGCAGTTGGTTATGGAGAGGATGTAACAGAAGAGCAACTAGCCTTTAGAGGGCAAGCACTAGCTACTAGAGCATTTTCTTATTATAATCTAGCAAACCTTTATGGAGATGCTTATGGCGTAGACAAAAATTCTAAAGGAGTGCCTATCGTTTTGGAAGATATGACTCTTGCTGAAACATCAAACAATCCTCGTGCAACAGTAGAGAAAGTTTATACTGAAGTGATATTAAAAGATTTGCTTCAAGCAGAGAAAGATCTTGAAAAATTCAAAAGACCAACCAAAGATGTTATTAATTTGAATGTTGTCTATGGACTTCTTGCTCGTACCTATCTGATGATGGAAGATGGAGCAAAAGCTGCTGAATATGCAAAGAAAGCACGAGAAGGATATAAGCTAATGGATAACGATCAACTTTACTGGGTGGATCAAGAAGGTAAAACAGCTTCTTTTAGTGATATTAGTAATGTGGAGTGGATTTGGGGAACTATTGTTACAGACAAGTCTAGAATTGCTACTTCTGGTATCGTAAACTTCCCTTCTCACATCTCATCTGTTGCTTATGGATATGTAGAGGCAGGTGATATGTATAAATGTATTGATGCCAATTTGTATGCTAATATTCCTGTAACTGATGCCAGAAAGAAAGCATGGCTTGGCGAAGATACAGAAGCTTATGAAAGAGTACTTCCTATGTATGCAAATATTAAGTTTGGACGAATGAGTTCAGCTAACAATACTATGGATAATGATTATCCATTGATGCGTGCTTCTGAAATGTATCTGATTGAAGCTGAAGGTTTGGCTAGAGCTGGCCAAATAGGAAAAGCTCAGGATGTTTTATTTGAGTTTGTTAGCCATAGAAACCCTAGCTATGTGAAGTCTACGAAAACAGGAGATGCTTTCATTGATGAGGTATATTTTCAACGTAGAATAGAACTATGGGGAGAAGGGTTCTCATATGTAGATCACAAGCGCTTGAAAAAAGGTATTGTAAGAGATTATACTGGAACAAACCACAATGCAGATGCAAGAAAGAACTTCGATGCAGGAGCAAGTGTTTTCAAATTCAGAATTCCTGATGCAGAAACAAACTCCAATAAAGGTATTCCAGCAACTGAAAACAACCCAATTTAAACGATTTTAAAGAAAATGAAAAAATATATTTATATATTATCGATAGCTTCTGGCTTGTTTGCTTTTGCATCTTGTCAAGAGAGTGTAGAGAATGATCCAGGCTTTGAAATATTTGATAAAACTAAACCAGAGATCACCGGAGTGGTAACAGGCACAAAAATTGTTGATGATAGAGCAGTATATCTAACAGTTTCAGAAAGCTCATACAAAGAAGAAGAAACTGCAAAAGCTAAAGAAGTGGGTGTTTGCTGGTCTACAACGGATTCTGATCCTAAAGTATATGCTTTGACTGGAGGAGAAAAGCCTACGGGATACACTAAGAATTTCACATCGACAAAAGAAACTTCTAAAATAGGATCGCTTTTTGTTGGAGGTCTGTCTCCTGAGACAAAGATCTATTACAGAACTTTTGTTATGAATGCAGCAGGAATTTCGTATGGTGAAGTGAAGGAGTATACAACTAAGAATTATACGGTAGAAAGTGCGAAACTAAAATCTGAAGACTCTAAAGGAAATGTTGTGTTTGATAAAACATTTGACTTAGCTCCTCTTGTTTCCATAACTCAGTTCCATGCTCTTAAAATGTATGGTGATAATGACTATATTATTGAGATGGACTATGATAAAAAGACAGGTGCTGTGACTGTTGATAAACAAAAAGCATACGTGGATGCTAGCTTGAGTGAGGTTTCAACAGATAACATAGTATCAATAGAAGGTACAGGAAGCTATGATGAAGCAACCAAAACTATTGAATTGGAATTGGAGCATACTTATACTGTTAAAAAAGGAGTAACTGTTAAGTTCCCGATCTACAAAGAAACCATTACTTGGTAATAAAATTTACTTAACAAGTATATTGAATATGAGAGAGATTGCTTTTCGGAGCAATCTCTCTTCTTATTTTA
>CAZPWO010000226.1:0-2506 GCA_964590525.1 uncultured Herbinix sp. | reverse complement strand
ATTGGATGTGGATTTTGGTAAGAACAAATGGCGGTAAATGGCAACATGTTGACCATG
Source organism: uncultured Herbinix sp. (assembly GCA_964590525.1). Classification (GTDB taxonomy): domain Bacteria; phylum Bacillota; class Clostridia; order Lachnospirales; family Lachnospiraceae; genus Mobilitalea. The sequence goes on along the minus strand of CAZPWO010000226.1, from coordinate 2,449 downwards.
GATATTAAATAAACAGATTATAATTTATAAGGATTATTTAAAGCGTTTAGATTTATTAAGATCACATAATTTATAAAATACATTGTAGTTGTAGATGAATGCGTTACAAAAAATCATGTAACATGAAAGGTTATTATTATGATTATAAACTCTGAGATATTTGACTTTTATTTATAAAAAGGAAACATTGATAAGTATAAGGAAGATTGGATATTTAAGTATCTTGAAGAATTGAGTGGAGGTATAAATATTTTTGAATCTCCATCATATTCTCAAAAAGATATTCAAACAATGACAAGAATAGCAACAGATATTCGAAAAGAAATAGAGAACTTTGAACCAAATAATATTAAGATATGGAATCTGCTATTTCCAAAGTGGGAAGAAGTTATATCGGATCTTGTTGTTCATTTTATTGTAGGTTTACCACAAGGCTATGACGCACTTGCATTAGAAGATGATAATGGAAATCCCATAGCCATTTATGATATAGGAAATTGGCTTATCTATCAGAATATGATTATATCTGATGTAATAAATAATTTATTAACGCATGAATTATGTCATGTATGCATTAATGCGGCTTTTCCAGATTTGAGCAACATATATATAACTGGCACATATCTAGAAAAATTAGATGCAATTACTTTTAATGAAGGATTTGCTCATTTGTTGTCATTTGAGAATAAAAATATTTTGTCAGTAGATTGGAAATCTGAAAAATTCAGTAAGATCTTTACAGATACTTTTGAAATAATGGAGAATGCTCTGCTTGAAGAAAATCCTTCTAAACAAGAACAATATATTCAGACATCTATGGCTGGAAGTTATTATGACAAATTTGGAGCAATGGTTGGTATGCTATATCTTGCTAATGAGTGGTTAAAGAGTGGTAATTTCAGACTAAAGGAAATATTTGATGAAGGATGTTATGATTTTGCATCAAAGGCAATTAAAGATTATAAAAACATAGTAAAATAAATATAATTTGGAAACTCAGTTAATTCGTATTAAATAAACAGACAAAATGGAACTTAGGAGAGTGGACCGTGAAGATACCATTTATGTCAGACCAGCCTGCAAATGCAAAACGAATTGAACAGCTTGGGCTAGGCAAAAAATTAGAATATAGGCAAGTAAATAGAGATGCTCTGAAAAACATAGTTCTATCGGTACTTTCTGATAAAAGTATTATGGACAATATCTCAAATATGCAGGGTTTGATTAATCAAGCTCCCGGTAATCGTGGCGGAGCTTCTATGATTGTTGATTATTATAATAAAAGATGAGGGAGATTTAACTTGGATATATAAGTGTCAAAATTGATGAGGTCACTTCTTAAAGACTTTGTATATCTATTAACTATTTCCGTAGAAGTAGGCATTATGAATGTCAATATTTGATATACTGACCTTGTAAAATCCATGTAAAATGTACTATTTTCATTGGCTGTTGTAGAAACATTGTAATAAAATAAGATAAAAGACAATTGCAAAGGAGAAATTTTAGAATGAAGATTACTGTAATTCATGGGCAAGCACATAAAGGTAGCACTTATAATATAACTAAACAAATTATTGACAAGATTAAGGTTACTAACAAAGAAATTGATGAATATTTTATGCCTAACGATACACCAGACTATTGTATTGGATGTTATAATTGCTTTAATGAAAGTGAATATTCATGTCCTCACAACGAAAAAGTACAAAGAATTGTAAGTTCAATGGAAGAATCAGATATTATTATCATGAATTCGCCTACATATTGTTTGGGGATGACAGGTCAACTAAAAACTTTTCTTGATCATCTAGGCTATATGTGGCTTTCTCACAGGCCTAAAAAAGCCATGTTTAATAAATTAGGTATTGTAGTATCAACTACTGCAGGTGCTGGTGCGGGTAAAGTTACGAAAGCATTAAAAGAGCAGATGTTTTTTATTGGCATACCTAAGGTTATAAAATGTAATAAAAGAGTTAATGCAGAAGGTTGGGAGACTGTTCCAGACAAAATAAAAGCATCAATAGATAAAGACACTTCAAAAATTGCAGCAAAAGCGGAGGCAAAGGTAGGAAATATAAAACCAGGTTTTAAATTGAAGTTCATGTTTAGTATGATGAGAATGATGCAAAATGCTAACACATGGAATAAAGTTGACAGAGACTATTGGGAAGAAAATGGATGGCTTAATAAAAATAGACCATGGAAGGCATGAACATAGTGGGTGGGTGCTATATTGTGAACAATCCTTTTAAAATAATAATTCTTATTCTAATATTTTCCTTCTTTGCTTTTCCTAGTGAAACTTTTGCTTATGAAGAAACTCTTCCTTCAGGGATAAAAGATTCTGATATTGGAGGAGTAATTGAAGACTATATCGAAGAAAATAAAAGCACTAGCTCATCTGTGTCAATAGCCGTATTTCGAGGCAATGAGACAATATATAAGG
>CAZPWO010000225.1:0-2509 GCA_964590525.1 uncultured Herbinix sp. | reverse complement strand
CGAAATTGCCTTCGAGTAAGGCAAAGTCTATTGCCCCATCCCAGAGCATTTCTTGCATATTGCCTAAAAGCCTCCCCTTCTTCTGTAAGAGAAAAGTTTTTCCCCTTCTCTGCAATTAACTTCACCTGATAGTAATCCTCTAAAAACTGTATTTGTTGTGAGACAGCAGGTTGTGTCATATTCAGCTCCTTGGCTGTCTTTGTATAGTTTCCAGTTTGGCAAAGGGTAAGGAATGTTTCTAATCTATAATCTATCATATAAAAGCTCCTTATAAGTTAAACTTATACTACTATAAAATATTATAATTTTATTTTATTATAAAAACGTGCTATATTCAAGTCTGACATTAAAAAATTGGAGGTATAGTATGATTGAAAAAATAAAAGACATATTACCAGGCTTGCTACTTAGTGCTTGCCTTGCACTTGTAGCAATCTTCTTAAGTAGTTTGATTCCAGGTAATATTATTGGTTCAACTGTTATGGCACTTTTAGTTGGTATGGCATTAAACCCTATTATAAGTAGCTATGGGCAATTCAATAAAGGAATTAACTTTACAGGAAAGACAATACTTCACATAGGAATTATACTTATGGGGGTAAATATGAACTTTGCAGATGTATTGAATGTAGGTAAGTATTCACTTTTTATAATGTTTTTTACTATGACAACTGCATTTGTTGCAGGGAATTTAATTGGAAAAAGGTTTGGTATGAACTGGAAATTAACTAACCTCTTATCAATTAGTACAGCAATATGTGGCGGTTCAGCTGTAGCAGCAGTAGGTCCGGTTATTAAGGCGAAAGATAAAGATATAGCATATGCAATCTCAGCAACATTTGTATTTGATGTTATTACTGTTGTGGTCTTTCCATTGATAGGTATAGCTATTGGAATGTCTGATGTAGGCTATGGTTTATGGACAGGAACAGCTGTTAATGATACATCCTCTGTTGTAGCGGCAGGTTACGCCTTTTCTGATCTTGCAGGACATACAGCAGTTATAGTGAAGCTGACTAGAACCTTATTCATTATTCCTTTTGTATTAATTTTTTCTTTTATAAATGAAAGGGTGGAGGCAAAATCAAAAGGTGCAAAGGTACGTACACCAGTTAACATGAAGAAGATATTCCCTTATTTCATTGTATTATTTCTTTTTGTTGTATTCCTTCGTAGTAGTGGTATTATACCTATTAATATAGTCCCTAGCATTTCAAAAACATCATCTTTTTTCTTGGTAATGGCTTTATCAGCTATAGGCCTTAAAACAAGCTTTGGAGATATTAAAAACACTGGATTTAAGCCAATGATTCTTGGATTTATTACAGACACTTTAGTGGTTTTTGTATCTATAGCTGTTCTTATAGCAACAGGTAGATTTTAAGAAATTTAGCTGTAGGATACCATATAATTACATAAATATAAGAGGATATCAGTTTTATAGATGTTCTCTTTTTTAGTGTAAAAATATAAGCAATTAAAAATATAGAGTCAAAATGTGACTTTTTGCATAAAATAAGGTCAATTAGCTTATAAAAAGTAGTTGACAGCTATTCTATGATTTGTTATATTAGTATAAGACTTTGAAATTGAGAACTATTATCAACTAAAAGTTCTTAATATTATTAATTCAAAATCAAAACAAGTTTAAGAGGAGATATATTATGAAAACATATAAAGCACTAAAACTAACAGCCATTTTAGCAACCATTATTCTGACGGTGACAGCTTGTTCAAATCCAAGCATTGAACCTGGTCACATTGATACTGAAAATGTAAATGAGTCGGATGAAACCTTAAAGGTTGAAATTAGCCATGCTCATGGTCTTGTTATGGTTCCTATAAACCCCAAGAATGTAGTTGCCCTAGATAATAGAACTTTTGAAACCTTATCCGATTGGGGAATTGAATTGGCGGCGGCCCCAAAGGCTATAATGCCAGCAGATATACCATATGTCAGTGATGATTCAGTTTTAGATATAGGTAATCATCGGGAGCCAAATCTTGAGATAATAGCAGCTGTAGATCCAGACCTAGTAATCATTGGTCAAAGATTTGCAAGCTTTTATGAAGATATAAAAGAAATAGTTCCCAATGCAGTAATTATTGATCTTGACTTTGATCTTTCAGATACAAACAGTTCAACAGGGGACAACTTAGTAAATGGGATGAAAAACTCCATGCTTTCTCTAGGTAAAATCTTTGATAAAAATACTGAGGCTAAAAATCTAATAGATGAATTTGATAAATCTATAGAAGATGCCAAATCTGCATATAATGGAAGCGAGACAATCTTAAGTGTTATAGTATCAGGTGGAAATATTGGTTTCTCAGCTCCTGCTACTGGACGTGTTTGGGGACCTATGTATGAGATATTTGAATGGATGCCAGCATTAGAGATAGAAAAAGCATCTTCAGATCATCAAGGGGATGATATATCAGTTGAAGCTATTGCACAAAGTAATCCTGATTGGATTTTTGTATTAGATCGTGATGCTGGGGTATCCTC
>CAZPWO010000224.1:0-2511 GCA_964590525.1 uncultured Herbinix sp. | reverse complement strand
GAAGAAAAGAAAAACCAGTGGTATGATACTGGTTATTATCCCTTACATCAGGGAATCAAGGAATGGAAGTATAATTACCCTGATGCTTTGGATATATTAAACCCCCCACTAGACCTACTACTTAGTATGCCTACGGAAGAATTGGCAGACTTAATGCAGGAGTATCCGCTTATGTGGCAAATGATGACTTATTTTGGTCCGGATTTAACACAGGATTATCATCTTTTTTTGGATTTATGGAATTGCATTGTGATATTTTCTATGAGCTTCTGAGAAGAGAGGATGGGATTAGCTGCCTATTAGAAGAGTATCGGACAAATGAGTATATTTGGAAGAGAAAAAACAATGAATATTCTTATGATGAAATTGATCAGATGTTTCTTGCAGAGATATTTGGATGTCAATTTATCCGTTACTATTCCCATCACTTCACAGATAATGAGTACCAGCTGGCAAGTCAGATTATAGAGGAAAAGAAGGAACTGTATTCTGTCACTACTGATAAATTATATAATTTGGATTTACCGGAGATAGAACCACCCTCCGGAGAAGAAGTAAGCAGCATCAGAAGGAATCATCTGAGTCCGGAAGAGATAGAGGAAAAAGAAGATAAATTAGCTGCTGCTCTCCTTCAGATGGAGTCTAAGGAAAAGAGTTTACCAACAGTAACCCCCGACACAGAGGACAGTAATACTACAAAGCCGAAAGATGATATTGAGAGTATTGCGGCAGAAGCAGATAATAATACTGCTACAGAGCCAGCGGAAAATGAGATTCAGCAGAAAGTAATGATTCTAGTAGGAATTATAATTGTCCTAGTGTGTGTGATTGGTGGATTCCTGTTAATTCGCCGAAGAAAGAAGGAGTAATAGAGAAATATAAATTCATATAATCTAAAAAAACAGCTCATTATTAAATGAGCTGTTTTTATGATTAATCTACTTATTCCACTGGCTTGAACCTTTTTAATCTTAATGCATTTGTTAATACTGATACTGAGCTAAGGCTCATGGCTGCTGCGGCTATCATTGGACTTAGTAGTGGTCCACCACAGATATAAAGTAGTCCCATAGCAACTGGTATGCCAACTGTATTATAAGCAAATGCCCAAAACAGATTTTGTTTGATGTTTTTAACAGTACTTTTGCTTAGTTTTATTGCTGTTGGAACATCCATTAGATCACTTTTCATAAGAACTATATCTGCTGACTCTATTGCCACATCTGTTCCTGAGCCAATGGCGATACCGATATCTGCCTGTGCCAGTGCTGGAGCGTCATTAATACCATCTCCAACCATGGCCACTGTTTTATTTTCATTTTGAAGTTTCTTCACTTCATTTGCCTTATCCTCTGGTAAAACTTCTGCTAATACCCTATCAATTCCTACTTGTTTTCCTATGGCATCTGCAGTCCTTTTGTTATCTCCTGTAATCATAACAACTTCTATACCCATATGGTGTAGTCTTTCAATTGCTTTCTTGCTGTTCTTCTTTATGGTATCAGCTACAGCAATAATTCCTCCTAGTTTATTGTCTATGCTTATATACATAGGAGTTTTACCTTCTTGGGCTAATCTATCTGAGTCTTCTTCTAGGGCTCCTAGGGAGATTTTTTTATCTACCATAAGCTTTTTATTTCCAAGAAGAAGTTCTTTTCCATTAACACTTGCCTTTATACCATGCCCTGGTATAGCTTCAAATGAGTCTGTATCTGTTAAATCTAACCCTTTTCCTTCTGCATCTTTTACAATAGCCTCTCCAAGTGGATGTTCAGACCCCTTTTCCCCAGAGGCCGCTAAGAGTAGTAATTCATTTTCAGTGATTCCATCAGCCACTATAATATCTGTTACTATGGGTTTTCCTTCTGTAATTGTACCAGTCTTATCAAATACTATGCTTTCTATCTTATGGGTTCTTTCAAGAGCCTCTCCACCTTTTATTAGTACCCCATTCTCTGCACCTTTTCCTGTACCTACCATAATTGCTGTAGGTGTGGCAAGACCTAAGGCGCAAGGACAGGCAATAACAAGAACTGATATAAATATAGTTAAGGAGAACTCTAAGCTTTTTCCAGCTATAAAGTACCAGCCTAGTCCTGATAATATAGCTAATATAATAACTATAGGAACAAAGTAGCCAGATATAATGTCTGCTAGTTTAGCAATTGGCGCCTTAGAACCTTGGGCATCTTCTACCAACTTAATGATTTGAGCCAGTGCCGTATCTTTACCTACTTTAGTGGCCTTATATTTTATAGAACCATTTTTATTAATACTTGCACCAGTAATTTTATCCCCAATCGTTTTCTCCACAGGAATACTTTCACCAGTAAGCATGGATTCATCTACAGATGTCATTCCTTCAACTACTTCCCCATCAACTGGCATCTTTTCTCCAGGCTTTACAAGGATAACATCCCCAACTTCTACTTCATCAATAGAAATCTCTACTTCTTTACCCTCTTTAATAATGGTTGCAGTCTTTGGCTGAAGGCCCATTAACTTCTTTAT
>CAZPWO010000223.1:0-2523 GCA_964590525.1 uncultured Herbinix sp. | reverse complement strand
CCAAATAATTCTGATTCAATAAGATTAGCTGGTATGGCTCCACAGTTTATTGCTATAAATTCTTTGTCCCCTTGCAAACTCTTTCTATGTATCAATTTTGCAAACTCATCTTTACCTACTCCACTTTCTCCTGTTAAAAGTACGCTGGCCTTACTAGGAGCAATCCTATTGACTATAGAAAACAAACTAGTCATCTTGTCTCCGCTTCCAATAATCCCCATGGTTCCAAATTCATCTGCAAGTAACTTATTTTTCAAATTACTATTATCTCTTTTTAATTCTAATCTTTTTACAGTTTTATCAATAGTAGCTAATAATTCTTCATTGGTAAAGGATTTTTCTAAATAATCCACCGCACCTAATTTTACAGCTTTTATAGCTGACTTTACGTCAGCATAGGCAGAAATAAATATGGTTTCAAGGTTTGGATCTATATCTAGCGCTTTCTCCATTAGCTCTAAGCCGTTCATCTTAGGCATACTTAAGTCTGTTATCAAGATGTCAACTATGCTATTCTTAATTATCTCTAAGGCATCAAATCCATTGCAAGCAGTGTGTATTTTGTAGCCAGCTTCCTCTAAAATTATCTTTAACGTTTCCCGTATGGCTTTCTCGTCATCTACTAATAAGATGTTTATCTTATCCATTTTCAGACATCCTTTCATTGTAAATAGGTATTCTTATTATTATTTTAGTTCCCAATCCTTCAGCACTGCTGACCGACATAGTTCCACCTATACTATTAATTATACTCAAAGAGAGTGGTAGGCCAAGCCCTGTACCATCATCTTTAGTTGTATAAAAGGGGTCAAATATATTGGTCAAATCCTTGCTAGGAATACCTCTACCTGTGTCCTCCACTACTAAGGTAAATACATCACCATCTGAACTTCCACCTATATTAATCTCTTTATTGTCATCATTGGATTTATTATCAAATGCATCTACTGCATTTAAAATTAGATTAAGTAGAACTTGTCTCAAATTGTCTTCATTACATGCTAAGATTATTTTTTTATCATCAATATTGATCTTTAGATTGATATTATTAATTTCAATATTGTACCTAAGAAGTATAAGCAAGCTATCTAAAACTGTATTAAAATCACACAGTCCGCCTGTCTTTATATTATCTTTAGACAAATTCGATAACTGGCCTAAAAATCTATTCAGTCTTTCACTTTCTTCCCTAATTATATTTAAAAGAGTTATAATATCTCTATTTTCTTCTTTATCTTTGAATTTGTTTAGAAGGTATTCGCTTGCATTTCTAATTGGTAATAGTGGATTTCTTATCTCATGGGTTATACCTGCTGTGATCCTTCCCACAACTGCCAGTTTATCTGATAATTTAACTTGTCTTTGTAATTCTTCAATTTCTGTAGTATCCCTAAATATGCATATACATGTCTTTACTGAATTATCTTCATTATACAAAAGTGATGTTGATAGTGTAATCTTAATTTCCTGACCATTTTTTCTAATCATATATGCCTTTTCTTCATTATATATCTTAAGTTCTCTCATACTCTTGATTATGTACCAATGATTATCCCGCTCTTTTAAAGGTATATCTAGTAATTTCATACCAAGGATTTCTTCTTCTAAAAAACCTGTAATTTTCTCAGCAGCATCATTGAATACAAGAACTTTATAATCACTATCAATAACCATAACCCCACTATTGACTTTCTCTAGAATTTGGTCCGAAATTCTTTCTTTTTCGAAGATATATTGATTCAATTCAAGAAAAGCTGCACCTTGAGACGTAATAATAGATATCATTTGTAAATCATAGTCTGTATATTGGTGAGGCTGTGAACATGACACACTTATAATACCTATAATATTATCACCGACAATTAAGGGTATAGCCATAAAAGATCTGATTACTGGATCCTCATAAAATTGTCTAACCTTTATTTCTTTAGATATCAATGTATCATTAATCAACAAAGCTTTATTATCTTTGATTGCTAGTCCAATAGCACCTTCCCCTATCTTAAATGGAGGTCTCTTTTTCATTTCCTCTGCATTTGAACCTACACAGGAGACTACTTCTAGAGTGTTCTCTTTTCCATTGAACTTATAGATAACTATCAAATTGTAGGAAACAAACTTTTGTATAAACTTAAAAATAATATCTGATACTAATTGAAAATCCTTCGCTTTATTGATTGATTTCATAGTATTTGCTAATAATTCAATATTTAAAGATTGGTCCTTCTTTTGATGTTCTTTCATCTTATCACCTATACTCATTTTTTTATTATTATATCATAAAAGGGTAAGCTCTCGCTTACCCTAATACAATTTATTTATTATCGTCCATTGTAAGTGCATGTTGGCCTGTTGCATAATAATTAATCAAGCCTGCCAATACTGCAATAGTAGCAGTTCTAATAAACATAGGCATTACAACATTTTTGGCATTTAAAGCCAATGAATTTCCTGTTGGACCACCAATAATAATTCCTAATACAAACATGATGAATACAACGCCGCCACCTAAAACAGCTATTA
>CAZPWO010000222.1:0-2532 GCA_964590525.1 uncultured Herbinix sp. | reverse complement strand
CGGCGTCGTGAAAACGAAACGTTATGCGCAATATCAATATGTGCGGTGCTCTGTGCTCTTTCATTACTTATATTATAGAAAGCGAACGAAATATTATTTATATTTTAGGAGGTAAAATAAATCATGCTGAAACTAACACATGACAATTTTATTAAAGCACGGAATTACATATTTATTCATTCTGATGATATAAACAGAGCGTGGTTTCGCTATAACTTTGAAAACAAAGATACAAATGCCTTTATGGATGTATTGTCGAAATACCAGCATGAAGAAGGTGGTTTTGGTGGATTAAATTATGAATTTGATTATCAAGGTCCGTGCTTAAAAAGCACTGAAATCGCTATTGGATATATACTTGGTCTAGAAGAAAAACCTCCTGTCGATCACCCAGTTATTCAAAGCATGATGAAATATATTTTAGAGCGTTATCACCCAGAGATTGGCAACTGGGGCGAGCCTGTGGAACCAGAGGTTAATGACGGCGTTCATTGTCACCATGTAAGGTATAGAGGAATTGTTATAACACCAATCGAAAACGAAGATGAACGGATTAGAAATTACGAAGCAAATGAAAAAGCGTGTTTTGCGGCATTTGTTGCACTTTATTCAGAACTTGTACCCGAAGAATTGTATCAAGAAATAATAAAATATCCGTCAGAATATATTTTTCGGTATTGGGACGAAAATTCACCAAATTACAAAAAAGAAATTTTTGACGATGGTTCGCCATATGATTTTGATTATTTAGGGTGGTTTGTTTCTTGCTTGAAGGACAAAGATACAGCTAGTAAACTGACTTCGATTCTATGCCAGAATCCTACTGTTTTTATGGAGCTTGATTTTGCTAAATCTGATAACGAATATATCCATTTGCCTTGCGATGATATAAATTCACCGGATAATGTAGTATATCCCGCGGTAAAAGATTTAGTAGATGCTTCAATCACATATCGGATAAAACAACAAAAAGATGACGGCAGATGGACACAGGGTTGGTCGATGGGTGAAGACGAAGGGTTTCGCAAGCTTCAAATTTTATATGACGCGTATTTCACTATGAAAATGTTAGCAAAATTCGGACGGTTTGGCAGGATAGATTTTTAAGTATTCATCGTGCAGTATAAGTATAATGTGAACTTGGACCGATAATTAATTATTTACTAATCTTATCAGTTAAAGATATTATACTGTGCATAACAATAATTCCCAATCAGCCTGTTAGCTTTCATTATTGGGCTGTATACGGAGATAAAATTTTTGGTGAATTTCAGTTGAGGACTGAGTTAACTAAAGAGATAATGACAGGGATTGGAAATATAAGCTACCAAGTATTGAGGAAGAGTTGAGTTGCTTGAATGTAAAAGAGTCAATATGGGTAATACATAGTCTATTAATTATATAATTAAAATCTGTTGGAAAATTAATACTATGTTCGATTGTCATATTATGGTATATGTGATAGACTAGATGCAGGAGTAATCGTGTACAGGGTGTGGTAGCCTCCCAGAGGGGAGGTGGTGCTAATGAATTATGTTACATATAGTGACTTGTTTACTTTTGTATTAATAATTATTGCACTGCTTACCTATTTAAATAATAGGGACGATAAGCGAAAAAAATAACTGCCCCCTGACTTGGCCGTAGTGGGCAGTTAATCTGTTTAACGGAGGCTAACCACATTTTGGGCGGTTACTCCTTCTATTAACTCTAATATAGCATTGTTATTAACGAAAGTAAAGTAGATTTGTAAAAATTATTGTATGATATCTTTACTTTTCACTAATAAATAGGCGAAAATAAATAAGAAAAGAAATTCGTTTGAAATAGTTTATCTTACCTGTAGGCTCAGGAGCGTCGGGAACACGAGACGTTAGGTGTTATATCAATATGAGCTGGGTTCTGTAGTTAGCATTGTTATTGTTATCAATTATGAAAACATTGGGAGGAAAAGTTAATGAGTTACCCTTTTGATTGTATTAGTAATTTTATATTCGTTGAAACAGATATTAAAAAGGCAGATGTTGTTTTAATCCCAGGCGGTAGTCATCCTCAACTAATGGAAAGAGCTGTAGAACTTTATAATAAGGGATTTGCTCCATACATATTACCAAGTGGGGGAGTTAACAAAAATCTGCCTGATTATGACTCGGAATGGGATTATTTAAAAACAATAGGTATTCAATCAGGCATATCCGAAAGAGTAATTATAAAAGAAGATAAGGCACAAAATACATTTGAAAACGCAGAATTTTCTTGGAATGCATTACAGACATTAGATATTCCTGTAACAAATGTTATTCTGGTTTGTAAGGCTTTTCATTCAAGAAGAGCATTATTGACATACCAATCGATTTTTCCACAGTATATAAAATTTTTTGTATCTCCTGTTATAGATAAAAGGGGGATATCAAAGGAAAATTGGTTTTTAAATAATGAAAGTATAAAAATTGTTATGAACGAAACATGTAAAATTGGAAATTATTTTAAAGATAAAATATCAAAATGGGTTTCTTAAAAGTATTTTGATAC
>CAZPWO010000221.1:263-2552 GCA_964590525.1 uncultured Herbinix sp. | reverse complement strand
TGGATGCTGGATTAAACTACATCAAAGCAATGGAAACAAACTTAGAAAACTTATTGGCTAATGCAAAATAGCAAGCTAATTTAGTTTTATTAGTAAATGATTTAGAAGAGAGGGAACTGTTGACTCAGATTTACCCTCTCTTTTGCATTTGCGCTGTTCTTGTCTACTTGGCGTAAAGTTTTAGTAGGTGAATTAAAAAAATAACGACAGTTCTCAAATCGTACGGCTTATAATAAGCCCAATCAACAAAAACAATAGGAGAACTGTCATGAATATATTACAACAAATAGAACTGAATTATCTAGAAATTTTAGATAACTTAGATATAACTGAATTAGGAATAGACGAATTTATTATTAGATCAGAAGAAGAATTTAGAAAATTCCAAATACAATTCTTAGTAGCAAGAATAGAGGAACTAGATGAAATAATAGCTAACTCTCCTTCTTACAGGGCTAACTGGCAAATAGAGCGCAAACAAGAACGTTCTGTAGTAACAAGCTTAGGAGAATTAAATTATACGAGACGCTATTATAAAAATAAAATAACAGGTGAATATTGTTATTTAATAGATAAGTTAATAGGTTTAGAAAGCAAGTCAAGGGTAAGTAAAGAATTAGCAACTAAACTTTGCAATTTGGCTGTAGATACTAGCTATTCAAACTCCAGTAAAGCCACACAAAGCTTAGTAAGCAAGCAGACAGTAATGAACACTACTAGAAAAGTAAATGTAAGACAAGCAGAACTGAACGAGCAAGGAACAGAAGTACATGAACTACATTTACAGGTTGATGAAGATCATGTGGCAATGCAAGATGGAAGTAATGAGCAATTAAGATTGGCAGTGGCTCATGAGAGCTACGAGAAAAACGGTAATAAATCTATATTGACAAACAAACGAGTAATAATAAATCACCGTGAAGGTCTAGAAGAGTACTGGGATAGGATTTATGACACTCTATGCCTAAATTACAATATGTCAGAAGATTGCAAGATATTCATTCATGGAGATGGTGCATTTTGGATAAAACATGGAACTAGCCTAATAGATAATACTGTATTCGTGTTAGATAAATTTCATGCAATGAAGTATTTAAAGAAGATAGTAAATGAAGATAGCGATGAGTATACGCAGCTAAGAACTTACATGTACGAAAACAAGAAGAAGTCTTTCAAAGATCTTGCAAGAAATCTCATAGGTAATGTAGAAGGCAAGAACCCCAATAAACAAGAGGAAGGCTTGAAATACATATTAAATCAATGGCCAGGAATATCCTCATGGTCTAAGTACCCAGAACACAGCAGTAGCTGTGCAGAAGGTCTAGTTAGCCATATATTAAGCAGCAGATTCTCTAGTAGGCCAATGGGATGGAGTGAAGACGGTGTAATAAGTATAGGAAGTTTAAGAGAGCAAAAAGAAAACGGTGGTAAAGTAGAAATAAGAGATTTTGGCAGGAAAGAAACTGACGAAACGTATATACGGATAATAGAATCTGTTAAACTGGGAGAAATTAGAGAAAATACGCACAAGGAAATATCCGGTGCCCCAGAATTTTCTCAAGCATTAAGTATTAGGCAAGTAGGGCCATTAAAAGATATGTTCGATTCAATAAAGTATGGTGGGTCGAGCTTTCGTGCAAGTTGACAACTAGTCTTTATCCTACCTACTAAAACTTTACGCCGTCCTTGAGACCTTTTGAACTTGAATAGAATTTTTGCTTGCCGTATTATAGGTAGGTTGCATTTCTGCTGAAATTTATTATTTCTGTGAAATTCAATAAGTGAGGTGAAATTATGAAATTTGTATTTAATTACATGAAAAAATATCCAGGTAAACTTATAGGAAGTTTATTTGGTTCATTATTTTTTGTAGCAGTTACTTTGGGTATTCCAACAATGCTTGCTAACATTATTGATACTGCTTTTGTCCTAGGTGATAGAGAACTTCTATATAGAAATATAGTGTATATGGTTGGTTTGGTCTTACTAGGATTTATCGGTCAAACTATATCTAGATATTTTATATCTACTCTATCTAGTGGGATTACAAGGGATATTAGAAATGATGTATTTTCTAAGATTCAGCATTTATCTCAGTTTGAATTTCAAGAGTTTGGGGTGTCTTCACTATCTACAAGGATTACTACTGATGCCTTCATGATCTTGCAGTTTACTGTAATTGTTATGGGTATGGGTTTGACTGCGCCATTGATGATTATTTTCTCATCTATTATGACTATTAGTATATCTGCTCAGTTGGGTCTATATGTCGCTCCACTTATCTTACTT
>CAZPWO010000221.1:0-253 GCA_964590525.1 uncultured Herbinix sp. | reverse complement strand
CTATCTGAGAAGCAGCAAAAAGACTTAGATAATATTAATAGGTTGCAAAGAGAAAATATAACAGGGTTAAGGGTTATTAGGGCTTTTAACAGGGAGAAATTCCAAGAAGAACGCTTCGATGAAGCAAATAGTGACTATAGAAATACATCTAAGAGTTTGTTTGAACTTATGGCATACCCTCAACCTATATTCTTTATCTTAATGGATATTGCAATAATTATTTTAGTTGCGGATTTAAGGAAGTTTTTAAAGT
>CAZPWO010000220.1:0-2567 GCA_964590525.1 uncultured Herbinix sp. | reverse complement strand
GGAGCTAAATATGTATCAAAAGAAGAAAAAGCCTGAGCTCCTGCCCATTCATTTTGCATAATACCTAGGAAATTCACCATCTGGTTACAAAGAGTTGATAAATGCTTTGCGGGAGATGAATTAATCTTACCTGGAATTCCCCCAAGTCCTTCTTCTATAAGTTGTTTTAATGACCATCCTGCACAGTAACCTGTAAGCATGGATAGGTCATGAATATGTATATCACCATTCCTATGGGCATTAGCTACTTCTTCATCATAAACCTCAGATAACCAGTAGTTTGCAGTTATGGCTCCAGAATTATGTAATATTAAACCTCCAACAGAGTATGTTACCGTGGAATTCTCTTTAACTCTCCAGTCCTCTTCCTTAACATAAGAATTCACTAATTCCTTATAATCAAGTATTGTGGACTTCATGTTTCGAATTTTCTCTCTGTTTTTTCGATATAGAATATATGCCTTAGCTACATCCGTATACCCAGTTTGTTCTAATACTCTTTCAACACTATCTTGAACATCTTCTACATGTACTGTATTGTCCTCAATCTTGTCCTGAAAATCTGATGTTACCCGTAATGAAATCAAATTAATAATTTCATCCGTGTGACTTTTCCCCGTAGCTTTAAATGCTTTTGTGATAGCGTTACTGATTTTTTGTAAATCAAATTCTGCTATCTGTCCATCTCTTTTTAATACTTTAATCATAAGTGCCTATCTCCCTTCCCATTCCCCTGTTTATATAATTATTAAATAGTTATAAAAATATATTAACAAATATTTAACAGATAGTCAATAGAAAATACAATATATATGTAAAAACTTTGGCCGTGAGTACTACATATAGTATATAAAAAAAGATACTCATAATGAGTATCTTTTTTGTTTTATATGCCATCGTAGATAGCCTTTGGTATATAAGCCTTAACATATATCCCTTCTTGTCTATAATCTTCTTCTAAAAGTTGTCCGTATCTTCTAATCATTTGAATTTTACCGGCATCTTCATATGAAAATGTTTTTTCAATTAATAGCTTATCTTCTTGCAGATGTTTTTCGATTAGGTCCAAAAGGTCATTAACATTTTTGCCGGTTTTTGCGGACATTTTAATTGTATAATCTGCTCTTAAATCCTTTAAAACTTTTTCTTCTTCATTTTTGTCAACCTTGTTAAATGCTGTAATTATAGTCTTGTCTTGTATCCCCAGTTCTTCAAATGTTTCATATACAATCTCCATCTGCTGGTAGACATCTGGATTTGAACTATCAACTACATGAAGTATAATATCAGCATATTTTGCTTCTTCTAATGTACTTCGAAAGGCTTCCACCAGGTGGTGAGGAAGTTTACGTATAAAGCCAACAGTATCAGTAAAAAGTATCTCCTGGCCACTTTCCAGTGACAAATTTCTGGTGGTTGGGTCAAGGGTTGCAAAAAGTTTATCTTCCTCAAGAACCCCTGCATCTGTTAGATAGTTTAATAATGTGGATTTGCCCGCATTGGTATAGCCTACTATAGCAACTACAGGCAGCATATTCTTACTTCTTTGCCTTCTTAGGGTATCTCTATTATTCTTAACACTGGCCAATTCCCCTTTAAGTACAGAAATTCTGTCCCTAATAACACGGCGATCAACCTCTAACTTCATCTCTCCTGGGCCTCTTGTACCAATTCCTCCAGCCAGTCTAGATAAGGATTTACCAAGTCCCACCAACCTGGTAGACCGGTAATTCAGCTGTGCCAACTCAACTTGAATCTTCCCTTCTCTTGTGGAAGCTCTCCCTGCAAATATATCTAGTATCAAAGCTGTCCTATCTAGGACTTTCATCTGTAACTCTTCTTCTAGGTTTCTTAGCTGGGCAGGACTAAGCTCATCATCACATATTACTCCTGTTGCATCAGTTTCATCTGCCATCTCCAAAACTTCTTCTACCTTCCCTTTACCAATGTAAGTCCGAGGGTGTATGGCCAGTCTGTTTTGAATAAGCTTACCAACAGTAATAGCTCCTGCTGTTCTCGCTAGTTCTTCTAGTTCATCTAGGGATAGGTCAGTATCATTATTAGCTGATAGTGATACACCTAGCAAGATAAACCTTTCTTTATCTTTTTTAATCTCATGAAGTTCCGTCATCATTCTACCTTTCCTAATCAGTATTTTTGTGAATTAACCTACTATCTATAAATTCTAACTCCTTTAAAGCTGCTTGGTCATCAGGATAATCTTCTATGTATTCCAATAATCCGTCTTGTGCTTCTTTAAATCTACCTGTGTTTTCATATGCTATAATTTCATTCTTTTTCAATATCCTTTTTGTTTCAAAGTCAGCAATTTCAATCCCCTGTTTAAGATAGTCCAGGGCCTCTTCAAATTCACCTACCTGCATCAGGCTTATTCCTACTTGATTATAAAGCTCTGGGGAATTATCTTCTACTTCCTCAAGGCTTTTCTTATAATAATATCTAGCTGAATCATACTCTTCCTTTATATAATGGATTTGCCCAATATAGTAATATGCCTGGGGGAAACCATTGACATAGGCTTCACTCATTTCTTTAAAGGCAGTATC
>CAZPWO010000219.1:0-2603 GCA_964590525.1 uncultured Herbinix sp. | reverse complement strand
TCGTATTTTGCACCTACATCAATCCCCCTAGTAGGTTCATCTAGAATCATTATCTCTGGATCTGTAAACATCCACTTACTAATAAGAACCTTCTGCTGGTTACCACCACTTAAGTTCCCAACCTCATCTTCTATTGAAGTGGATTTTATATTAAGTTTTTTCACATAATCTGAAGCAGCCCTGAATTCTTCTTGCCTATTTATACTTCCTTTATGACTTACCTTCTCCATCTTGGCTAGACTTGTATTAACCCTAATTGAGTTGGACAGAATAAGTCCTTGTTCCTTCCTATCCTCTGTCATATAAGCAATCTTATGGTTTATTGCATCCCTTGCCCTATTCAACTCTAGTCTTTCCCCATAAAGAAAAAGCCTTCCAGAGATTTTAGTCCCATAACTTTTTCCAAATATACTTAAGGCAAGTTCGCTTCTTCCTGCCCCCATTAGACCTGCAATTCCTACAACTTCACCTTTTCTTAGGTATAATGAAAGATCATCAACTACCTTACGCCCTGAATAAATAGGATGGTATACTGTCCAGTTCTTAAGCTCTAAACTAACACCCCCTATTAAATATTTGCCCTACTAGGGAATCTATCTGTCAGTTTGCGTCCCACCATCCCCTGAATAATCCGACTTTCATTTATATCATCCTTGTTTTTATCAAGGCTTTCTATTGTACTTCCATCCCGCAGGATTGTAATCTTATCTGCCACATATTCTACTTCATTTAACTTATGGGATATTAATATAGAAGTTATTCCATCTTTCTTTAGGTCTAATAATAACTTTAGCAACCTTTTAGATTCTGCTTCATTTAAAGATGCTGTTGGTTCATCTAGAATAAGTAGCTTCACCTTCTTAGATAAGGCTTTTGCTATTTCTACTAACTGTTGTTTGCCTACACTAATATCTTTTATTAATGTTTTTGAGGATTCTTCTAAGCCCACAGTCTTAAGAAGTTTTTTCCCTTGGGAATGGCTTTCTTCCCAGTCAATATTCAAGAAACTTCCCCGTTCATTTCCCAGGAATATATTTTCTCCTATTGTCATGTATGGCACCAAGGCAAGCTCCTGGTGTATGATTACAATTCCTTTTTCTTGGCTATCATTTATAGTGTTAAATCTGGATTTTTCCCCTTGATATAATATCTCCCCTTCATAACTTCCGTATGGATAAATGCCACTTAGTACATTCATTAAAGTTGACTTTCCAGCACCATTTTCCCCTACCAGTGCATGGATTTCTCCCTCTTCAACTTGAAGATTTACATTATCAAGTGCCTTTACCCCTGGAAAATGCTTGCTGATATTCTTCATTTCTAAAATTATGTTTGCCAATCTTTCTCCCTCCTAAGTAAACTATCTGTTTTCAGAATATGTATATATAGGTGTTGACTGCAAGCAGCACAACACCCATAAAAGGAAAAAAAGCAACAAGCTAGTTTAACTGATCCTCTGTATAGTATCCTGTATCAATCAGTAGTTCTTTGTAATTATTGATATCTGCAAATACTGGATCACATAGATAAGTTGGAACAACCCCAGTTCCATTGTCATAAGTTTCTTTATCATTTACTGGAACTTCTTTGTCAGTCATAATGGCTTCTACCATCTCAACTACCTTGGCCGCCAAGGTACGGGTGTCTTTAAATATTGACATGGATTGATGTCCAGCTATAATATTCTTCATTGCTGTAATGTCGCAGTCCTGGCCTGTTAGTATAGGGAAGTTGTCTTGCTTATAGCCTGCATTTACTAAAGCATTACTAATACCAATTGCACATGAATCATTACTAGAAAGAACAACATCTAGTTCAGTGCTATCTGTGTAATAAGCCGTTATAATATTTTCCATACGCTTCTGTGCTTCTTCTGTTGACCAGTTTAATGTAGCAACTTCTTCAAATTCCTTTTGCCCTGATACTACAATAAGCTTTCCACTATCTATATATGGATTCAATATATCCATGGCCCCACCAAAGAAATATCTGGCATTATTATCATCTGGAGATCCTGTAAATAATTCTATATTAAAAGGTCCATCTACAGTTTCCAGGTCTAAATTATCTACGATATATTGTCCTTGAAATTCTCCTACCTTGTAGTTGTCAAATGTTGCATAATATGACACTGCATCTGTCTCCATAATAAGACGGTCATATGCAATCACAGGAATGTTTTCTTTCTTAGCATCTTCTAAAACAGTTCCCAGTGATCCTCCGTCTATGGAAGCTATAACTAGTAGGTCTACTCCATTTGTTATCATGTTCTCTATCTGGTTAACCTGCTGGGTTATCTCATTGTTGGCATATTGAAGGTTAACTTCATAGCCAGCTTCTTCAAGTCTTTTCTTCATGTTGGCTCCGTCTTGATTCCAACGTTGTAAATCTTTTGTCGGCATACATACCCCTACTGTTTTGCCTTCAGCTTCACCTGATGTCTCTGTATCGTCACCACAAGCTACAAGCAATGATGAAAGTATCATAATGGATAATATAATACCTATTGATCTTTTCTTCATTTTTCTCATAAAACTCCTCCTTATTGGAATATAATTAAAACTCACTATTAACAATAACATTTGCTGGATATATTGTCCAAT
>CAZPWO010000218.1:0-2610 GCA_964590525.1 uncultured Herbinix sp. | reverse complement strand
AAGAGGTGAAGACATCTATTGTCAGTCAGCAAGTCAAATGTTTGGTGTTCCTGTTGAAAAGAATGGGGTCAATGGACACTTGCGACAGAAAGGGAAAATAGCTGAACTGGCCTGTGGTTATAACGGATCAGTCGGTGCTTTAAAAGCGATGGGAGCTACCCAGATGGGTCTTGAAGAAGATGAACTCCAACCAATTGTTGATGCATGGCGAGATGCGAACCCAAACATTGTCGGGCTTTGGTGGGATATTGACCGTATTACCAAAAACGTCATTCAAACGAGGACGAAGCAGCGTTTTGGTTGTCTAATATTTTCCTATGAAAAAGGGTTTCTTTTTATCCAGTTGCCCAGTGGTAGAAGACTTGCTTACGTAAAACCTCGTATGGGCATAAATCGCTTTGGTGGGGAGTCCATTACGTATGAAAATGTCGGACTTGGCCGTAAGTGGGAACGAACAGAAAGTTACGGGGGCAAGCTTGTAGAGAATATCGTTCAAGCCATTTCAAGAGATATTTTAGCAGAAGCCATGTTACGCCTCCGTGATGCAGGTTTTCAGATTGTGATGCACGTCCATGATGAGGTGGTCTTAGAAGTACCGAAGCATTCAGCTAACGTAGAAGAAGTGAATCATCTGATCGGTCAAAGTCCCAAATGGGCACCAGATTTACAGCTAGATGCTGAAGGATTTACTTGTGAATTTTATCAAAAAGACTAGGAGGAAAAACAATGTGAAATGATTTTTTTAATGCAAAAGGGTATCCAGACCCGACTGCTTTTTTAGCACTTAAGGAGATGCTTTATCTTCCCATTGTTTATATTTGCTCCCCGTACCGTGGAGATGTGGAAACGAATGTGAAGCGAGCAAGGACATATTCACGGTTTGCAGTATATAAGGGTGCGATTCCAATTGCACCCCACCTTCTCTTTCCACAGTTTATGGACGATGACAACGTTCAGGAAAGAGAACTTGCTATGAAAATGAACTTAATATTACTCGATCGATGTGAAGAGATTTGGATTTTTGGCGACACGCTTTCACAAGGAATGGCCCGTGAACTATCGCGGGCAAAACGTAAAAATAAAACCGTTCGAAATTTCACAAAGGATATGGAGGAGATTCATCCATGAGAGCCATGCATTTATATACAGCACCAACAGTTGGAAGGGAAAATAGTCTGTCATTTTCTAATCAAGCCGTCATTACAGATGAACATAGTTTACGAGACGCAGTTGCTTATGACCATGTTTGTGCAGAATTTGATAAACATCAACGCTCAAGTGCCAATTTTCTAATAGCGGACAATGTAGTGTTGGATTTAGATAACGACCATTCAGATGATGCCGCGGACTGGATAGATATGGCGGACATCGTCACCGCTTTTCCAAATGTGTCTTGTGTCGTTGTTTCTAGTCGCAATCACATGAAGCAAAAAGGGAGTCTGTCTGCAAGACCGCGTTTTCATGTGTATTTTCAAACAGAAACTATCGCCGATGAAGAAGAGTACAAGCAACTGAAAATAAAAATTGCGGATACATTTCCGTTCTTTGATCGCAATGCGCTTGATAGTGCGAGGCTTATTTTCGGGGTAAGCCATCCTGAAATTCTTATACATGACGGTGACCAAACTATCACGGAATTTTTAATAGATGATTTCGAAGCGTGGGATGCAGACCTTGATAAAATCCCTGAAGGAAATCGCAATAATACGATGAGCCACTATGCGGGTCGTGTACTTATTCGGTACGGCGATACTGACGAGGCAAAAGCGTTATTTGACGAAAAAGCTACTCTTTGTGAACCGCCACTTCCCGATGAAGAACTAGCGCTCATTTGGCAAAGTGCCTTAAAGTTTGGTAGAAAAATAGCTTCTCTTGAAGGATACATTCCGCCTGAAAAGTATCATATGGATTTTCTTTTAAAGCCATCCGAGTATTCAGATATTGGACAAGCAGAGGTTTTTGTACAGGAGTACGAGACAAAGGTGCGCTATTCCCCGTCTACGAAATACCTCGTTTATAACGGAAGCTACTGGGAAGAATCCGATTTAAAAGCACAAGGCTTATCACAAGATTTGGCTATAAGGCAAGTGGAGGAAGCGGAGAGTCTATTAAAAAAGGCACGAGCCGAGATGAAAGAAAATGGTGCACTTGATTTACTAGAAAGTTTACCAACTAAAAAAGCCATCACTCTTTTTAATAAAGCACAAGCGCATGCTTATCGGCAGTATTTGACAGCTGAAAATTATAAGAAATATGCCGTTAAGCGAGGAGATACTCGTGCAATTCACGCAACGACAAAAGAAGCAAAAACTAGACTTGAGATTTACCCGAGTGCGCTTGATAAAGATGAATTCTTACTCAATACCCCGTCACATACGCTAGATTTAAAAACGGGCGAACGCTTTGAACATCATTACGAGCATTTTATCACGAAACAGACAGCAGTTGATCCAAGTGATGATAATGCAGATATTTGGCAAGATGCCTTAAAAGTATTTTTTGAAGATGACCAAGAATTAATTGAATACGTTCAAAAAGTTGCTGGGCTTGCGACCATTGGGAAAGTATATGTAGAAGCGATGATTATAGCCTATGGAGACGGACGTAATG
>CAZPWO010000217.1:0-2610 GCA_964590525.1 uncultured Herbinix sp. | reverse complement strand
CTGGTCGTTAGCTTCATCTACTGTATTAAAATGTCCTAGTACAGCTTTTGTAATATATTTATATCCATCATTTACATAATTGTTTTCATGAATATATCCTAAGCGTAGATAATGTATATCATCACTTAGATAACCACTTTTTAAGGTATAAGTATGTTTATATATACCACCATTTAAATATGTTCTCGAAGTCCCCTGAACAATATTTGAATATGTTGAATCTTTTGCATAAAGTCTAGAAGATGCATCCACATCATTATAAACACCATTAATAGAAAATTGTACACGATATATAAATTCTTCTTCAAATACAAATGTAAAAAATTCCTGATAAGAAGTTTGTCCTTCTCTCGTTGTAATTTTAAACCCAGAATCTTTATTTGATAAATTCTGATTTAATAATTTATCTGTAATATCAAGTTTATCATTGTTTTTTAATGCAGTTTTTATATCTTCCAAGGAATTAAAATTGCCCTCATATACCCTTACTGAATCTAGTCCATTGTAAGTTGAATTTAAGGTTAGTCCTACATAGAAAGCCTCTGCAATTATATCATCTTTTGATAGAATGTTTCGTATATATTCATTATATAAGTTGGAAGATATCGTATTATTGGAAATATTCTTTGGAGTTACTTCTTGTCGCATACCACTAACGCTCTTATAAATACTTCCACTTTCTAATATTTTTTTGTTGCTTTTGGTAATAGTAACAATATATCTAGTATTTCCAGAATCAAGTTGCAATGCACTTCCCACTATTAGCTCCATTTTAAAGCTATTACTATTTATAGTTGAAAAATCTAATATATCAGATTTATCTGTTATTACTTCACCTTCTTTAGTAGAAAGACGCTTCCAAACTACTTTATCACCATTACCTGTATTCTCACCACCAAGAATAGCAGATATTTCAACTTTTTTTAGTTGCAAATAGTTATAGGAGCTTAAGTCTACATTCAAGTTTTTTTCTTCTAAAGGAAGAAGTGACATAGGTTGAATCATTCCATTCATAAATCTCTTAGGTTCAGGTTTAACTGGTATATATTCTTCACCTACCCATAAACCTATTTGAGACAACCTAGTATCATCATTTTGTTCCGAATGTACACTGAAAACATGACCATTTATTTCAATAGTACTATCTGGTCCATCAAACCATTCTTCCATAGTTGAATTGTCAACTTTAAATTGAACTTCATAAGGAAAATAAGCATTATCTTCTAACTGTATACTATAATTACCTTCCTCATCAAATAATTTATAGCTCCAAGGTGTATCTTTAGCTTGATTTTCATCGTAGCCAACTGTAATTTCTTGATTCCCCAGGTTATAAATTATTTGTTCCAGATTTACTCTCTCTTTAATCTCTGTTTTTTCTACTTCTTCTGGTTCCTCTGGCTCCTCTTCTGTTTCTTCTGTTTCTTCTACTTCCTCTGGTTCTTCTTTCACTTCTATTTCCTCTGTCTCTGTTACTTCTGGTTCTGTTATTTCTGGTTCTGTTATTTCTGATGTAGAAAATACAGGTGTGTATGAAACTAGCATTAATATTGCCAGAATCATTGGTAATATTCTCCTGATCCTTTTCATTTTACTCCCCCTTAATCTTTATTTGCTTTCGAGCTAGATCCACAAGCTCATTAATATGATAAATGCGAGTTTTTCGCAAATTTCCAGTATAATCATCAAAGATTAATTCATTTCCAACAATATCAGAAAGATTTGGCAACTTTGCTAACACCTTACAATCCTCATTTAATATTAGGCCATATCTCTCACCATCAGCTGTAATATATTCTGTAATAACATATTCTTCAACTTGCGTCACATAAGTAAGATACGCATCCTTCTCCAATTCACATATAAATTTTCCTGTTTTCTTATCATAAGCTTTTGGAGGTCCATGAAGTGGAGATTCTATTAAAAATCTGTCTGTATAAAACTCCTCATAAAGAGTTAAATCTGGTTTTTCTCCATTAACCTCATAAACTAAACTTCCGTCTTTTGCTGAATATGCTAAAATCTTACCATCATTATATATTAGTTCAAGACGAGATCCAGATTCATCCCTTATATATTGTTGATCATGAAGTTGTTCTGCATTAGGAATAGATATCTCTGTTATTATGCATCCATCCATGTTGTATAAACCTATTCTATCATAAGAAAATAGCATTACCGTTTTTCCATCTGCACTTATCCTTGCTTCATCATGATCATAAGATGGATCGTATGTGAATATTTGGCTTTCAGGATGGCTTTCAAACTTCATAATTCTAATATTAGGAGAATTTCTACTGCCAACAATAACCCATTCTCCTGCCATTTGTATAAAATCATTACTTGAGTCATCATCTTGATAATTTATCATATTAGCATTTTCATCAAAGAAAACATATCCATTTTCAGTAATTATTGCAGCATAATCATCAGTTCTTGCAAAATGTAGAATATTTTCATCAGTGTTTACCAGTCCAACTTGTTCTCCTGTTACTGGATGAATTTTGACTAACATATTCTCTGACTTAATGTAAATTCCACTTTCATCAGTTTTCACTCCAAATGGACTTGAAGACTCAAACCCACCTGTTTGTTCTATTTCTTCTATAT
>CAZPWO010000216.1:0-2636 GCA_964590525.1 uncultured Herbinix sp. | reverse complement strand
TTAATCCATATCATAACGCTCCAAGGGCTCTGGCCCCCTAACAACAGTCCTTTTAATACGCATAACCCCATCATCGTCTGCATAAACTCTCCAGTCCACCATAAGGATTTTATTATCAATAATCTCTATCCCTGGCATCCCTCTAGTGTTGATACAACAACCTGTATTAAAGTAAGGCAATTCATCATGCTTTGGAAACTTAGGCCTATGGGTATGCCCACATATTAGCATTGTCTTATGTTTTTCAATCCATTTGTTATATTTCTTTTCAACTCTGTGTCTTTTATATAGGTTTACAGCAGGGCTGGAAGGGTTTTGAAAGCCGACTACATGCATAAATCTCCAAAAATATCTTGAGAAAAACATAGAAACCCGCCAGAATCGATCATTCATCAAATCCCCTTGGTGGCCATGGACAACCAGGATGTTTTGCCCGGTTTCTTCGCTCCTTAATATGACAGATTCATGGGGAACAATCCCAGGAAAAAGATCAACCCTTTCTTGTTCATATTCATCATAAAAGCTATATAGATTTTCCTCTACATATTCCCTGGATTTTAGATATATGTTATGGTTTCCGTATAGTAAAAGTAACTTATCATCATCATAAAATTTCTTCATGGCAATAAATACATCCTTGTGAGCCAGGCGAATATGCTTAAACTTTGGATGTTCCCATAGTTCGTCTCCATCCCCTGCTTCAACATATGTATAATCCCTGTTGTGATAATAATTAAGGGCGTGAAGAAAAATGTGTTGATTCCTAGTGAATTCATCGGAGACACTATCATCACCCCGGTGAGTATCGCTGAAAAAAATAAATTTAGAATCTTTATTAAAAGGTATTATCTTAGCTTTGTCATAAGCTTGAGTAAGTCTGCTAACAGTTTTCAAATAAATCAATCCTTACTAATCATATTTTATGAATTAATAGTAACCAATTAATTTTAACATAAATTATTGCATAGGTAAATCATATAAAGTCTTATGCTAGTATTAAGTTGCCAGAATCCGTGGCAACTAATACAAAAGTATATTATAATAAGTAGTGAGAAAGCAATCCATATTTACATAGAAAGAAAGGTAAAAGTGAAAATGAAAAGACTATTAAAATACTTGCCTTCCATAGTATTATTTACACTTATAATAATTCTAACAGTTAAAGTTCCCTTGGTGAAAGCTGAATCTGAGGAAGAAAGGCTGACAATCTTATTCACCCATGATTTACACAGCAATTTTAACCCCTATAAGCTAGAAGTGGATGGTGAGATTAGAGAAGTTGCAGGCCTTGCAAGGCTGCAGACTTTAATTAATGAATATAGGAAACAAGAGGAAAACCTTATCTTGCTTGATGCAGGGGACTATTCCATGGGGACAATATTTCAAACTATATTTGCCAGTGAATCTCCAGAACTAAGAATAATGGGGCAGATGGGATATGATGCTCTTACCCTAGGAAATCATGAGTTTGACTATAGGGCAGAAGGCCTAGCTGCTAGTTTAAATGCGGCGAAGAATAAGAGTGATGTCTTGCCAGATATGTTAATGTCCAACGCCATTTTCCCAAAGGATGAAGAGGGAAAACTGACCCCATCACTGGATAAGCTCCAAGAAGCCTTTAGAAACTATGGGGTTAAGGATTATACAGTTATTAATAAAAATGGGATAAAGATTGGTGTCTTTGCTATTATGGGAGAGGAATCTGCTTCAATGGCTCCAATGTCAGAAATAGTGTTTGAAGACCAGATAGGCCAGGGACAGCGGGTGGTTAAGATACTTAAGGAAGAAGAGAATGTTGACCTAATTATCTGCCTATCCCATTCAGGTACCAAGGCTGATAAATCCAAGTCAGAAGATGAAATCCTAGCTGACAAGGTCCCAGAGATAGATATTATTATTAGTGGCCATACCCATAGCCAATTAGATGAGCCAATTATTATTGGGGAAACTATTATAGGTTCAGCCCATAGATATGGTAATTATCTTGGAGTGATAAAGTTAGGGTCTCAAGATAAACAGGACTGGACCTTAAAAGAGTATAAGCTTATTCCTGTTGATGATACTATTGTTGAAGATGAAGAAATAGCTAGGCAGATAGGTGACTTTGAAGAAATAGTAGAAGAAGAATATTTTAGTAAATTCAATCTTAAGGTTGATGAGATTATAGCTAAGGCTCCTTTTAGTTTTCCTTCCACTGGTCATATGAATGATAATCATGAAGAATCTATTCTTGGAAACTTAATTGCTGATGCTTATATATATGCAGTGAAAATGGCAGAAGGAGATGATTATATCCCAGTAGATGCTGCAGTTGTGCCGGTTGGAACTGTCCGTAACTCCTTTTATCAAGGGGATATAAGGACTGCAGATGCATTTAGCGTTAGTTCCCTAGGGGTAGGAGCAGATAAGTTGTCTGGATATCCTCTATTATCAGTTTATCTTACAGGGAAAGAATTAAAGGCAGTATGTGAAGTAGATGCTTCTGTTACAAAGCTAATGAAAGAAGCCCAGCTATACATATCAGGCTTAAGATACAGCTTCAATCCAAATCGACTGATTTTTAATAAGGTTACTGAAAGTTCCTTAGTAAGATATAAAGAACCAATATGGAGTGGTGAACATCTTTTAGAAGAAGA
>CAZPWO010000215.1:0-2639 GCA_964590525.1 uncultured Herbinix sp. | reverse complement strand
AGGGACTCACAGAGCATAGTGCATCTTACGATGCATTGGTGCAGGTAATTGATGGAGAAGTGGAAATTACTATTGACGGTACTCTGCACGAACTAAAAAAAGGAGATAGCATTATAATGCCTGCCAATATTCCACATGCATTACATGCAGTGGAGTCTTTTAAAATGATACTAACAATGATAAAAAACTAAATATTCTATGAGTGAATTTATAAATAACTCTTCACTGCGTAAAGACAAACTACGCAGTCTGTTGCTAAGGGTGCATGCAGGTGAAAACATCGACTCATTACGTGAGGAACTGATTCAGGGTCTTACTAATGTACCTTACAACGAAGTGGTTGAGGTAGAGCAGGAGATGATAAACAGCAACCTGTTGACCGAAGAAGAAATTCTTCAGTTTTGCGATATACATACAGATATCTTAGATGGTAAAATAGACCAGAGTGGGGCAAAAACTATACCTGCTGGTCATCCTGTAGATACTTTTAAGAAAGAAAACGTTGCGCTTAAAAACGAAACTGAGAAAGCTTATGGTCTGATTGAAACTGCTAAAGGGTTGACAAATGACAAGTTGCCAGGATTTGTACTACAAATGCGCACTATCTTTAATGCACTTTCTGATATAGACAAACACTATAAAAGAAAAGAGTTCTTGTTGTTTCCATACATGGAGAAACATCTTATCACAGGCCCACCAACAGTTATGTGGGGCAAGCACGATGAGTTGAGAGGTTTCTTAAATACTGCTATCAAAGAACTCGAAAGATCTATTACAACTGTAGAGCAAATGCAATCGATTATAGATAACCATCTTACTACAGTGCTAGAATTGGTTGATGGCATGATTATGAAAGAAGAGGAAATACTTTTCCCAATGGCTATGGATACACTCACCGAAGAAGAGTGGTACAAGATATATTCCGAAACTTTGGAGTTTGGCTTTTGCCTTATCGACCCCGAAGACGAGTGGAAGCCTAAGGGTGTAACTATCGAAAAACAGAAATATGTTGACGCAGATGCTATTCAGTTATCATCAGGTTCGTTTGATATCAAACAATTAGAAGCATTGTTCTTGCATTTACCTATTGATATAACTTTTGTAGATGCTAATGATAAGGTTGCTTTCTTCTCACATAGTCCCAATCGTGTGTTCGAGCGCAATCGCTCCATTATTGGTCGCGATGTGCGAATGTGTCATCCTCCCGGCAGTGTGAATATTGTTGAACAAATAATCGAAGATTTCAAAAGTGGCAAAGAGAACAAAGCCATGTTTTGGATGTCGAACTTTCAGGGAAGATTTATCTATATTGAATACTCGGCTGTGAGAGACAAAGAAAATAACTATTTGGGGGTTGTGGAAGTAACGCAAGATATTACAGCAATGCGTAAGTTGGAAGGTGATCAGCGATTGCTATCGTATGAAACGAGATAATTTCGTAGATAGGCAAAATCTTGCGTCTCTACCATCCAGATAGAACGCATTTACAATCAAAATAATTTATAGCGGTGTTTCTAAAGAAATACCGCTATATTTGTAGGTAACAAAAAATTTAATAGTATGGATATCGTTGAAATTGTTGGCTATTTTGCCATGACATTCTTAGTGCTTTCATTTATTCCAAAACAGATAGTACGTATTCGTGTTATCAACCTTATAGGCTGTCTTTTCTTTGTAGCTTATGGTATATTGCTACAAGCATGGCCTGTAGCAATATCTAATGGGTTTGTAGCTATTATACAAATCTATCACTTAATTAAAATGAGGACGGAGAAAGAGTCGATTTAGATATGTTGATGCGCTAAGAAATAAGTTCTTAGCGTTTTCATTGAATCTGATTTATTTATTAAAGTGATACTATATCATTTTCATGTCAGATTTGATATCTACCCCGCCACATTCGTTTTAATGCCTAACTGCTTTACCCTCTCAGCAATCTCATTTAATACCTCAATAGGAGCTTTTACAAGCTCTTTTGCAGGCGTTTCTCTATCGATGGTGTAAATCATCACCTCGCGTGGACTAAGCTCTTTTACGAGCTCTAACCACGCCGAGACTTCCTCTTCTGTTGTGTTGTCAACTGTCTGTCCTTTAAATGATCCTCTCAGAAACATTGTTTGCAACACAAAATCGCCTTTAAAATGTTTGTACAATTCCACTTGTTTGGCAACAGTGTAAGTAGGGGAGTTGGGTCTGTCTATTAGCTTTACAGTCTTGTCAAAGGCTGAATCGAGCTTCAATACAGGGATTTCTATTTTTTGCAATGCTTCAAATATTGCTTTCTTACCTACACTAATTCCATTTGTAAGCACGCTTATCTTTGCATGGGGGCTATACTTATTGCGAAGTTCAATAGTGTCGTCTATCACACCCGCAAATTCTGGATGCATTGTGGGTTCTCCGTTACCAGCAAAGGTTATCACATCAATTTTTGTGCCTTCTTCTTTCAGTGTTATTAGTTTGTCTTTTAGTGCATCTTTCACATTTTGACGTGTTGGCAACTTTGTACGTGTTCTAAAATTCTCGTTAAATCCACATTCACAATAGATGCAATCGAAGTTGCACAACTTACCATCAAAGGGCAAAAGATTCATTCCCAACGATGATCCCATTCGACGGCTATGAATAGGGCCGAAAAC
>CAZPWO010000214.1:0-2641 GCA_964590525.1 uncultured Herbinix sp. | reverse complement strand
ATGAGATGAGAAAAGTTGTATAACTATCTTGACATCATTCCGATATAATTATAAAATCACCCTGATGCTATTTTATTTATAGAATTAGGGGAACTTTGCTTATCAATATTGGATTAATAATAAAAAACTCTCCGTGTGAAGGCATGGAGAGTTTTTGTGAGGAGTGTAAATAATCGTGAATATTTTGCTACAAATAGGATTAGGTTTATTGCCAGGAACAATTATAGTTATAATGTTTTTAATAAAAAGACGAGCATTTAATTTGAATAAAATATTACTAACATTGCTACTTACTGTAAGCTGTGGAACGATGATTTTTTACGGAGGGCAAGAATTCATAAGTAATATTGTAAGGGATTCTGATTTGTCCCATAAAGAAATGATATCCTTTGCTTATGCACTTATAGAAGAAGGTGCATATGATGAGGCCACAGAAGTAATAGAAGACTATAGTAATGTTTATGGTTATGATGATGACTGTAGCTTGCTTAATGCAAGAATTGCACTTTTTGAGGAAGACTATGAAAGTGCTAGGGGCCTTTATAAATATCTAAGTGAAAATACTAATTTAATTGATGAACAATCAGAAGAAGTGAAGCTTGCCAATGAAAAAACATCTGGTAATTTTGCAGATTTAGTGATGATTGAATATCTTAAAGAATTAGGGGAAGATATTACTGAATATGGCTATAAAGAAACTTCATTTGAGGAAATGAAAAAGATTGAAGAAACTTCTGTAAATGATATAAAAGCAGATATAAAAAGCAAAATACAAGCTCAATATTCAATTTCAGCTGATGCTTCCAATTATGCTAATGCAGTTGCCAGTGTTTCAGAGACTTATACAGACCTATTGGAAGAGGGACCTTCTAGCCAATATATAAGTGTATTTAATGAGATAGAGAAAAGAGCGCCCCAATACCTAAAATTAGATCTTGTTAATAAGGGAAGAATAAAAACACATATAATGGCAGGAGATTATGGGTCAATAACAGAAGGGTTAGATGACAGATCTTCCTATCACGAACTAATGATTTCAGCTGAACTATATATGAGTGGCCTAGTTAAAAAGTCAGACTTTTCTGATGATTATCATAAGACAAATAGTTCAGATGGATTGGCTATTAAAAACAGGATAAATAAAATATCTGGAAAAAATCAAAAGGGGCTAACAATCCAGGAAAAGAACGCATTTAAGGCGCGTGTATCTGCCATCTCAAATCAGCTGGATAACCCTGTATTGGTGGCAATTAAAGAACAATTAACTGTAGCAGCTAAAAATAAAGCTGGAACAGATCAAACAAAAGTATATCTGGAACTGGCTAAGATAGATGACTATTTTGAAAATCAAAGCTCTGCAGATTCCTATATTAGCCAGGCCCTATATAGTTCACAGGACAATAAGGATGACAATTACGTTACGGCTATGTCTAATATTATTAGTGTAATAAATAATGATGAAGATAGTATCACGGAAAACATAAAGAATGTTTCAGATTATGTTAATACTGTACTTGATCACTCTCTAACGGTGAATGTAGAGAAGATTATCTCACCTCAGTACCAAACTCCAAGAGAAAGAGTCAAGGATAATTCTAGGCTAGGAGAAAGTAATGACCCTATAGTTGAAGAGATTAGTAGGCCTTTAGCAAACTTTGCTCAAACGGCTGTTGACTATGTTAGTAGGGTGAAAACTTCCATATCAATCGGTAAAATTGATACATCTAACTTTGAAGATATTGTTGCAAGAGTTCAAATTGATAGTGACTACATAAGTAATATAAAGGAACTTAAATCAGCATTAGAAATATATGACACTGGTTCTCAAATAACTGATTTTACTTTAAGTAAGATTAATTATACTGGGTCCAACATTATGCTTGTATGCGATGTCTCAGGAAGTATGTCTGCTAGTATACAAGCTTTAAGAGATGCTGTTGTAACCTTTATAAAAGACAAGAATCCAATAGAAAATTTGTCTGTTGTAACATTTAATGATGCAATTGTAGATATAAAATCATTCGGGACAGAAGATGATAGCCTGATATCTTTTGCAGAAGCTATGACTGCACAAGGTGGTACTGATATGTTTTCAGCTGTAGTAAATAGCCTTGGGAAAATGCCATCTAATAAAAGTGAGAATAATGTTCTTCTTTTATTAACAGATGGACAAGACAGCAGGCCAAAATCATCTGAAGCTATATACGCAGAAATAGGTCAGTTAGCATCAAAAAAAGATGTAACATTATATACAATGGGATTAGGATCAGAGGTTGACACAGGATACCTTAACACTATCTCAAGAAGTGGAAACGGTGAATTTGTTTATGTTTCTAATAGTGATAGCCTAACTTCATTTTATGATATGATTCATTCTCAGTTATATAGCCAATATGAAATATCATACAAGGCCCATGATACAATGACAAAGTCAGACAGAAGCCTAGAGGTAAAATTTCCAGAGGAAAAACTACAAGATGTTAAGACATACTGGTTAGAGGGAGAAGACAGGGGTGATGGAGACTTGAGGGCTAGCCAAGACTTAAGTATATCTGGCATATCTCCAAGACATATTTATAAGGGGTTACAAGACATCACTGTAAAATTAAAAGGTAGAGATTTTAAGGCAGACAGTAGTATT
>CAZPWO010000213.1:0-2691 GCA_964590525.1 uncultured Herbinix sp. | reverse complement strand
ATCTCAGAATAATATCCTTCCACCTATAACCACGCACGGTGTGAGTTAATTGATCCATTTTAAGTGACCTCCTTTAAAAAACTTACTAGTTTTTTCAATTTTTTAAAGTATGTCACAAAAATTTAATTTAGCCTAGGCGAACGATTTGACCTTTACAACCAGAGTTTCAGGAATATATGAATGAATTCTATCAGAGTGAATAGATCCAGACGATAAGAGAGTCTTTGCACAGTTCGCAAGAGCCGCTTATGAGGGTAAAGATATTGTATTGCATACCAAAGGCTTATCCATGGGGAATTACTGTGAGTCAAGGGATGCCCTTAATGCATTATTTATCATACAAAATGATGGACAAGATGGGGAAGCTTATAATGTAGCTAATGAAGAAAACACGATGCGGATACGTGATATGGCTCATTTGGTAGCTGAGAAGATTGCATTGAATAGGATTAAAGTCGTCTATGATATTTCTCAGGATACATCCTATGGATATGCTGCGGATACGAATATAAAGCTTTCATCAGA
Organism: uncultured Herbinix sp.; assembly: GCA_964590525.1. Lineage (GTDB taxonomy): Bacteria > Bacillota > Clostridia > Lachnospirales > Lachnospiraceae > Mobilitalea. The sequence goes on along the minus strand of CAZPWO010000213.1, from coordinate 2,166 downwards.
AAAACTTCGCAAATTAGGCTGGAAGCCAAGGAAGAATCTAGAAAACATGTATAGAGATGAGATATCATCTATTTATCAAGAATCTTTGTAGCAGAGATATAAGTTGATTTTATCGTATTTACACTACGATAAAATAGTAGGGGGATTTCATATGATTGATAAAATTAGAGTTTATAATGTAGGTTTTGGAGATAGTTTTATTTTGTATGGTAAAAAGTGTAGATTATTGGTTGATTGTGGAACGACAAAACAAGGAAAAGTTATATTTAGCAATATTATCAAAGATATTAATAACGAGTTATCAGGAAAAACAGCAGGTCTTTTGACACATTTTCATAAAGATCATTATAGTGGAATAGAGCAACTAAAAAAAGATGCTTTCGATACATTTTATCTTCCGAATTTTTTTACAAAAGAAGAAATCACTATTCAACTATATGCGATAGCACTATTAGGGAGAAGAACTAATGCATATAGATTTGCTTATAGCTTGCTATCAATAATACCAAAATTAATAAATAAAAATATAGTTAAAACGGGTGGAACTATTAAATTTGTAAAACAAGGAGATAAAATTGTAAATAATATAGAAGTTTTATGGCCGACATTGTGTAATAAATCAACAATCAATCAGATTTTAGATAATATAAAAAGTCGAATTATCCATTATATTGACATTCATAAGAAAGAAAACACTGAGGATATTTCTCATTTAGAAGTATTGGGCGAAAGAATTGATAGTATAACAGATAATTGCATACGATTACAGAATGAGGATACAACACAGTATAGTATTCAAATTGATAATGATATTAAAGTAATATCCCAAAATATAGCTGATGATATTGAAGCCTTAACATCATATCCACTTAGTCATATAAATATATTAACAAGAGATGACATAACCAAGATTAAAGATATACAGAATGAATACTCTATTGTTTTTCAACATCTAAGGCAAGAAAATAATATACTTTTTTTAGGGGATGTTAGCTCGAGTAATTTTAATAACCACATCAAAAAATTACTAAAAGATGAATATAAGTATATAAAAGTACCACATCATGGCACTAAAGCATATTATAGCGATTTATTGCCTCAATGCAATTATATGATTATATCTAATATAAAGTATAGGAATTATGATATACATTGCAAATATGTACTGTACTACCCTGAGAGTGGATGCATATGTACTAATAAAGATGGGTGTAAAATATATAATATAACAAGTAAAAATTGCCTTTGCATCAAGCAAGCATTAACCTCGTCATCTACATATGAAAAAGGAAAGTATTGTGGCTTTACAAATGATTATGAGGATTTATTAATGTAAAAGCTCTGGTATATGACCGAGGCTCATGATACTTTTTTCCGGCCCTGTGTTCATCTGCTCATCTGATAAGCCATTCATATCCAAAGGTCTATCGGATGGATATTTGACTTCAAAATGTAGATCTATTTGGAGCATAATTTATATATGTACCATTATATAGATAGGAAAGGCTCAGCTTCTAATAATACGGAAGACCGGAAAAAGAGATTACATAGATTTTGGATAGAGGAATTAAAATTAGATGAACTAAAAAATAGAAATATATATGATTTATATAGAGATTATTATGACAATGAATATATAATAACCTATATAACTATTATTAAGAACTTTATAAACACATATGGTTCAATATCTGTAGATTTACTAACAGGAATCACTAAAATTGTGTTGGATAGATACCCAGATTATAGAAGTATTCCGTTGGTTAGAAAGCTTTTGTTTAAAGAATCGTCTAATTTTTATTACTATTTAATATGCAGTCTTGATCAGGAAATAGATTCTAATTATGTTAAGAAACTTATTTCATTTGCAAAATAGAAGAGTATCGAGATTACATCTCCTTACCTTAATATATAAAGATATCCCGAGGTGACCATCAGTGACAAATAATATTTTGGATATATTTAATATGAATATTAAGCTACTTAACAAAATAGATAAAACCATCCACCATTTCCGCAATCAACAGCATGACACAGCCCTAGGCATTCTTGTGGACACGATGGATCTTATTAGGCATTCCATAGAAGCAATTATCCTAGACAAAGATTACTTTAATCTTGTTTCGACAGATTCTGTTATGGAGATGTTAAGCGGGGTACTGGAAG
>CAZPWO010000212.1:0-2720 GCA_964590525.1 uncultured Herbinix sp. | reverse complement strand
GATATTAAACAAGACTGACCCCCATAAACCATAAGCATATTGATCTAAAAAATGCATATTTTCCCTCCAATTTATTTTATCTTTCAAAAAGTTAAATATATTAAATTATAAACTTATAAACAACAAATCCCAAAAGTAATAGTCCTACTATTAATAACATATGGTTTGATTTTATACTTGAATTATCTTTGTTATTTTTATCTCCCCATTCCTTCATTTTTCTATTATTTGGTTGATAACCTCCACCACAACATCCCATAACAATACCTCCCTTCAACATAAACAATAAATTAATCCATCACATGCTAAGGTTATAATATTGATTAATTACACTATCTAACTCCATGCTAAGTATTAAAACTTATTTTTATTTATTTCACTTATAACTAACTTGTTAAGCTCCTCTTGTTTTCTTTCAATTTCTTTTTTTATACTTTCTAATGAATATACCTTATCCATTCTTCATTCTTACCCCCATATCCAATAGTAATAAAGAAATAATGAAACTATGATCATACATATAATTATCGTTACTTCTCCTATCCTGGTACTAAATATTTTAGTTCCCTTTATAACAGTTATAACAGTCCAAATACATTGATAGGATAGTCTCCTATATTAAATATTGTCTTCATCTAATAATCCTTTCTCTACATCCAGTTTGATCTTTTGATTTTGTCATAATTCTCTACTCTATTCATTAGAACCATTTAGTTGATTGTTATCTTCCTTGTCCGTTCGTGTATGACAACTATCATTACCATGCATACCTTTCATCATGAATATATGCATTAAAGGGCATATGAGAAGCATTAAGAAAAAAGGAGCTTTAGATAAAAATTGCCCTCCAATGTTAAAATACCTTAGTCCTCCAATTATCATTATAGGGATTAAACAACCAAGTAACATTAAAAGCATATGTTTCCCATGTCCATGTTGATGTTTATCATTTTTCATAATTAATTTCAACCTCCTTGTATTTAAAAATATGGTTTTTTTATATCCTATTTAATCTTTACAAACTTTATCTCATGAGGGTCTCTACCTATTTTTATTGTATTTACCACCTCAAATTTTTTCATATCAATAACTGAAATATCTTCTGACTCTCGATTTGATACATAGGCCAAATTACTGTTCGGTAATATAGAAATATGGTTTGCCTGTCCACTCGTTTTTATTGTTTTAATTACTTCTTTCTTTTCTATATCTATTACACTAACATCCTGTGAAAACATATTTGTAGCCCATATATACTTACCATCATCTGACACAGCTAAACCATGAGTTCCTTCTCCTGCTTTTATCTTATCTATTTCTCTTCCCTTCTTTAAATGTACAATAGATACAGTGCCATCTTGAACATTAGCGACATATAGATATTTATCATCTGGCGATAGTTCTGATTCATTAGGCATTATTCCTACATCAAATGTGGATATTATTTCAAAATTTTCTATATCTAACATACTTACATTTCCAGACATTACATTATTTACAAATGCTAATTTACTATCTTTAGTAAAATCTATATGAGAAGGGCTTTTACCATTAGATTGTATTGTTTTAATTACCTTATCCTCTTTGGTATCTATAATATTGATGTAATTAAATTCTTCACCGTCTTGTAAATCTCCACTGGTAGTGAATAAGTAGTTCCCATCAGGTGTAATGTCTATTCCATGAAGATTTCTTCCAGTATCTATTGATTTTGAAATTTCTTTACTCTCCACATCTACAATGAACACTTTTCCGTCTTCAAGGTTACCAGTATATATTTTGCTTCCATCAGAAGATACTGCTATACCATGGGATACTGAATTTCCTATCTTTATTTCATCTATTAATTTATTTGTTGAAACATCAATAATAGATATGGTTCCATCCCCTGCATTTGGTACATATGCTAAATATTCATCTTTGTTTTTTATCTCCATATATACATATAAAATACCTATGACAAGTACCAATACTGTGATAATTTTAAATTTATTATTCTTCATACTACATACCTCCATTATTATACAGAGCTATTACTTCCTTATCCCATTCAAATGTTAGTTTTCCAGTATTCCCCACTCCTTCTATCTCTAATTGAATATTATCAACTTTATCATTTATTACATTATCTCCATTATAAGTTCTTGGAAGCTTCAAATATCCAGAAATATGATGTCCTCCTCCACCTTCTAATTCCCATTGGAAACCCTCATTAATTTCAGTACCATCACTAAGTTTTAACTTTGAAAGATCTGCATACTCTATATCTTCCAAATCTATTCTATGGTTGTTTATCATTACTTTAAAAATAATGTACTCTTTATCATCTTCTAATAAGTTGTTGAAAACTACTGCAATATCTATTCCATTTTGACTATCAAATCTCATTAAACTTTCTTCATCAGGTTGTGATCCTTCTAATTCCATGTTTTCATATTCTTTTGTTTGGATTCTTTCTAGCCCTGAATCATCATTCTTTCCTATTTCTATATCTCCACTATCATATTTGCTAATTTCTTTCTTACCAATAACTATCACTATGCTTGAAAAGATTAATATCGCTGCTACAAATAGTATAATAATTGATTTTTTCAATTTTTGCCTCCTATAATCTTAATCATTTTTGTATTTTGTTCATTGTTTTCGCAAAAAGGACAATACCTCCAGTCTATATCTATTAATCTATTGCAGCTATCACATACCTTCTTAATTTCTTCTTT
>CAZPWO010000211.1:0-2724 GCA_964590525.1 uncultured Herbinix sp. | reverse complement strand
ATCTCCATCATATTCTTTATAAATCATTGTAAGAGCTGGTTGAACAAAACCTTCTAAACCAGAATCTACAGTATCTAAAACAACACGTTTAGATGCATCTTTAAATACTTGTTTTGCTCCTACAGTAGCAATATCGTCAATATGAGATCCTAAAGACCCAATTTTTACACCGACACCCCATTGAATTGATTCCCAAGTTCCAGCAGCAGCACCGTACATCAGACCTTTTTCCGTCGTCGCACCATTGCCCCAGCCTTCTTCGGCACCATTACCAAATCCCAAGACACCAGACATTGCAGGTAAAGCTTTAGCAAGTCTTGCTCCTTTAACAGCAGCATCAACTCCTCCAGCACCAGCAAATATATTTCCAGCCATGATCATTGTTGTAGAATATCCTACACCCTTACCAATTCCTCTTACTGTATCAAATCCATATGCATTTTGTTTTAACCATTGCCCAGCTTCTGTATTTGCATAAAACTCATCAGCTATACTTGCTACTTGTTCTTCTGCAACATAAGCTTTTGTAGATTCCCACATCTCATCAGTTATATTTGAACCAGTAATCCAATCATAAGGCTTTGTAAAAATTGAAGCTGCTCCTGTTGCAACAACTGCTGCTGTATCAACTGCTGTTTCAACAAAGTTAGCTGCACCTTCAACGAAACCTGTTAAAAATGTTCCAGCTGATGCAAACAAACCTTTGGCTGCAAATGATAATTTAGTCCATCCAGAAATTTTACTATCAATTCCAGATAAATCTAAGTTATCATATTCTAATCTTGATAATGAGTTAACAAATGCATTTATATCATCTTTATCTTGACTATAAGTTAATATAGCCACTTGTTTTGTTCTTATTTCTTTAACTAATGCACCAAGCGCTTCACTACAAGTTCCTACACTTTGACTTATAGAATCAGCAGATATACCTGGATTAATTAAATCAAATCCTCTTCTACCTACCATAACACCAGTGCTTGTCTTAACACTGTTGGAAACAGGATCAAATTTTCCAGCAATGTTTGTTATCTGACTAACAACACTGTTTATAGTAGATCCATTATATTTTATCTCTGCCATAATTATCAGCTACTTTCTTTTCATAGTTACAAGATTTCTCTCTAATTCCAATCTAAATAATTTTTCGTTATCATCAGAATATCCTTCTGCAATAACTTTTTCTATTTTATCTCTATCAAATAATAAAGTCTTTTCTGGAGTTAAATAACCAACTGGATAAACAGCTCCCATATAATCCCAAATTTTATCTTTATTTTTTTCAACTACAGCAAATCCTATTATAATTAATGGTGTTGTTGCGCCTTTTAACATTACCACTGAACCTACAGGTAAAAACGTATTTTCTATACTAATATCTAATTTCTTTTCTTTACTCATCTTTACTTCCCTCTCATATATTTCTCAGTTATCTAATGAACAACATTTATAATAGTAAACTGTTATTAAATACCTAAATAAGTATCTAATAACGATTTACTATTTTTGTTATTTTATACTTATTTATTTTTATCTAGTTATTTTTTTTGTTCTTATTCTTTCTGCAACTTTTTGATCTTCGTATTGAGCTTGTCTATTTAATTCTTCTTGTTTTTCGTTATATAGCATTGTTGCCCTAGAAATAATCTCATCTAATAATGCAACTTGATTACTCTTTGTATCCGTAATAAACTGAGTAGTCTCATCAATATTTCCAGACATATCTTTATCATCAATAAGCAATACTTCTCTTGTTAATTCAGAACCAGACCTTTTAACATCTCTTACTAAATGATCTAATTCTTCTAATTCACCTTTGATTTTATTAGCATCACTAATAATACCTTCAGCTTCAATAAATGTTCTTGCACTTTTTGCAGTTACATAATTGCCGCTCCATTGTGCCATTAAACTCATAATCTCACCTCAAATCCATCTTCATTTTTGACTATTTATTATCCTATGCTCATATATTACACTCTACTATATAAGTGTACCAAAAATAAGACTTACTTGCAACACAAGTAAGTCTTATTTTTCCCGTTTTTTCAATAATTTTAATATATTTTTCAATATGATATTTTATCCACAAAAAGCTGTGGATAAAATGTTTTTAAAGACCATTTTTAATCTTTAAATCCTTCCCATTTCCAATCTTTAATGTAAGGCATATCTTCTCCATATTCACGAATATATTCTCTATGTTTTTCTAACATATCTTCACACCATTTAATTAATACTTTACCTGATTGTTTATATTTAGGTATTTCTTTTAAAGCCGCAATAACTATATGGAATCTATCGATATGGTTTTGAACTCTAATATCAAAAGTAGTTGTAATAGTTCCTTCTTCTTTATATCCATGTACATGTAAATCTCTATTTGTTCTCTTATAAGTTAATTGATGAATTAATGATGGATATCCATGGAAGTTAAAGATAATTGGTTTATCTTTAGTAAAGATTTCATCATATTCTTGATCACTCATACCATGTGGATGTGTATCTGCACTTTGTAATTTCATTAAGTCTACAACATTAACTACTCTAATCTTAATTCCTTGTACACTCTTTCTTAAAATATCAACAGCAGCTAATACTTCTAATGTAGGAGTTTCTCCACAACATGCAAGTACTATATCAGGGTCCCCCTCATCATTACTTGCAAAACTCCAAATACCTAAACCTCTCTTACAATGTACTCTAGCTTGTGCTTTTGTTAAC
>CAZPWO010000210.1:0-2763 GCA_964590525.1 uncultured Herbinix sp. | reverse complement strand
CAGTTATCTTAGTAGTATCAGCACCTTGACCTGGTATAGGAATAGAGTAGTTATAATCTGTTGAATCATCTATTTTTGATACAAGGAGCTCTGCTTTTAAAATACCAGAAACATTAGATTGATCTAGTTTGAATATATTATATCTTTCAATTTTTTCCTCTTTTTCATTATATATAATAATATATCTCTCAAAGCCTTCTAGACCTTTATCAAGTTGGCTATCATTAGCAAGAATAAGTTCAAGGCCATCTTCATAATCTTTAACCTCATTAAACCTATTATCCACAATGTTTTCATAAACTTTATCAGGTTCAGTGTTGAGAACTACCAATTTCCAATTGCCTTCATCTAGATGGCCAATTATTTTTGTTGCACCTGAAAAAATAATGCTTGGCTCAAAAGTTACATTTATACTATTATCAGAATCTAGTTCAACTTTAGGCTTTTGTATCATTCCATCCAAAATCTCAATACTAGCATAGGCCTGAAGTCTACCATCACCATCAAGAGCACCAAGGAATAAATAATCTCCTTCCTCAACACTAATATTTCTTCCTGACCTATAGTCTTTAGTATCTTCAAGGATGTCTCCAATTTCTAAACCTACGAAATCCTCTTCCTCAACCTTATAAACCCAGCTACTTGAACCCTTTGGTAAAGTTAAGTTTATAATTTGTGTTGTACCATCTGCAGAACCAGGAACAGGGTTGGAATAATTTTCACCAAGGATTAATTTTGGAAGCTTTGAATCTCCAAAGTAATCTTCCAGTTCGCCCTTATCTGGATCTTTAATCTCCGTAAAATCTGTTTTAATACTGTTTGTTACTCCAATAAGCTCTTCCTTAATTTTAGGAATATTATCTTGTAGATATTTCCTTATTGCATCTGGAGTAGTAAGGTTATTTTCCTTAGCTAGCTTTGCAATGTATTCATCATGTTTTTCCTCTTCACTAACAATATTAACAAACATTCTTTTCCCATCTTCATCCTTAACTTCCCTATAAAACTTTGTAAGATCAGCACCATTTATAATATCATTTACTAAATCTGTACTACCAGGTTTATACAACCTATTAGGGTTTCCAGTATAAATAATATCCCCAGGAGCTGCACTTGCCACAGTTCCAACTATCATAAGAAAGGCTAAAATAAATGAAATAAATCTTTTCACAAATCCACCTCCTATTTTAATTCACCACTAAGAATCATATTTCCCTTGGTATCATAAACCTTATACATATATCCAGACAATTTTGTAACAAGATCTACATCAAAGCCAGAAATACTAAAACTGCCTGATTTATCCAAGGTGGTAGTTTTATAAACCTTTCCAACCTTAGATGAAATCTCCACTTTATATCCAGTAAAATCATCAGAACCCTTAAGCTCTCCAGAGAATAATCCTACTACAGAATGATTAAACTTAATATTTCTTATAGTTATTTTCTCCTTTACAACCTCTTCTGTCTTAGGCTTGTCTACCTTTGGAGTTTCTTCTTTTTGAGGTATATCCTTCTTTGGCTCTTCCTTTTTGGGAAGAACTTTAATCGAATTCTTAAGATTATCCTTTAATTTAATATCACTGTTTTTCATATTAAGTTCTAAGGCCCTATCAATAGTATTGGAAGCTATGGATCTGGTAATTACTTCCCTATCCTTAATATATAAATCTCCCAGGCCTATTTCCAAGGCCTTATTATAATAATCTACTGGATAGTTTTTAAAATCAATACCATCTTCATATCCTAAAACCCTCATTAAAACAGTTAGAACTTCCACATAGGTAAGCTGTCCATTAGGGTTGAAAAGATCTGGACTAGACCCTTTCATAATCCCTTCCTGTGAAACAATATTCACATAGGGTAAGGCCCAACCCTTTACATCTTTAAAATCACCTTTTTTATCATAATCATCTTTATATCCTTCCAATCCAAGAAGTCTAACAGAAACAGTTCTGCCCTTGATAGGTTTTTATTTGGATTTTCAGGCCCAATTACTCCATTAGCCAAAGTTAAACTTGGCAATAGGAGTAATATAATTAAAACAATTAAACAAGTTTTCTTCAAATTAATCCCTCCTGTTATTGGACTACTAACTTATCTTCATCCACAACCACATTACTGCTATCCCTTACCACATATCTATACCCAAGGGGCTTAGTCCAAGACTCTATATCAAAACCACTAATTTGGAAATTACCATTGGAATCTACCCCAGTAATTCCATAGGAAACCTTTGGACCTTCATCAGACATTAGCTCCACTGTATATCCACTAAAGTTTGAAACATTAGATCCTATTAATTGTCCATTGAATATTCCAGTTACAGAAGTATTAAACTTATATCCGGCCCCTAACCTAACATCTCCTTCCCCTTCCTCACCTTTACTAATCACAATCGTATAAACCCTATCCACTTTACCATTTTCCTTGTGTACAACCTTAACTGTAGTTTCATCAGATTTTAACTCAACATTCCTAGTCTGACCACTTTCAATGTCCTCACCATTTATTGAAATAGTACCAGTAGAAGCGGTAGGCCTTATTCCAATATTAGCTGTAGAATCAGGAAGAATAACTGTATAATCATATTCTTGCTTACTAAAGCTAGGGCTTAAACTACCTTCACTAATACTTAAACCATCTAACCCTTCTGCAATATTACCACTAGCCACAACAGTATATTTAAATTCATAAATAGGACTATCTTTAAATCCATCCTTAACTGCATAGGCCTTAATAGTAGTATCCTTATTAATTACAA
>CAZPWO010000209.1:0-2765 GCA_964590525.1 uncultured Herbinix sp. | reverse complement strand
TTCCTTTCCTGTGTGATGCTTTTTTATATAAACTAAAAAATTATGTTCCACCTCCCATCCCTCCTTTAGTACCCCTTGAAAGTCATGACATTGTGGATATGACTGTTTTTTGGCAACAAAAAAAGGCCGATTGTTATGCTGTCATTTACAGCAAACCAATCGGCCTTATCTGTTTTTAGATATTAAAAAAACACGGACATTTCCCGTGCTATCTTAGTACATCAAGTTTTATTAACAATTTGATACCATCTTTTATTCCTTCAATATAAATGAATTTTTGCATCTCCCTTTCTATAAAGTCGGATATATCCTTATAGTCTTCAATCTGCCTTTTTACTTCCTTTGGAATATCTTTATTTTCATAAAGCTTTGTCCCTAATTCCTTTACTGTTTCAATGTTTTCTCTTACCTCATCATTTTCTTTAATTAATTCGAAGTATGCCAGTTCCAACCTTTCACACATTGCTTCTTCTAATACTTTCATGACCTCTTCCACCAATGCCACCCCCTTCAAGCACAACAATATATCACAATTTATGGGATATATCTATTAGAAGATTTATTGTTCATTGATATTTTTATACTTAAGTTCATATAGATTTTCTAAATAAGTAATCTGGTTATCTAAAGACTCCCCTCCATCATCTTGGTAATCTATTTATCACTTATTACCATCTAAAAAACTGATGCTCCTTGGAAACATCAGTTTTTACGTTTGACTTTATTTATTATTCTAAGCTTCTAACTTTAAAATCATATTATCAATCATACCAAATACTTCATCTGATGCTTTTCTAGCCATTTGATATTTATCTTTAGCCCCTAAATAATCTTTATCCCAAATAAAAGTTAAGATAGTTTGACCTAAAGTGTGTAGTTCTTCATGATATTTATCTATTCCATCCCATAAGCCAACTATTCTATCATCATCTATTTTAAGTGATTGATAAAAATGGCCAAATCCACAACGGGTACTATCTCTTTGCAGTGGAATGATTTGATTGTTTTCAACAGCACTTTTGAGTGTATCCATCCAAGAATGATGTTGTTGTTTTGCATCTTTCAGTATATTTATAAGTTGCTTATCTGTTATCACTGAACCAAGTGTTTTAAACTTTGCATAGTATCTTTTGTTACTATCCATAAAACTTTGATCACTTACGTTAATCTTCTCTTTAATAACGTCTAATTCTTTTGTTGTATTATTTAAAGTGCTTACTATATCAGTTACTTTCTCTGTTTGTAAAGCCATATCTTGTATCGCATCATTTATTTCAGTTGTGGAAGCACCTATTTCCTCAAAAGAAGACATAAACATTTCCATATCTTCATTGATTATATTTACCGTATTAAATGTATAATCTATTGTCTCTTTAATAGATCCTGTTACCTGGGGTATTTCTAGCATGGTTCTATTGGTTTCTTCTATACTATTGATACTATTATTTGATGCTTCTTCAATTTCGCTTTTAAATATTTGAAACTCTTGTAGACTTTCTTTGGTGCTTTCAGCTAGTTTTCTAATTTCATCAGAAACTACTGCAAACCCCCTACCACTTTCTCCAGCTCTTGCTGCCTCTATACTAGCATTAAGTGCAAGTAGGTTAGTTTGCTCTGCTATATTTTCTATTACATTGATAATGTTTCCTATTTCAGTTATCTTTCCTAATAAGATATTTAAATTGGTATTAATATCTTCATTTCCACCTGAAACCTTTTGGCAGACTTCATCCATTATAACTGTGTTTTTAATACCCTCTTTATTGTAGTTGACAATTTGTGAAATCCTTCCACTAATTTTTTCTACTATCTTAATATTTTGATCTAATGCCATATTTATCTCACTCATAGAAGCACTTGTTTCTTCTGAAAATGCCATATTATTCTCTGTCATAGATGATAAATTTTTCATCAGATGATTGATATCATAAATTAAAAACTGAATTCCTACTTCAATCGTTCCTAAGGTTGCCCCTGTTCCTATAGTTTCAAGCAAGTATTCCATCGTCTCCACTTTAAGTTCTTTAAGTTTGTCAAGCCTTTCTTTTACCTCAATTAATTCGCTAGATTTTAAGTCTGTCTCATGACCTAGTAAAATAGTATGTATTTGTTTTTTGTACTTACTACTTAGCATTTTATTCTCCCCCTACGTTACTATAATCTACATAAATAATAACAGTCACTCAATATACACTGTGATAATTATTATCCTTTAATATTCATCATGTCTTTTTGCTTATATAATAGCAGAACCCTACCATCCCTGCAATAAAAACAAACATCATCTATCTCTTAATTTTAAATGTAATCATATTAAACATAACTAATTTACACTTATTTAGTTATAGGGCTATCCTTTGTTCTAATATTAGTACTTTATTACAATGGTAATTTAAAAGTCTATCGAGGTCTAATAGCTTTTTAGATAATACAATATTACCATCGCTTAATAATGTATTAACTCTCCTACCATATACATAAATAAAAACCTTGTGAAAATTAATCAAAAAAAGTTTTTTAATGTAATAAAATCTTTTTTTTATCATTTAATCTTCCCCCTAAAAGCATCTAAGTAACACTTCTAGTGTTATTATAACACATGTCTTTGAATTTTTGTCAAAAAAAGATTTTTTACAAATTATTTTATTCCATCTTCAATCATTACCGGTTATTCTGAATGGTATTACAGAACTAACATAATTATACCATGTTATTCAAAAGGGGGCAAGGGATAATGAAAGAAATTAATTATAATATAGGCTTAG
>CAZPWO010000208.1:0-2776 GCA_964590525.1 uncultured Herbinix sp. | reverse complement strand
ATCTAAAAAAATATTAATTGAAGACGAAGTATTAAAGAGAGTATTTGGATAATTATTTTAAGCCGTATGGTACGCTGATACCATACGGCTTAATTACTAAAGCTGTTACATTTTACTTTTCTGCTCCAAGCCAATCTACCTTCCAATTTCCATCCACTTTTATAACTTTCATAGTTATATAAGTATAGGAATCATCATCCACTGGAAGGAATTCATAGGATGCTAATATTCCGTCTTCTCTTATGTCACTAAGAGTGAATTTTAACTCAAATTTAACTAAGTCACGTTGAAAATTTGCTAAAGTTTCAATATGTTTAGCAGCATCATCGGGATTCAACAATTGCTTTTGTAACGTCTCGACATCACCAGTTAATACAGCTTTGGCTGCTGCAAAAGTGACCTCCCTATATTCTATACCATCGGGACTATTTAGGAAATCAGCTTCTGTCTGATATCCTGCGTTTGGCTCGCTAATCCAATTACTTATATCCTTGACCCTTGTTTTGATGCCATCAATCTGATTACTTAGTGCTTGATAGGCCTCCGCCATTTCGACATCCGTTTCACTATACTGTATATCATTTGGAATACGAATCATATAAGTGTATCTATTGGTTTGTAACACAATGCTACTCTGATTATCCTGCAGAGGGGGAGCGTCCTCGCTCCAGGTTCCAATCCACCGATCAATATAGAGTAATGCTCCTTTATCTGGATATGCATCCCTTGTTTCCTTGTGATAGATTTCAATTCCAGCACCACCATTAGGGCTATACTCTACTAAATTCTCATTGATTACAATTAAGTTTTCCCAGTTTTCAGGAAGTTCTATAGAAAAACCAAGGCGATAATATTCATGCAAACTATAAGGAATGTTTTCACTATTTTCAATTGTAGGCTGAACTTCCTTATTCAAATTTTCATCTATCAAATTATCAGTTGACTGATTTGAGGCTATAGGCTCTATTTCTGTACAGGCTACAAGAAAACCGCTGATTATAATGGTTAATGATAGTAGTAATAATGTTAGTTTACCTTTTTTCTTTTTAGTAGTGTTTAGTATATTGGAAAATCTGCTTTTCATTATCTTCTTCCCGCCTTTAAATTGTGTGGTTAAGTTGACATCCTTAGACCGTCCCTTTTTCATTGCATTAAGGATTGCCAGACTATATTGTTTTCTCAAGTTAATATCATAATTCTTAATAACCTCATCATCACAAGAGAACTCTATATCTGCATTCGCACTCTTAACCATAAAATATACCAGTGGATTGAACCAGTGTATAGCGTTGGCAATGATGAGAAGTAGCTTAAACCAAAGGTCATGTCTTTTTAAATGAATCAATTCATGTCTTAAGATTACTTCAAGATCGTAATCTATAACATTAATATCCGGTAAGTATAGAGTAGGTTTTATAAAACCATATATCATAGGACTACAAGAGCTTTTACTTAAACGAATAGCAGGTTTCATAATATTTAATTCAATACATAATTCTTCTAAATGAGATAAGACTTTGTAATTAGTAATAGTGACACTGTTTCGCTTCATTTTGTAATGAAATCTGATGTATGCAATGATGATACGAAATATAAAAATGATTGCTCCCAATAACCATACATAAGAAAGAATCTCTATAAGTGTATAATTATGACTTGGTACAGGCGCTGTTGGTAATTGCGGTTCTGTTAATTCTGCTTGTGGAATTACATTCCCATTGGTTATTGGCTCATTAACAGGGTTGAAATTAGTTATATTGGTTGGTATCGTTATATTAACAGGTGTAGAAGGAAGCGTAATATTAAATGGAATAATAAGTCTTATTGTAAGTATTAACCAAAGCAGATATCTCCATTTTGATATATAAACCTTCTTGATAAAGGGTGATATAAGCAACAAAACAATAATTATTAGAGAGGAGGACAAGGAAATCTCTACTGTAGAAATAAAAAGACGCTCAAGCATTGAATCACCTCCCTGATTTTTCTTCTATATAAGCTGCTAATTCTTCTAGGTCTTTATCTGTAATAGCATTACTATCATAAAGACTTGTAACAAATTTGGTAATAGAATTATTATTTAATTTACCAAGAAAATGTTCATTTTCTCTTGCTACATAATCTTGCTCTTCAATTAAAACTTCGTAATAGCGATGCTTTCCCTCTTTGTAACTTTTTAAAAAACCTCTGTCTATTAATCTATTAAGTAAGGTTAATAGAGCACTTACATTCCAAGGCCTATTATCATCAAGTAGTTTTTTTAATTGAGCTGTTGATATTGGGGTATCATTATTCCAAATTTCCTTCATTATTTCTAATTCTGTGTCTGGTAGTGTTTTTATATTCTTTGCCATAGATTCATCTCCTACATTTGTATTATATTGATATCATACACTTGTAGGAGTTGTAAGTCAATAGAAAAATTCTTAAGATTAGTATGAGAAAGAACAGTCTTGGTTATAGTATAAATGAAACTTTTTGTTATGCTATGGAGAGACTTTAAGATGGATTATACACAAGTAAGTAAAGAGCTAGAGGAAGTATTAGCAATTATACATGCAGATGAATTAACAGAAAACCAGAAACATAAAATGACAAAAGATGCTTTGGAATATTTTGACCACAACGTTAGTCCTGGATGGTTAAAATATAGAAAATCAGTATCTAGCAATTCGGCAGTATTAGAATTTAAGGACGAAGGCTCAATCGTTCAAGGATTATATGGAGAAGAATTTATTGACTGTCTGGGGGGCTTTGGAATTTATACTTGTGGCCA
>CAZPWO010000207.1:0-2796 GCA_964590525.1 uncultured Herbinix sp. | reverse complement strand
AAAGCCGAAAGGGACGAGCGTAAATTTACGTCGCGGTTCCACCCTTGTTGGTGTGCAACACCCACTTAAGTTTGATTATAACGGGATCACCGGACCGGATTAGGGCCACTCCGAGATAGTTTTCATATGCTTCCAAATAAGATAATTCCACCATATATATCTCTCTCTGTAATCTTCCACATATTACTGGTCTCTTCAACGTGTTGTATAAAACTTATATATTAATATTATTATATCATTGAATAAATCAAAGTCAAGATGTTTTTTATAGATAAAATGGTATAATTAGTCAACATCTTTCATGCTAAAGCTTACTCTTCCTCTTTTATCAGGTCCAAGGCATACAACTTTAACCTTGTCTCCAAGAGACAGAACATCTTCTACATTAGCAACTCTTTCCTTAGAAATCTGAGATATATGAACTAAACCTTCTTTACCTGGAGCAAATTCTATAAAAGCTCCAAATTCCTTGATACTAACAACCTTACCATCATAAAACTGGCCTTTTTCAAAGTCTGTTACAATGGCCTTTATTATCTCCAGTGCTTCATCAATTGCTTCTTTATCATTAGCACAAACTGAAACAGCACCTTCATCTGTAATATCAATCTTTACACCAGTTTGATCTATAATTGCATTAATTGTCTTACCTCTTTGACCAACAACCTCACCAATCTTGGAAGGATCAATTTGAATCTGAACAATCTTTGGTGCATATTGTCCAACTTCAGCTCTTGGTTCTGAAATTACTGGAACCATAGAAGTATCAAGGATATGAATTCTTGCATCCCTAGTCTGGTATATTGATTTTTCTATAATTTCATTAGTTAAACCATTTATCTTTATATCCATCTGAATAGCAGTAATTCCTTTATGGGTTCCAGCTACCTTAAAGTCCATGTCACCAAAGAAATCTTCTAATCCCTGGATATCTGTTAAAATAACATAATCATCATCTGTATCACCTGTAATAAGTCCAACGGAAATACCTGCAACCATTCTTTTAATTGGAACACCAGCTGCCATTAATGATAATGTTGAAGCACATATACTAGCCTGAGAGCTAGAACCATTAGATTCTAATACCTCAGATACAGTACGAATAGCATATGGGAAGTCTTCTTCACTTGGTAGTACAGGAACAAGAGCCTTCTCAGCTAAAGCACCATGTCCTATTTCACGTCTTCCTGGTCCTCTAGAAGGTCTTGTTTCACCAACAGAGAAAGATGGGAAATTATAATGATGCATATATCTTTTACTAGTCTCTTGTTCATCAAGACCATCTAATCTTTGTATTTCAGCTAAAGCACCTAATGTTGTTACTGTTAATATCTGAGTTTGTCCTCTAGTAAATATTGCTGAACCATGGGTTCTTGGCAGTATATCTATTTCACCTTCAAGTCTTCTGATTTCATCAAGTCTTCTTCCATCTGGTCTCTTATGATCTTTAAGAATCATTTTTCTAACCGTATTCTCTTGGAATTTATCAACTGCTTCTGATACCATTGGTAACCAATCAGGGTTAGATTCCTCATAACGTTCATTTAATTTTTCAATAATCTGAGATAGATTTTCCTCTCTAACTTGCTTTACATCTGTAAAAACAGCCTCTTCCATAGCCTCTGGGCTAATAAAGTTTACTATATCTTCATATAGGTCTTCTGAAATCTCATGGTGTTCATAGTCATGTTTTTCTTTAGCAAATTCAGCAACAATAGTATCTGTAAATTCAACAATCTTTTTATTTAACTCGTGAGCCGCAAAAATAGCCTCAAGCATTTTCTCTTCTGAAACTTCATTAGCAGCGGCTTCTATCATAATTATCTTATCTCTAGTGGATGCAACAGTAAGTGTTAAATCAGATTCTTCTCTCTGGGCAGCAGTAGGATTAAATACTAACTCATCTCCTACTAAACCTACCATAGTTGAACCTACTGGCCCATCAAAAGGTATGTCCGAGATACTTGTTGCAATAGCTGATCCAAGCATTGCTAGAATCTCTGGTGAACAATCCTGATCCACAGATAAAACCAGATTATCAAGACTTACATCATTTCTATAATCATCTGGAAATAATGGTCTCATAGGACGGTCAATTACCCTTGAAGTAAGTATAGAATTCTCTGAAGGTCTTCCTTCTCTCTTTATAAAACCACCAGGTATCTTACCTACTGAATATAGTTTCTCTTCATACTCTACGCTTAAAGGGAAGAAATCTATCCCTTCTCTTGGCTTGTCCGATGCGGTTGCAGTAGATAATACTACGGTATCACCATAATGCATAAGTGCAGAACCATTAGCCTGTGCTGCAACTCTTCCAACTTCAACAGTTAAGGTACGACCTGCAAGTTCCATTGAATAACTTTTGTATATAATTGTTCTCCTTATAATTGTTATTTGTATAGAGCTTGAGGTACCGAAACAACTGAAAATTCTACAGATATATGCCCAATTAATATGCACTTTCAATAGACTTTTCAGAAGTCTCGGGATGTCCTCAAATAACTCTAACTATAATAGTATAACATTATTATTACCAATATGCTACAATAAACTTCCTAAAAAGAGCAACTACTAGGCTATTTAGCAATATTTACCTCAGTCGCTCTTTTATTTATATATTTAATTGATTATCTACATACATCCTTCTTAGGATTCTCACCCCTAGGATTCTCAATAAATGTAGATGTTTTAAAGGTATGACTGTGACCATCATTAAATGATGTAACTGATTCCAGGTAATGAACATGTCTCTTATCATTTCCCACTGCCACTGCACATCCAGTTTTACCTTTA
>CAZPWO010000206.1:0-2807 GCA_964590525.1 uncultured Herbinix sp. | reverse complement strand
ATAAAGCCCTAAATTAGTTTTCACTAATTTATTTCTTTACAGCCCCTTTTTTTTGCTTATACCTAATTACTTAAAAAGTAAATTTATTATTTAAATTTTTAACATGTCAATATATTTTTCGGTGTGTTTATTTTGCTTTATAGCATCCCACTTATAATAAATAGGACTTTCTTCCATAATTGCATATCTTAATAATAAACCTACAACAACTTCTGTAAATAAAATTGCATCTACATTTAATTTATGGTGCGAAACATACAATGTTACTCTTTGAATAACTTGACTATAAATCAGTTTAGTAAACTGCAATTCTTCTGGAAGTGTGTTTGATAATGATTCTCTAATTAACATTCTTACTAATAAGATATGTTTTGAGATTAATAAAAACTTCTCATGTAATAAATTAGTTATAAATTCTTTTGGAGCAACTTCCAAGTTAACTTTAAGATCACTTGAGAGTGATTCTCCTATAGCTTGTTTAATTGTTGTTAAAAATAAATTGTTTTTTGTTTTGAAATGACGGAACAAAGTCATTTCAGATACGCCTGCTTCTTTTGAAATTTCTAATGTCGTTCCTGATACATATCCTTTATTAGAAAAAACCTTTAAACTTGCATCTAAAATTAACTCTTTAGTTGTTTTCAAAGTAGCACCATCTTTCTTATGTGGTAGATAAGTTTTCTTCTACCTTTGTTTTTTTAGTAAATGTTATCGCTAATATTGCTGGTAATATGAATATCGCTGATAACAATGCTAATGAGAAGCTAATTACTGTCATTATACCAAAATTAGATAGAATTATAAAGTCAGAAAAGATTAAAGCGCTAAACCCACCCATTGTTGTTAAAGCTGATACTAAAATTGGTCTTCCCATTTTAGAAATTGCAATTTTGATTGATTCTTGTCTATTACCTGATTTATTTATTTCTTCTTGGAATCTTTCAGTAATTAAGATTGTATAATCTGTACCAATACCCATAATAAGCGCACCTAGTGTCGCTGTTAGTGGTGTATAGCTCAAACCAAAGATTGCCATTATTCCCCCACTCCAACCAATAATTAATATAATTGGTATTAAAGGAAGAATAGCTCTGTAAAATGAACGATAAATTAATAGAAGCGTTATAAATATTAATATTAAACCAATGATTGTTATTTCATATCTACCATTAGTTAGTGCATCCATCATTTCAGCATCAATTACTGATTGACCAGTTATTGTTAGTTCTAAATTGGATCCTAATGCTTTAATATCTTCTTCTAGTTCATCAATAAATGCTATGAAATAATCTTCATCCATTTCAGTAATTGAAACATTAATAACTGTAACTGTATAATCATTGTTGATAAATAACTTTCTTTGATCTAAGGGCATCTTTTCAAGAGTAACATCATTCATAAACTCTGTTTCTATAATACCCATTGATTTATATAGTGTAATTAATGACTGCGATTCAGTAACTTCATCATTAAACTTAGATAATACTGTTGAATCTATTGCCTTTAGTGTTTCTAAGTTATCTTCGCTTAAAATATTATCTCCAGTTAAAAGGATTGCTATTTGTTCTGTCGATCCTAGCGCATCTCTTAATTCTCTAATATCTTGTAATGCTTCACTATCTTGTGGCATAAAGTTTTCGATATTTGTCTCAGCTGTCGCACTTTGGTCGACTACTATCCCTACTACAGCAAGTGCAATTGCAATAAACAAAATTATATATTTAAACTTCATAATGAAGTCTAAAACTTTATCAAATGCTTGACTACTTTTTTTATCTTTTTTTACTTTTTTAGGTTTTACTACTTTTACTTCTTTAGGGAAGTGTTCATCTTTAACATATAAAATAGGCATAAAGACGAATAGTACTATTATAAATGCTATTATAATACCGATAGTAAGCATCGTTCCAAAGTTTTGAATCATTGGTACTTTTGAACGATATAAACTTAAAAGACCTAGTCCTGTTCCAATCATCGTAACAGAGACAACTGGTAACATTCTTTTAATTGTTGTTGTTAATGCTTGTTTGTTTTTATTATTGTTTTTCATAGTTTGCCTCTTTCTTCTTCATATCTAGTTTGAAATTGAATAAAGTAATCAATTCCTAGACCTATTAAAATTGGGAATACCGCCATTGATACCATTGTTAGTCCCATATTTAACCATCCCATAATTCCTATTGTTACAACAACAGCAATTAAGATCATAAACATAGGCAATAATCGCATTCTTACATTATAAAAAAGAACTAAGATAAGTATCATAACGATAATTGCTGATATCATCATAAACTTCATACTTTCCATCATTGATGATTTAATTGATCTATCTAATATAGGTTTTCCAGATATTAAAACACCGCTATCTATTTGTTCTTCTTCTAAGCGATTAAATAATGTATCACTAATTATATCTATTTGTTCATCAGTAATTGTTCCATCTAGAACAATAACCATTCTAATTTGTGTTTCACTTACAATAAAACCATTAAAGTTTTCACGAAGAACACCATTTTCATGTGTCATCATATTAATAGTTTCATCTGATGTTGGAAACCCTGGATAAAACGTATTAAAGTTTTTTTGAAGTTGTGATAAGTTTTCACCTATTGTAATTAAACCACCTGACAACATTTGTAATGATGTGAATTGCTGGTTTAGCGTTGTTGATAATTGTTGTAGTGTAGCAAGAATGTTTCCAAGGCCTTGCGAAGTCATTACCGGAACATCTTTTAAACTATCTTTAGACGATAGTATAGCTAAATTATTATTTATCTTTGTTGCTTCAATTATTAATGAATTAACAA
>CAZPWO010000205.1:0-2836 GCA_964590525.1 uncultured Herbinix sp. | reverse complement strand
AACATTTGTTATCTTTTATTCTTATTCTACAACTACTTTATTTTCACCTCATGCCTCTCCACAAAAACATCATTCAAAGCATATAAGGATTCTGCCCTAGTAATATTATTTGCTGGCTTAAATTGTCCATCTAAAAACCCTATCATATATCCAGCCTTAGACACTGCACCAACATAGGGTTTACTCCATTTTATTTCCTCCTTATCCTTAAACTTTTCAACTTCCTTTTCTGCTGGTTCCAGTTTCATTATTCTAGAAATGATTGTAGCAACTTCTTCCCTAGTTATTGGATTATTAGGTTTCATAGTTCCATCAGCATAACCAGAAATATAACCTGCTGCCTTGGCTCTTTTAATAGTTTGCCCATACCATTCAGATTAATCCACATCCTTGTAGTCTATTTCCACTTCCTCGGAATACTCAAAAACATTGTTGACTAAAACCATAAACTCTGCCCTTGAAATATCATTGTCTGGCCTAAAAGATCCATCATCATATCCATTGGCTAACCCCTTCTCCACCCATTGGCTAATAACTTCTCCAGCCCAATGACCTTCAACATCATTAAGTTGTCCATAAGCTGTCATGGAAAAACCAGTTACTAAGATAATTATTAGAGCCATAATCCATCTGCTTTTGTTTTTCATAATTCCATTCCTCCTTTTAACTTGTACATAATGTATATTAGGGCTTATCCACTTTTATTCATATTTATAATAATCTTTCTCCAAAAACAAAATAACCCTCAGCAAACTGAGGGTTAAGAGAATAAAAAAACTTGCACATAAATCTAGTGCAAGTTTTTAAGTACTATTGTATTTAATTTCAAGATCTATTATCTAGTAAATGTTCCTGAAGAATAATTGTGGCTTCTACTATATGTTCCTAGTAGTTCATTTCCTGCATAAACTCTAATATATGCACCATTTCCATATCCATATCCATATCCATATCCATAATAATTATTGTAATAATCATTATAGTAATCATTATAATTAATTCCACTAGAGATATAATCTAACATTGATTCTATTTCACTAGTTGATAATCCGTTCCATTCATACATATATCCATTAGAAAAATGTATATCAAAGTTAGCAGTTGTAGCTGCATAATTTACTCTGCTTAATCTGGCATCATAAATACCCTTAGAATCAAATTGAGACTTCACCCTTGAATCTACATATGAATCATTAAATCCACCATCATATATTCCACTATTAGCTCCTATCGAAACATTTAAGCTTCCATTTGATGCTTGACTAAAAGAGTAAAGATATCTCTTGTTATACTTCTCATAAATATGTCCTGATATATCTGAGTTAGGTGAATTCTTTCTAACTTGACTAACAATATCTTCTACAATATACTTTCTTTCAGTTGATGTGATTCTTCCCCAATTATATTGGTTTTTCGCATTAATAAAGTCTGTAGTTATTTCTACATTTACCCTATTTCCACTCTTACTTAGGGAAATAATAAATTCAATATTCTTGTAATCAACATATTGTCTATTTAATTCTTTTTCTAAAGATGCAAGATCATTCGCAACAACTTCTTCCTTCTTTGGCTCTTCCTTAACATTCTTTTCAAGTTTTTCAACTTCTGCTTTAAGTTTTTCTATTTCTGCATCCTTTTCACCTAATTGCTTTTTATGTTCTTCAGCCTTAGGATCAGTTATTATAGCTGTATGAGTCATATTATCATACTCAATATCAACACCTAGTATATCTGCAATAGCTCTTACAGGAGCATAAGCTTTATCTACTACAACAAAAGCTGGTGCACCATATTTCTCTTCAATTTGACTCGTTATATCACTGCCCTCGTAATTAAACTTAATCCTACCATAAGTAGCTGTTAATTGCTTAGTATAGATTTCTTCTGCTGCCAATGCCACAGTTCCTAAAATCATAGTTAAGGCTAAAACTGTCATAATTGCTTTCTTATAACTTTTCTTATTAAACATATAAACCCTCCTTTTATATTACATTTCTTATATCTAACTATATCATTAAAGTCAAGATAATTCTATAGCTTTTCGGTTTTGTAACCAATTAGTAATATATCCAAATTAAGCCTTTGTCTATTGCATTAATGAGTAAAGTTTTGAGCTGCATATATCTTATTAGATTTTGTATTAACAACCCCAACTCCATGGTACTTCCAATTCTTATATAAAAGGTTTTTCCTGTGCCCTTCTGAATTATACCAACCATTCATCACAATAATAGAATCTAGATATCCATAACCAAGATTCTCTCCACCTTGGTACCAGTTTCCGCTAACTAACAAGGGTTGCATTCTATCTTGGAAACTTTGAGTTAAACTATCATGGGCAAAATAATCATTTTCAAGCATATCCTGACTATGGTTCTTAGCAAAATTACTTATCATATTGTTCCATATAAGGGGCTGCAAATCTTCATTAACTCTATATACATTGGTCATATCAAATATCTGTTTTTCAATTCCCTTTAGTCTTTCAACAGAATATTCCTCTTGAAAAAGATTTGCAGGAACTGTTTGCATAATAGAAAAACTATTAATTATATTATCTAAATAATAGGCATATATATTTAATTCATAATCATTTGAAATATGTTTTTGTTTAAA
This sequence comes from uncultured Herbinix sp., assembly GCA_964590525.1. GTDB lineage: Bacteria > Bacillota > Clostridia > Lachnospirales > Lachnospiraceae > Mobilitalea. The sequence continues at coordinate 220 of CAZPWO010000205.1, read as the reverse complement.
AATATTCTTTAACTGAGTTTCATTAAACCTATTATTCACCTGTATTACATCTGATAGTGTCCAATTTTCAGAATTAGTCTGAAATCCTGTAACCAGATCATCTTCCACCCTAACTAAAATATAGTCTTTATAGCTAGTAGGACTATTATTATAGGTATACCATTTCACATTAAATTCCCCAGGATCAATTCTACTTGGATTCCCCATAGTAGCCCTTAAC
>CAZPWO010000204.1:0-2838 GCA_964590525.1 uncultured Herbinix sp. | reverse complement strand
AAGTTATTCAACTAGATGACGGAAGTAAGATATGGGAGAACAAGTTTGAGAAATTTGAAGCAAAAGTATATTTACCAGAAAGTGATCCAATTACTGATATTGTAAACTTTGGTTTTATGACACCATATTTCCTTGTATTTGAAGAAAATAAAAAGACCCTTGAGGAGGCAAAAGACTTTGCTGATGAAAGTGGCCTTGCAAAGATTGCTGCTGAATATGGAGGCAGTGTTGTCTTTATCTATCCTACTAATGAGGGCGGTTGGTCCAAAGCCCCTGCTGATTTATTTGCCTCTATAATATCAGAGACAAAAATCAGCCAGTATTATAAGGATGGGGTAGCGATAACCCGGGACAGATTTACTGGCAAATGGGGAGATGTATTTATCAGAGGTGCTTTACTGCGAAGTTATCTGTATGGTTTTGGGGAATCAGCAGATTATATTGCAGAGAATTGCCTAAAGACAATAGAGGGGGACGGCCTATATGGTAAGGGAGATATTACCCCTGTTGTATGTATCTTAGAGAATTTAAGTGTAGTGCCAAAGCCTGAGAGAAGGGATATTCCCCTTATATCTATAGGCAATAGTGATAGTATAAACCAAGCCCTGAAAGATGACTTGGATGATGTGCTTGTGAAGGATAAGGCTGATTATATAGAAGATTTTAATACATTTATAAAAAAGTATCGCCGTATGGTTGGATACTTGGATGTAGAAGAGGATTTGGAAGAAATGGGAATGGCAGTAGAGCCTGATTATTGCCTTGTTCAAACTTCTGCTGATAATCGAGGAGATGATAAAGATACCAAGGAACATAAGGTTGGATATGTGGCATATTACAATAAGGGCATTATGGAAAATGAAGATGGTGTTCCTTTGCTATTATGTTTTCATGGTGGAGGGGACTCTGCTATGTGTATGGTGGCCTTGTCTGACTGGCATTTGGTTGTTGCAAAATATGATTTTCTTCTTGTAAGCGTTGAAAATCATCTAAATAGTACAGCAACAGAAATGATGGATTTGATTGAACATTTGAAAGAAAAATATAATATAGATAGTGAAAAAATATATTCCACTGGATTTTCTATGGGAGGATGTAAGAGCTGGGATATGTTTCAGGAGTATCCAGAGGTATTTGCAGCAGTTGCACCCATGTCTGCAACCTTTGATGTGGGTCTTAATTCTTATGGCCAACCTGTAGAAAATATTAACCAGGATACAGTTCTACCAGTATTCTATGTAGGCGGAGAAGATACTCCCCTTCCAGAATTACCTTTTCAGGAAGAAAAGTGTATGAACCGTATGGAGTATGTACTTAGAGTTAATAAGGCTAAAAAAGAATATGATGTAAAATTTGAAGATAAAGAAAACTGGGAGAATCCTATATGGGGCATTGATGGGGACGTTATATGTAAGGCCAAGGATGACAACCGGGGCAGCCTTCTTACTATGCATCTTTTTGAAAGTGAAAATGGCTCTTGTTATAGTATCTTTGCCAGTGCCACTAATCAGGCCCATGAGATGAGATATCTTAATTGTGAAAATGCTTGGAAATTCCTAAGTCAATTCCGCCACCTAGCAAATGGAGACTTAGTAGGTGGAGCAATGGATGAGGTTGTCAGTTTATATAATTAAAAATACTAAGTATTGACACATATAAGATCCTATGATAATATGTAATTACGGAATAACGTAATAGTGTATTATATTAAAGGAGGAACTTAAATGGAACAAGAATACAGTAAAGATATTGAGGATCTAAAAAAAGATGTAGAAGATATTAAAGCACTATTAAATGAATTTACAAAATTTTGCGACAATGCGGACTTTGAAAACAACGAAAAAGATAATGACTTAAAGAATGTTCAGCCAATGAAAAATATGCACCCTGACCCTAAACTATCTAGTATCATGGATAGACTATGCAAAGTAACTGATGAGGAAGGTCGGACTGGTAGCATCACTTATCTGGGTGTTTTTGCATCGGGAGGAAGACAATCTAACTGGATACAAAATGAAACCAATACAGATGATTTGCTTAAGCTAATTGAAAATAACTCCGCAACTGCTGTATTACAATCTATTGGCAACAATGACAGATTAAATTTGCTTCTAGCACTCTTGAGAGAGCCTATGACGGTAGCTAAGTTAGTTGAAAAGTGTGGTTTTAATTCCACAGGTCAAGTTTACCATCATCTTAAGCCATTAATTGCAGCGGATATAGTATATGAAGATGAACATGAAGCTAGAGGTGTTTATGCTGTAAAGCCTCACCGTGTTCAAGGAATAATAATGCTTTTAGCGGGCATTGCAGATTTAGTTGATATTCAGCATTCACAGGGGAATTGGTCCTCAACTAATGAAATCTAATGGATAATTAAATGCAAAATGGCAGGAAGCTAGTAGATCTAAGCTTTCCTGCCATTTTTACTTTAAGAAACCAATTAATCATGGGCTTCAATTATTATTTATAAGTGGCTTTTGCTGCTTTTTCAAATAGGTCGTTTGAGATATGACAATAGCCCCCTGGATTTTTGTCCAGGTAGTTTTGATGATATTCTTCGGCTCTAGTAAAATTATCTATAGCTTCTACTTCAATAGCAATAGGCTGGTCATAGCTTTTTTGCAGCTGCTTAATAGAAGAGTTGATAATTGCTAGATCCTTATCATCCACATAATATATACCAGTGCGGTACTGAGGACCAGTGTCTCCCCCCTGCCTGTTTACAGCAACAGGATCAATAGCCTCATAATATAGGTCTAATAAAAAGTCTAAGGGAACCTGGTCGGAATCATATACAATATGGACTGCTTCAGCATGTCCTGTATTTTGATTACA
>CAZPWO010000203.1:0-2892 GCA_964590525.1 uncultured Herbinix sp. | reverse complement strand
CTACCTTTTCGCCTCTGAGGTACAAGATGTCATCAGAACTATACTCTCAACGTGCACCGTCTGTGGGAACATATCCACACAGCACACCTTCTCCACCTTATACCCTGCCTCCTGCAAGATTATCAAATCCCTTACCAAAGAAGTAGGCTTACAAGACACATAGACAATCTTCTCTACCCCGAAGTCAATAATCTTCCTAAGGGCCTTAGGATTAACTCCATCCCTAGGTGGATCTAGAACAATAATATCCGGCTTATCCTTTAGGTCATCCATAACCTGCAGCACATCCCCTGCTATAAACTCACAGTTGTCCAGATTATTTAAGAAAGCATTCTCCTTAGCAGCCTCTACAGCTTCTTCTACAATCTCTAACCCCACCACTTTCTTGGCCACCGGGGCAAGAATCTGGGCGATTGTACCAGTTCCACAATAAAGATCAAATATATTCTTATCCTTGGTTTCTCCTACATACTCCCTAACCTTTTTATAAAGAAGCTCCGCTCCAAAGGTATTGGTCTGAAAGAATGAGAATACAGATATCTTAAATACTAAGCCCAGCACCTCCTCATAGATATTATCTTGTCCATGAAGAAGGAACATTTGATCATTTTGAATAATATCAGCTAAGCTATCATTATAGGTATGAAGCACTCCCCCTATGCTGCCGGATAAGTCTAAGGCAAGAAGCCTCTTAATTAATGGATCATAAATTATCTTCTGAGCATTCTCCCTATCATCTATATTTTCATTACTATTGCTATTATCATGTATATCCAGGCCACTATCTTGATCTGCAAGTAATTTCTTCAATAAATCTTCTTCCTGGCTTGTGGTAACAACATTAACAAGAAGTTCACCTGTTTTAGCTGCTCTACGGACTAGGAGATGCCTTAAGTATCCCTTTTTGCTCATCTTATGATAATAATCCGAGCCGATTTCAGTAAAGTAATCTAATACACATCTTAAGACTTTATTATAATCATTATCCACAATGGCGCAATCATCAGCTGTAACGATATCATAGAAACTTCCTCTTTTATGCATGCCCAAAGTCAGGGGTCCATCTTTTTCATCATCACCAAAAGAGTACTCCATCTTATTACGATAATGCCATTCACCTGGACTGCCTATAATCCCTTCAAATTCATAATCCTTACACACCTGGTCCAACAGCTTAATAACTTGATTCTTCTTTAGTTCTAACTGCTTATCATAGGGTATTGTATGATAATTACATCCACCACAATCACCAAATACACTGCAAGCCTTATCTCTTGTCTCAAGAGGGGACTTTTCTAATATTTCTATTAATCTTCCATCTAACTTTCCTCTACGCTTCTTTGTTAATCTAAAGCTTATCTTTTGCCCAGGTATGCAATTCTTAACCATAACCATCTCTCCCTGGGATATAACGAGCCCTTTATTGGGAAACTTTAATTCTTCTACTATACCTTCATATATTTGTCCTTTTTTCACTCTATTTATGGTTTGCTATTCTTCTCATTTGTCTATATAGCAAACTCTCCTCCTTAATATAATTTCTACTAACAAATCTCTCTCTACTATAATATATCCCTAAAATAGATGCAAGAAGTAAAGTGTATTCTACTTTCTGTGGTAATTACAGAACACAGCTTGCCCATAAATTGCCCTTTACTTTAAAACTTCATAGTGTTAAAATGGTAGCTAATTAACATAGTGTATTCTTTCAGAAAGGAAGGGGTTTTATAATGAGCAAGAAGATCAGAACACCTGCCGTTGACCATTTGTTCCAAGCTGTTTTAAGTCTTGAGAACAAGGAAGAGTGTTATACTTTCTTTGAAGATATTTGTACAGTTAACGAATTACTGTCTTTATCTCAGCGATTCGAGGTAGCTAGAATGCTTCGACAAGGTAATACTTATCTGGAAATTGCAGAAAAGACCGGAGCATCAACTGCAACTATTAGCCGAGTTAACAGGTCACTAAATTATGGTAATGATGGGTATGATATGGTTTTCTCCCGTATGGGTCCAAGGAAAATCAAAGACTCCAATGATAAAAAAGTATCTAACAAATAATTTAATAAGGCTACCGCTTCTTATGCAGTAGCCTTTTATATTCATCTTACTTTTCATCTTATTTCTTGGATTTATCTTTATCCTTTTCATTAATGGTTTCTTCATCCAATGAATCTATTATATTCTCTATCATCTGTTTTCTTATATAAACATCATAAGACAAGGCGCTGATAAATGAAAACAAGGTTAGAAACTCTTTATCCCCCGGTTCCTTAACATCTTCATAGCTTTCTTCTGCCTTCTTCATCTTCCGTATCATATCCTTAACAAGATTGTCTGTCTGCTCTTCCTCTAACTTGACAACATTCCTATAGATATCTTCTAGGTTGAATTCTGATTTTCCACCATAAAACTTTTCAATCAATGGGGTAAATATACTTTGTATGTCATTAATTGAAAGTAGGTTTTTAAAGTAATATATATATATTAAAAGAACCATATGATCTTTAGAATATTTCTTTTTATTCGGGGGCGGTATTAATTTATTCTTTGTATAATTGTTAATCATAGTCTTAGTTAATATCTTATCATCACTATGCCTTTTTGAGGATTTCAGCTTCTCATCCATAAATGTTGTAACCTGGTCCATATATAAATCGATATTAGGTATATCATCTGATTTTATATAGTTAACATCATTTAGGCTTTCTATTAAAGCTCTAATATGATCTAATCTTCTCTCATCCAATACTATCACCTCTTAATTATTATATAGTAGTGAATACTATATGTCAAAGCAAAAGCAACCGTGGTTACTCTAACCCAACCGTGTAAAACAGGTCCCTAAAAACAAGCTATACTTGAAACGAAATTTCCTACATGCTATAATTTA
>CAZPWO010000202.1:0-2919 GCA_964590525.1 uncultured Herbinix sp. | reverse complement strand
GTATGTAATCGTTCGTGCAATAACTGACCCTATTGAATCCATATAAAAACCTCCTAGTATAATAATGGTGTAGTCAATAAGACTACCGTTTTCAAGTTTCTATATTAGATAACAAAAGAAGGGATTCTCTCTTCATCAGAAGCTTTTTGGGGATAGCCTTTATAGAAAAGCTTAAGCACTTTGTCTTCTCCTAGTTATTTAATATTCTGCAGCAAAGGTTTCTACTGAGATATCATTTCATAGCTTGCTTTTATTTATACATTCTATCATAATTCATGAGGCAAATTATGTCAAAGTGTATTGTAAAAAACAACATTAGCAGTGAAAGAATAAAAAAAATTCCCACTCCCCAAAAGCTTAACTACTATAATCTGTGTTCAAGCTCTGAGCTAGTGGGAACTTATTTTTAATTGTCTTTAATTATTAAATAAATCTGGTAATACACCGTAAATATATTGATTTACCCAATTCCATGCATGGGTACCACCTTCACAAACCATGAAATAGAAGTTTCCTTTATTCGTATCCCCTGAATAAACAAAGGTATTTGTTAATTGCTTCATTGCTTCAATTTGAGGCAACATATTAGGATATGCAATATCTAAATCTCCTGTAGCACAGAATAAATAGTAATCCTCTGGTTCATAGCCTTTTTCCTTTGCAACGTTAGCAAGATATTCTGCAGTTTCCATAGCATTGCTTTCACCAGCTGTTTCACTTATAGCCCAACAGTCACCACTTAAAGGGATAAAGTATTTGAAGTAGTCAAGGCAATTAATATAGGTATACCAAGTAGTTACAGCCCCCATAGAGAAGCCTCCAAATGCTCTATGATCTCTGGATGCTTTTAAGTCATCTAATTTTCCATTGCCTGCGTAGGTGCTATATTTTGTTTCTACCAAGGGAATAATATCATTAACTAATTCTTCATTGAATAGCGCGGTATCATTTTTTCCTCCATTGAATGTTGGTGTAACAACAATGAGAGGTTCAATATCTCCATTTGCTATCATATTATCTAATACTCTCTTCATTTCTTTACTTTGGCCTGGTCCACCAAAAAGAAGGGTCTCGTCTTCACCACCACCATGCATTAAATAAAGAACATTATATTTAATATTTGTGTCAGAATTATCGTATCCGTAAGGTAAATAAACATTTAACTTCTTAACATCTGTACCATTATCCAGGTTTGCTACATTGTATTCTATGCTTTCAATAATTCCCTGATTCTGACTTTCTGCTTTGTATTCATTTGGGAGAGTTTTAAATTCTTTTTCATTAGCAGCACTTTCAGTCAGTTCTAGCTTATCGATTGCATCTTTTATATTATTAAATTGCTCATCAATCTGTTGCTGGGTTTCAATATCTCCGTCTAGAACATCTTCTGCTACCTTAATAGCATCTGACACGATAACTTGATTCTTATACCTGGTAAAATCAATTTCTTTTGTATTCTCTATCAAACTTAAGAGATTATAAGGATTAAGCCCAGTAACTGCATCCTTTGGCCTACCTGTCAACAACATCTCACCAAATTTTGAAGTATCATTCCATGCACTACCTGTTGCATCAAACACATTTATGGTCCCTTCTCTATCTGATCCTTTTGCTGCATTTATCTGCAATTCTATACCAAGTACCTTATCATTGACTGGAACAGACTTTAATGCAACTCTTGCCTCAACTATATATCCGCCCTCCATAATTTTGGTTCTTGTATAAAATCGCTCTGGGTCTCCGCTATCAATGGACTGAGAATTCTCAAAATTAACTCTAAAGTGTAGATCATCCACGCCATATTCCTGTGTTTTATCATTGTTCTCATCTAAAAAGACTTCAAAGGAATCCTGCATATATGGAGTATCTGATTGTGCTGTTAATTCATTGTCTTTTACTTCTACAAGCATATAAAGTGCATTATCATCCCACAAAGACTTAAAGGTGGCTGTGGTTTCAACATTACTAGGTATGTTTTTAGGGTTAACTTCTTCTGCCCTACTCCATATTTCATCTACTTCACCATCAATTACAGGTGAACCATAATAAGCAACTATTCTTCCCTTGGAATCAAATCCATATTCATCTACAGAAACTCTTTCCGGCTCCAGAGTAGTTTCATGAGTTTCCTTGGTCTCTCCATCAGACTTGATTTCATCATTAGTAGTAGTGTTGGACTTCGAACACGAAACATTCATTAACATCATAAATGTTACAGACAGTATTAGCATAAAACTTTTTGAAAATACTTTCTCTAGTTTATACAAAATTATCCTCCCTTTCTAGGCTGTAGATTATTAGTGCATTTTTGTTTTAGCAATACTAATCTTACCACTTTATTACATATATGTCAATAATTTTTGTGGAGCCACCGCAACTCTCTCTAAAATTATAAACAGGAGCCAGTTCCTTTGTAATTGCCATGTCATTATTATTCTTTATTGAACCCAATAATATATCTAAGGATTTTTCAGCAAACTCTATCATAGGATGATGTATGGTGGTTATCGTCGGATTACAATAACTGAAGTATTCATTACCACCAAAAACCATAATCTCAATATCCCCAGGTACATCCATATCCACTATTAAAGTTACGCTCTTCACAGTAGAATATATAATTTGAGTCAATAAGTATGTTTTTATCCTTACAGCTCTTTATAAAAGCCATTTCAACTAGATCTGCTGATTTCCCCTTTGTAGGAAATCCAATTAAACCGACTCTTTTATGTTTTCTTTTATAAAACAAATTAGCACAGCTTTCACCCTGCTTTTTTATGCACCATATCATAATGTATAATGTAAATTTTGTCAATTACCTCAATAAGTAACTATAAATGCGCCTTGGCTCTTTATTAGCAAATAAAAAATCCCCAAGTAATTCAATTATCTGAATTACTTGGGGAACTTGTTCAATTA
>CAZPWO010000201.1:0-2923 GCA_964590525.1 uncultured Herbinix sp. | reverse complement strand
AATCAAAATCCATTTGACAAATCCCAGGCTCCAATATATAATAATCACACAACATATGAACACTTACTCATATGTCCCAGTGTTCCTTTAACATTTAAATGGAGGTTGCAATGAATAAGAAATCTAATAGATCCAATTCAGTTGAACAGTGTTCTAGTGTGGTTATCCACCAGGATGTGGTTCATAAGGTAAGGTCAAAGATGCCTGTAGATGAGACTTTTTTTGATCTAGCAGAGTTTTTTAAAGTATTTGGTGATTCAACTAGAATTAAGGTTTTATGGGCTCTTTTTACAAGCGAGATGTGTGTCTGTGATATTGCAGCCCTGCTTAATATGACCCAGTCAGCCATTTCCCATCAGTTAAGGGTTTTAAAGCAGGCCAAGTTAGTGAAAAACAGAAAAGACGGTAAGGTTGTTTATTACTCTCTAGATGATGATCATATAAAACTAATTCTTGATCAAGGAATAGAACACATCAACGAGTAGTTCATATAATATAATGATGTAAGCTATCTTTTTATTATATATGTGAATACATGTTCATTTATTCACATATGGTATTGTAACAAGTAATGTGTTATAAAATTATAAACATTTAACATACGCTTTAGTAAATTAAGAGGAGGATATTATGAAAGAAAAATTTAGGTTAGAGGGTTTGGATTGTGCTGATTGTGCCTCTAAGATAGAAACTGCTATATGCAAACTTGATGGGGTTAAAGACGCTTCGGTAAATTTTTTTACCCAAAGGCTTATTATTGAAGCTGAAGATGACAAGATGAACTCCATTATAAAGGCTTCAAAAAAGATTATTAGAAAAGTCGAGCCTGATACTCGCTTAGTGAAAGGATAAAGATGAATACTATGAAGAAAAGGTTATCAAAAATTATATTAAGTTCAATTATTCTTCTTACAGCCTTAATTGCACCCTTTGATCCCCAATGGGTTAATACTGTTTTATATCTAATTTCTTATATAATTGTTGGTTATGACGTTATCTTTAAAGCCTTTCGTAATATTTTACGGGGAAAGGTTTTTGATGAGAACTTCCTAATGACTATTGCAACACTTGGGGCCATGATTATATCTGAATACCCTGAAGGTGTTGCTGTTATGCTTTTCTATCAGATCGGGGAGCTTTTTCAAAGTTATGCAGTTAATAAATCTAGAAAGTCAATTGCCGACCTTATGGATATTAGACCTGACTATGCTAATTTGAAAAAAGGGGATGAGTTAATTAAGGTTGACCCTGATGAAGTTCATATAGGAGATTATATTGTAATTAAACCTGGTGAAAAAATTCCTCTTGATGGTAGGATTACTGATGGTTATTCTATGGTTGACACCTCTGCCCTAACAGGGGAATCTGTACCCAGGGAAGTAGAAGTTGGAAGTAGTATACTAAGTGGCTGTATTAATATAAATGGGCTTATTACTGTAGAAGTTACAAAGGAGTTTGAAGAATCTACTGTAAATCAGATTCTTGACTTGGTTGAGAATGCTAGTAGTAAGAAATCTCAATCCGAAAGATTTATTACTAGGTTTTCCAGATACTACACTCCTATAGTTGTACTTCTTGCTCTTTTACTTGCAACTATTCCACCTTTATTTATAGCCAATGCTACTTGGAGCGATTGGATTTATAGGGCATTAGCCTTTTTAGTTGTCTCTTGTCCATGTGCCTTAGTGCTATCAATTCCACTTTCTTTCTTTAGCGGAATTGGAGGGGCATCTAAGAAAGGAATCCTGGTTAAAGGTGCAAACCACCTGGAAGACCTTGCTAAAACTCAGACTATGGTATTTGACAAAACCGGAACTTTGACTAAGGGTGTATTTAAAGTACAAGAAATTCAGCCACAAGGAATTTCTAAAGAAGAGCTATTAGAGTTAACAGCCTATGCTGAAAGCTTTTCCAACCATCCCATTTCATCTTCTTTAAAAGAAGCCTATGGTAGAGACATTGATACAAGTAAGATTACCGCCACTGAAGAAATACCTGGTCATGGTGTAATAGCCACTGTTGGTGAAAGAAAAGTTGCCGCTGGAAATGCCAGGCTTATGGATAAACTCGCCGTATCATATAACAAAGACCAATCCATCGGTACTATTGTCCATGTGGCTATAGATGACACATATGCCGGATATATACTTATTGCAGACGAGATAAAGGACGATGCTGCTCAGGCTATCAAAGACCTTAAAAATTCTCATATAGAACACACTCTTATGTTAACAGGAGATACTGAGAATGTTGCTAACCATGTGGCCAAAGAACTTGCCATTGACCAGGTTTATTCTGGACTTCTACCTGGAGACAAGGTTGAAAAGCTTGAAGAACTACTATTATCAAAATCTAAAAATAGAAAAGTGGCCTTTGTAGGTGATGGCATTAATGATGCCCCAGTATTAACCCTTGCAGATGTTGGAATTGCAATGGGAGGCCTTGGTTCTGATGCTGCCATAGAAGCGGCTGATATTGTTATTATGACCGACCAACCATCAAAGATTTCTACTGCAATTAAAATCTCAAAGAAAACTTTACGTATTTCAAGACAGAATACAGTCTTTGCTATTGGAGTGAAAGTCCTTGTACTATTCCTAAGCGCCTTTGGCCTAACAACCCTCTGGGCTGCCATCTTCGCAGATGTGGGAGTTACAATACTTGCAGTCCTAAACTCATTTAGAGCCATGAATGTGAAGTCCTATTAGATAACGGTTTAATTGAGTAGTAGCCCGGAAGACCAGGGGGAAGTTTTTTCAACAGGGTTTACTTTAATGGTCGGTAGCAGCTAAAACATATTTTTTGCAACCCGCTCCCGCTTAGTTGATGCTCGTAGTGGTACTAAGATTGCATAGGACGCAATCTAAGGACCAACGGCATCAAATAGTTGCAAAAAAATATGTTTTAGCTGCTACCTGCTTTT
>CAZPWO010000200.1:0-2937 GCA_964590525.1 uncultured Herbinix sp. | reverse complement strand
TGGCAATAATATCCACCGTAAGGGCTTGAATATCATAACCATCTTCAAACAAGTTAAACAGATGGTCTTCTTGAAGTTGATTAACAATCACGTTAAGGGCATCCTTTGTTATAGCCACCCCACTTTTATCCATGGTTTCTATGATTTTAGCATTTAAATTACTTTCTTTTATATTTTCTTTTTGCATTACTTCTTTAATGTCTTCACTATATGTCGGTGAAGTAACCTGAAGGTGCTCTTCGTATCTTGTTAACCGTTCTTCTTTATGAATTGGCAGCTGATCTATTTCTTTTACCCTAGTTGCCTGTCTTTGTTGTACATTAGTATTATTAATAGGTTGAATCACGCTTATCACCCTCGCATATATATGTCCTGTTGTCATACTATGTATTTCGGCTTTATTTAAAAAAATATTAGGCACTTACTAGCTCCCTAAGACTCAACTAGCAACATCCTCATATTTCTTTTTAAAACAGGCATGGCCTTTTAGGTTTTTGGTTACATTTGTAGCAGTTACAGAGTCATTACCCACTTTTCTATACATTACACCCAATATTCTGGGAATTATCCACTATTTTATGGTATACTATACCAGAGTACAAACATATAAGGAGGCTGATTAAATGAAAAGACAGTTTAACAGATTAACATCCATGGTTTTTGCAATCCTAATGCTTTTAGTTGTGCTAGCACCACAACAATTGGCATTTGCAGATGGCACAAGTACCCAGCTTACAATTATTCACACCAACGACACCCACAGTCGGGTAGCAACAGACGAAAGAGGTGGCTCTATTGGATTTGAGAAAATAGCAACATTGATTAAGGCGGCTAAAGCCCAGAACCCTAACACCTTGGTTCTTGATGCCGGTGACACCCTACACGGCCAGACTTTCGCCACAATCTCCAGGGGTCAAAGCATTGTAGACCTTATGAATATCGTCGGATACGACGCAATGGTTCCTGGCAATCATGACTTTAACTATGGCCAAGAACGTTTACTTGAATTAAAGAAAACAATGGACTTTCCACTGCTTTCTGCTAACATAACAAATACTGATGGCGAGGATTTTTTATCACCTTATGTTATAAAAGAAGTAGATGGCATTAAAATAGCAATCTTTGGTCTATCAACACCAGAAACTGCTTTCAAAACAAGTCCAGATAACGTTACGGGCTTAATATTCGAAGATCCTGCTGTCGCGGCCCAAAGAATAGTTGATGAATTGCAAGGTAAGGCTGATGTTATTATTGCCCTAGCCCACCTTGGACTAGATGAAAGTAGCACATATAGGAGTGATCTTGTTGCAGAAAAAGTAACAGGAATTGACCTTATTATTGATGGTCATAGCCATACAACTCTTGAATCTGGTAAGCTTGTTAACGGGACATTAATTGCACAAACAGGTGACCATGATAAAAATTTAGGTTATGTAGACCTACTGATAGAAAATGGTAAAGTAACTGATAAAAAAGCAAGACTTGTTAAATACCAGGATGCACTTGAAGTAGCGTCAGATGAAGAAGTCCTTAAATTATTTGCTAAGGTAGAAGAAGAAAACAGCAAAATCACATCTGTTGTGGTAGGCAAGACACCTGTAGACCTAGATGGTAGCAGAGAAAATGCAAGGATGCAGCAAACAAACTTAGGAAGCGTTATTGCAGACGCAATGATTCATCAAACCGGTGCTCATGTGGCTATTACAAACGGTGGTGGCCTAAGAGCTTCTATAGAGCAAGGGCAAATTACAAAAGGCCAAGTTATTACAGTACTTCCTTTTGGAAACTATGTCAGAATGCTAGAAGTTAAAGGGTCTACTATTTTAGCTGCAATGGAACGCGGCGTCTCTAGTTATCCCGAGCTAGATGGTGGTTTCCCGCAAGTTGCTGGAATGACTTATAAATTTGACCCAGCTAAACTAGCAGGTGAAAGAATAACAGAAATATTAGTTGGCGCAGAAGTCTTAGATAAAAACAAAACATACAAACTAGCAACCAACGACTTTATGTCAATTGGTGGTGATGAGTATACAATGTTTGCAGATGCAACCTTACTTGGTGAATTCCCAGGACTAGATGAAGCTACTATTGAATATTTATCAGTCATTGCTGATAATATCCCTAGTGATGTAAGAGGCACAGTCGTTGCTAACATAGTTCCCGAGGTGGTTGCACCAGAAGTAATCGTTCCAGTGGTGCCTGAGATAGTTATGCCAGAAGTCTCAGAGCAAGCTAAAATATATGTTGTAAAAACAAATGATGTTCTTTGGAAGATTGCTAATAAATTCCAAACTACTTATGAAAAAATTTCTCATTTAAATAACCTTAAAAATCCAAACCTGATCTTCCCAGGTCAGAAGTTACTTATTCCAACAAACTAAAAGCTCAAAAAAGGCGGTAAAAAACCTAGGATGATCCTAGGTTTTTTACCGCCTTTTTTTTAAAATATAATAACCCCTAATACACCTGATAATACAATGGTTAGTATGGGGTGCAACTTAAACTTCCACATGCCAATAAATGCTAATACAAATATCCCGATACTACCAAAGTTAAGGTAGTGGACTAAATCCCCTACTCCCGAGACCAAAACCTCATGATTAAAGAAAGCTGTTTGGCTTACTGTTATAGCTGCCGTACTAATAAGTCCTACAATAACTGGCCTAATGCCGTAAAATATCATTTTGTTAGTTGGATGATATTGATATTTAAAGAATATCTGGGAAACAAGTAATATCAGTAATAATGATGGCAAGGCAACGCCTACAGTGGCAAGAATTCCGCCCCAAAATCCTGCCGTTTTATAGCCTACGAAGGTTGCTGAGTTTACGGCAATTGGGCCTGGTGTCATTTCTGCAATAGAAATAATATCAAAGAATTCTGTGGCTGTCATCCAGCCATGGTTTTCAATTTCTTTTTGGATCAGCGGAATCATAG
>CAZPWO010000199.1:0-2982 GCA_964590525.1 uncultured Herbinix sp. | reverse complement strand
TCCCAATCACAAATGGATTTTTCCGAAGCTGGAACCGTTATACAAGTCGGTGATGGTATTGCACAGGTTTATGGTTTGAAAAGTGCAATGAGCGGTGAGCTTTTACAGTTCTCCAATGGGACTTATGGTATGGCACTAAATCTGGATGAAGATAGCATAGGTGTTGTTGTCTTAGGTTCTGATATAGGAATCAAAGAAGGTGACCCTGTTAAGCTGACGGGTAGGATGGCAGAGGTACCAGTAGGTGATGGCATGTTAGGACGTGTAGTTAATGCTCTGGGAGAGCCTATTGATGATAAAGGGCCTATTGCAGTAGAAGGCTATCGTAATATAGAAAGTGAAGCCCCTAGTGTAATTATGCGCCGGGAGGTTGATAAGCCTCTTCAAACCGGCATAAAAGCAATAGATGCCTTAGTTCCAATTGGAAAAGGTCAGAGGGAATTAATTATAGGTGATCGTGAAACAGGAAAGACAGCTATTGCTGTTGATACAATCCTTAATCAGCATGATAAAGATGTACATTGTGTCTATGTTGCCATAGGACAAAAAGCATCAACTGTAGCAAGAATCATTAAAATGCTAAGTAATGCTGGTGCAATGGCTTACACTACAGTTGTTTTAGCTACTGCTAGTGATTCTGCATCTTTACAATACATCGCTCCTTATGCAGGATGTGCCATAGCAGAAGAATGGATGAAAAAGGGCAAGGATGTTTTAATAGTATATGATGATCTTTCTAAACATGCAGTGGCTTATAGGGCCATTAGTTTGTTACTAGGTCGTCCGCCAGGTCGAGAAGCCTATCCTGGAGATGTCTTTTACCTGCACTCAAGATTATTAGAGCGGGCAGCTTCTATGGATGAAAAACATGGTGGGGGAACGTTGACGGCTTTACCTATTGTAGAGACCCAAGAAGGGGACATATCCGCTTATATTCCAACTAATATTATATCCATAACAGATGGTCAGATATATCTAGAAGCTGATTTGTTTAACAATGGTGTTCGCCCTGCAATTAACCCAGGACTTTCTGTATCCCGTGTTGGTGGTTCAGCCCAGATTTCGGCTATGAAAAAGATGGCGGGGCCCCTACGTATTGAGTATGCCCAGTATAAAGAGTTAGCGGCATTTTCCCAGTTTGGTTCAGATCTAAATGATGATACTTTGAAAAGGTTAAATCATGGTGAACGTATAACTGAAGTACTTAAACAACCACAATATAGGACAATGTCAGTTGAGGATCAGATTTTAATTTTATATGTTTTAAATAATGACTATATGGAAGATGTTGAAGTAAAACGTGTAAGAAGATTTCAGAGTGATTTTATTAAATACGTTAATCAACATGCTGAACATATAAAAGAAGAAATCAGAGAAAAACATGAAGTTTCTGAAGAATTAGGTCAAAGCATAGATAAAATAATTGCTAAGGTAAAAGAAAATTATAATTATAGCTAAGGAGGCGTTAATGTGAGTTCGATGAGAAATATCAAAAAAAGAATCTCAAATGTTAAATCAGCAGAACAAATCGTTAAAGCCATGGATATGGTCGCCTCATCAAAACTATTTAAGGTAAGAGCACAGCTTGAGGGTATTCGTCCTATGTATAAGGAATTAAAACGTATAGCAGAAGAAGTTGCTGCAATTGAGGATGCCCAATCTCATGCATTTTATCAAGATAAAGAAGTTAAAGCTTCTTTATATATCATTCTGACTAGCGACAGAGGTCTTTCAGGAAGCTATAATTCTAATATTATGAAGAAGGCTTTGAAGCATATGGAACAAGGAAAAAATGAAAAAATACTTATTGTAGGTTCCAAGGGATATGAATATTTTAGTAAGTTAAACAAGAATATTGTACGTAAAGTAATTGATATAGCAGATGCACAGGTATATTATGGTGCTGAAAACATTTCAGAATGGATTGCAGACCTTTATCTTTCAGGGGAAGTAGAAGAGGTATTTATCTGTTATACCTATTTTGAAAACGTTCTAACTAATGTGCCTATGGTAGAAAAGTTGCTTCCAATCCCTGTTAAAACAGATAAGGAAATTGCTGATAATGAAAAAAAATATGAGCCAAGCCTTAATGAGTTTATTGAACATGTGATTCCTTTATACTTGCATATGACTTTATTTAGAGCACTTTCGGAATCTCATACCAGTGAGCAGGCGGCCCGTATGATTAATATGGATGCAGCAGGAAAAAATGCATCAGACTTGGTAGATGAGTTAACAAGTGCCTACAATCGTAAGAGGCAGGCAGCTATTACACAAGAACTTAACGAGATCGTAGCAGGTGCAAACATTTTGAAAAAAGGTGGTCTACATGATAGGTAAAAATATAGGTAAAATCATTAAAATAATAGGTTCAGTTATAGATGTTAAATTTCAAGGTGAATTGCCTTCTTTGTATAATGCTTTAGAGGTGCAGTTTAATGATGAAGTTATAGTTTTAGAGGTGATGCAACACCTTGGAGATCATAGGGTTCGTTGCATTTCTATGAACTCAACAGATGGTTTGACCCGTGGTATGGATGCAGTAGATACAGGTGCTCCAATTTCTGTGCCTGTAGGAGAAGAAGTCTTAGGCCGAATGGTTAATGTCCTAGGTAATCCTATTGACGATGGAGAGCCTATAGAATCTAAGGAAAAATGGTCCATTCATAGACAACCACCAGCCCTTGCTGATCAAATTGCTCAGCCTGAGGTATTGGAGACAGGAATCAAGGCTATTGACCTGCTTTGTCCTTTCCCTAAAGGTGGTAAGATTGGTCTTTTCGGCGGTGCTGGAGTAGGTAAGACAGTTCTTATTATGGAGTTAATTAATAGTATATCAAAAGAACACGGTGGTCATTCAGTTTTTGCTGGTGTAGGAGAGCGTACCCGTGAGGGTAATGACCTTTATTATGACATGAAAGATTCAGGAGTTCTAGATAATACGGCATTGGTTTTTGGTCAAATGAATGAGCCTCCTGGAGT
>CAZPWO010000198.1:0-2988 GCA_964590525.1 uncultured Herbinix sp. | reverse complement strand
AAAGTAGAGTCTAGATTAGATGCATTGTTTTGGGTTGAGAATGATAAAGATAATTTCATTCTTAATATAGAACCACAAGGCTACTATGAAGCAGCATTACCAGCAAGAATGTTAAGGTATCGTTCTGATGTATGGGAATATACTATAAGTAAAGGTAGAGGAACACCATCTATAAAACAAGTAGTAGTATTCTTTTATCCAAAAGATGATAACAAGGAACATGAGTTAAATGATGAAAGATCAGATGATAGCAAGATATCATTTAGTTATGATGTGATTAAGGTATGGGAATTAAAAAAGGATTATATTATAGATAATGAACTAATAGGACTATATTCATTACTTCCTTTAATGGAAATAGAACCAGGAGAAACAGATGAAGAAATTATAGAAAAATCAGTTAAAGTAATTGAAACTATAGAAGATGAGGCATTAAGAGGAGATTCATTAGCAGCAATGTCGATCATGTCAGCAGATAGATATTCAGATACCTTAATTAAAAAATATGTTAGGAGGGAAATGCTTATGAATTCACCATTATTTCAAGAGTGGGTATTAGAAGAAAGAAAAGAAGCAGCTGAAAAAAATAGTAAAGAGACTATAATATTCTTACTAGAGTCAAAATTTGATTTTGTTCCAAGTACTATTAATGAACAGATTCAGGAGATAAAAGACTTATCAATATTAAAAGGTCTTACTAAGAAATTATTAACTGTATCAAGTATTGGAGAATTTGAAGAGCTCCTAGAGAAGGTTAAGAAGTTAAACTAGTACCACAAAGGTGTCCCCACACCCCAGATTTTGCCGAAACTTAAAATCAGCTACTTAACTATAGAGAGGAATAAGATCGAAAGATTTTGTTCCTCTCTCTTTATTATGTTTGCTATTAAAGTTTTAATATATTTTGCCGACAATTACATAGACAGACTTATGACTTTTAGGGGGTTACGTTAATGAAAAGATTAATTAGTATGGTTTTAGCCGTGGTTTTAATAATAGGGGCCTTTCCTTATATAGAAGTAGAGGGAGCTGGTATTAATAGTATAAACTTACCTGTAAGTTTAAGCTCAAACAAGGGACCAATCTTTAATGGGCAAAAGGGTGTGGATTACAATGTAGCCTATCTAAACCTATCCCATCCAAACGGATATACCCTTGATTCAGATCGATTTGATGCAAATAACTTACATACTGTAGTCAAGATTATTGTTAATGGAGTAGAGGAAAGTCCAGTAGATTCCAAGGGCAATTTAAAATACGATGTAATATATAATAGTACATCAAATAGATTAGAGATAAAGGTAAAAGAAGGTCAATCAGATCTTAGCCACCTTAAACCTTTTATACTAAAGAAACATAATCACTATAATATATCTCTTCCTAAAGGTTTCTTTATAGACGGAAATGGAAAAGAAAGTGAAACTATAAATTATAACTTTACAACAAAAGGTGACGGTTTATATGGAAATGATATCCTTCGTGATATCTCCCCAGTAAATGGATCCACAGAAATTGACTATAAAAATCATAGAATAATATTATCCTTCATAGATAATATAGAATTAAATGATGACGTAGGTGGCAAAGAAAATCAATACTTTTCAATATCATCAAAGGGAATGACAGAGCCAACTGTTGGGGATTTTAATGATGTGGTTATGGAAAAGCTTAATAACTACACCATATATATAGATAATAATAAATTGATATTCCAAAAGAATAATGGCAAACTAGATGACTTTGCAAACTATACACTAACCATGGCGAACAATGCTGTAGTGCTAAAAAATAGTAAAAACCTAACAAATATAATCCCTATATATAATAATCCTTACACTATAAGATTTGATACAAATAATTGGGTGGAGTGGACATATCCTTTGAATAATGCAGGTACTGTTGACCCTAGGGTGGAAAGAAATCCCCTTATTAAATTCAAATTTAAATATGGTGTAAAACTTATAGATAAATCTAAGATAACTCTAAGTTCAGATGGACATGTTTATGCAGTAGATGTTAATAATGATACTTGGATTAATTATGATGGAGACATATTAAAGATAGATATAAACAGTCTATATAGATCGGGAAGAAATCCTTTAAGGGCAAACGCTGCCTATAAAGTAACCATAGGTGCAGGTGCTTTAGAAATGAGAGATTATAATGTTGCAGGAACAGAAGTTAAAATGAAAAATGAAGATATACATCTATATTTTATAACAGGAAAAGAATTTGAACCTGAAGATCCAGGACTATATGTTACTAAATATACATCAACACCAGATTTTAACTATGACAACATAAGTAATCTTCCAGATATTAATGATAGTAATAATCCTAATAATACCAAACTAGACAAGGACGGAAATATATATATTCACTTCAACAGAGATATAAAGTGGAACCAGTGGACTTCTATTCCTAAGGTTAACACTAACGAAGAAGCCCTAAAATATTTCAAACTATATAAATCACCTAAGGCATATCAAAGAGATCATAATGAAGCAGGTATAGTTTATGATGAACAGTTTAGATATGATAGCAATAGGAGAAGTCTTCCCTATGATGGATTAGATGAAATTCCTATAAAATCAGTGGAAATTGTTAATGACTCCCAAGGTGAGAGAAAAGTTATAAAAATCACACCCAAATATGACCTAATTAATTTAAATGAATATATAATAAGCCTAACAAAAAAAGACATAGTAACAGATGATTTTGAAAAGATTTTAAGAAATAATATACATCAATCTATTTATACTAAAGCGATTGAAGAGAAATATGGACCAAATTGGGATATGGACAAAATAACCCCAGAACAAGTAATAGAAAATCATAAGGGGCCTTATAAGTATTATGTCCTACATGGTGCACCTAACTATAATGAACATATAGACTCGGAAAAAGGTAAGCCTATTATACTTTATGTAGATAGAGAAGTAGTTCCAAATCCTTATAATACAAACCCACTAGCGGGAATTAGTTTAA
>CAZPWO010000197.1:0-3015 GCA_964590525.1 uncultured Herbinix sp. | reverse complement strand
TAAAAGGACTGTTGTTAGGGGGCCAGAGCCCTTGGAGCGTTATGATATGGATTAAGAGTGATAAAGATAAGCCAGCTAATAATATGCTAACTATTAGCTGGCTTATTACTATATTGACTGCTTACTCCATAACCACTCCATCATCAATAACAAACTTTTTCTTACATAGGTCTGCATATTTCTCATCATGGGTAACTAGCAAGACCGTATTCCCTCTCTTGTTTACCTTTATCAATAGTTCTATAATTTCATCAGCTGATTTCCTATCAAGGTTTCCTGTAGGTTCGTCAGCCAAAATGATACTAGGCCGATTTATCAATGCTCTAGCTATGGCTACCCTTTGTTTTTGTCCCCCAGACAATTCGGATGGAAAATGCCTTAATCTGTCTTCGATTCCTAAAAACCTAGCAAGTTCATTTACATAGGCTCCATCAACCTTTTTTGAGTCAAGTAAAGTTGGCATTATAATATTCTCTTTGGCTGTTAATATAGGAATCAAATTAAAGTCTTGAAATATATATCCAATTTTTTGTCGTCTTATCTTGGCTAACTCCTGATTAGAAGCTGTCACAACAGAAGTACCATCAATTTCAAGCTCCCCTTCTGTAGCTATATCGATACATCCAATAAGGTTAAGTAATGTGGTTTTGCCTGAACCAGATTTACCAACTATGGAGACCAAATCCCCTTTATCTATACTTATGTTTGCATTATCTACTGCGACAACCTTAGTATCCCCTTGTTTGTATAACTTTGTAAGCCCTCTCGTTACAACAATAGCCATATTCTTAACCTCTCTTTCTATAGTCGAGTTTCTTCAATTTGTTTTTCATAGTAATATGCACTGGAGCATTAAAGGCAATAAAGATCAGTATTCCAATAATTATATGACCACTAACAGTAGTTAGGTTCATAATTAGATGGAATCCTGAATTCATAAAGAACAAGACAGATAAGCCTAATCCAATAACATAGGAAATAATAATACTTATCATTGATATATTAAAAGGTAATCTCATGTATGCTTTATATAAATCCGATTCTCTTCCCCCTAGATTATGAAATATACGAATATTTTTATACTGAGATTCAACATAGTCTGTCAACCTAACATATAAAATCACCAATATAAAGGCAAACATTATTCCAAAGATAAATAAGGACATAATGTAGATTCCTAATGAAGTTTCTTTCCCCTTCTCAAACATGTCATGATTATTCCATACCGAATATTCATCAGATACAAATCTATCATTTAAAATAGACTCTATCTCCTTGCTATCATATGCCTTATCTAATCTCAAGTTTAACCTAGATATTGATTCACCTTTAGTCAACTCCTTATATAATTCATCCGTAACATAAATTTGAAACATTCGATCTGTCCATTCAATATCAAGAATTTCCGCTACTGTTAGTTCTCCCAATTTTCTTATGGGTATTCCTTCCATAACCTGTTCTACACTAGCATTAAACAAGTCCATCTCATTTAAATAAAGGGAAATCTTGTCTCCAACTTTATATTTTATGTATTCATGATTTTTGCTTATAGCAATATTATATTTATTTGAATTAAAAGCCTTAATTTTTAATTGATTTTCTAAGTTACTATAAGGCTGAATTTTAGTGTCTGCATATGGTTCACCAGCAAGTTCTATATTGGAATTACCTTTAACACGTTTATCTTTAATAAGATATTTGCTTGGTGAAATATTGAATTCTTCTTTAACAAATCTAACCCCGTGAACATTCTCTACAAATGCAATATCATCAGTGGATATTCCAACATCATTTGGACTATAAAGTTCCTTATTAATTGTAATTTCATAGTTAGGGGATTCCCTAATATATTCAATATTAATAATAAGATAATTAAAGATAAATATAACAGCAATTGTAATTGGGATAGTGATTATTAAACAAGAGCTGACTTTACTCTTTGTACGTTGAGATAAGAGCTTTGCAAGTGTTTCAACTGAACTTTTTCCACTTTTAAGGGTTTTCTTTTTATTTTTCAACTTTATCCCACTATCATCTGTATGCAACATTTTAATAGAGCTTTGTTTTAAGTACCCCTTCAAAGATAGTAATACCATCAAGAAAAAGGCAATTGCAAATATAAACAATTGAACTGCTACATTATAAGGGTTTATATTAAAAATTATCCATGAAAGATTAGCAATATCTTTCACCTGTAAGAAATTATGAAATAGTAGATACATAAGCACTGAAGAAGTAATTATTGCTGATAAAGCAGATGCCATATATATAATTAGAGAATCAATTAAAAAAATCTTTCCTATCTGCTTATTATGGGCCCCACATGAAACTAATACCCCTATATCTGCTATGAACTTTTTCAGGTAACTTTTATATGCTGATTGAATTATAATTAAGGAAATAATAATAATAAACATATTTACAAAGATTAATTGAGCAGAAAACTGCTTTTTAGATTCTTCACTTCCTAATTCCAACATACTTGTTAATAACAATTGTTCATCCTGTATTTCACTTATAATACTAGATAAAAATCGGGAATTTTCTAGTTCCCACAATATATCATTCCTATCTCCCTCTAATTCAATTTTGATATAAATTGTGTCATCTTCATAATAAGATGAAAGACCTGGTATGTTTTCAAAATACTCAATGTATTCTTCTTTTGCATTTATTACCTTATAGTCATACCCACGGGTTTCTTCTTGTATGTAGGATTTATCACCATGTATAATACTGTCACGATAAATAGATAAAATAAGGGGCAAAATCATAGCGCAAGTTAATATAATATATAATAGTATGTGGTTTTTTAATCTTTTCATATAGGAACGTTTCAAGTATATCAAATAACTCATTGTTATCCTCCAAGATTTGCTGCTAGCACAGCGATATATTAAAAGTAATTATAAATTGTTTCTGGTAACTTATTCAAAAGCAATATGTGTAATTTTACATTATTTTCGCGAATTTGTCACTCTTTTGATTTCTTTAATATTCTACTTTTTTCGACTC
>CAZPWO010000196.1:0-3027 GCA_964590525.1 uncultured Herbinix sp. | reverse complement strand
TGTTTGGGTCGTAGAAAAGCAAGGCAATACTTACCATATGTATCGTCCTGATATTTCATTTATAGGCCAGGGGGCTTAGAATCTTACAATAGATGAGAAACAATAAAAAGAGAATAATTACAATAAGTGTTATAGTAGCTTGTTTTGTTGCAACCATAATATATCATTTACCAATTATAAAACAAAGGAAATGCCATGTGCTCCATAGAAGGGGAGCAGATTAATCTATGGTTTGGAGGAGAATAATGAGTTATTTATATTTTATCACAGGTCCAGCAGGCGTCGGTAAATCAACAATTTCTAAAGGTCTGGCAAAGCTGAAAGAAAAATCAGCATTGATAGAGGGAGATGATATTTACCACTTGGTATGTGGGGGTTATGTAGAGCCATGGATGGAAGGCAATCATTTAGAGGTGTTTTGGGAAAACTGTGTAGATTTAATTAGGAATTTTCAAAAAAGAGGATATGATGTGATCTTTAATTATATATGCACACCTAAAGATACAGAATATATTAGGAGTAATTTTAAGGATACAAAGATAAAGCTATGTATCTTATCGACGGATGAAGATACTCTAATAAAACGTGATAAAATGCGTCCGCTTGATTATCAAATGGGGCAACGCTCCATTATACTATTAAATGAATTCAACGAAAGGGATTATGATAAAAGATACTATCTTGATACCACATTGTTAAGTATAGAAGAAATTGTTAGAGAAATCATTCAAAATGATCAGTTTTTGTTATGAGCATAATATTTATTGTTAAGATGGATAGGCTATACTAAGATAATAAATGAAAGGTTTTGCTAAGTGTAGCCTAATAGAATAAAACAATATTAAACAAATAGCTAAGCCCAGTAGGAGAACTACCTGCTGGGCTTAGCATGTTTATATAGCTACCATAAGATTGTATCAATACAATAATAGCTAATCTTTATATAAGGCATTCTTAGTTTTTTGAAATAAAAAAGTGATGAATAACCCGTTGTTTAGCTAAAATGTCTACGAGAACATTTCATGAAAAAGCTAAACTTTTCAGTTGAAATCCACCACATTTTCCGACGTAAAATACAATTGTTTTGAAAAAAGTTTTGAAAAAAAGCACGTGACTATTTTTCCCAAACTCGCAAACCCTTATTCCATAAGGGTTTGAGGGCAACAGCTCGTAGGGGAATTGAACCCCTGTTTCCGCCGTGAGAGGGCGGTGTCTTAACCACTTGACCAACGAGCCAAGAACAATAGTTATTGTACGTTATTTCAAATCAAAAAGCAAGAATTATTTTAATATATTTAAAATAATTTTAACAATGATAAAGTAAATTAAACAATAAAATTAACTTGGTAAATATTCTGCCTATCTTTAGAACAAAATAAGCCCATGGAACTAATTTATGTTTTTTTCGTCTAATATATATAAGTACTTATTATATATGAAGGAGAAGATTGCCGATGAAGAAAAACATCTTAATAATTATACTTGTATTTATATTTGCCATGGGATTAATAGCTTGTGGAGAAAGAGATACTAACAAGACAAATGATAATGGAAGTGATGATCTGTTAGAAGAAGTGGTTTTTGATGCAACAGTAATCGATGCTAGTGGACTTTTGCTAGTTACACCAGTGGAAGGAAGCTCCGAATTACGTTCAGCTGATAAGATCTCTGTATCAATCAAGTTAGATGATACTTCTGATTATAAAGCTGGGGATTTAGTTAGAATCACATACGATGGAAGAATAGCAGAATCATATCCTGCTCAAATATGGGCCTCAAAGATAGAGCCTATTGGGCGCAACATGATAATAGATGGACACTTGGTCATAATAGATGATATTTATAATGAAGATAGTGCTTTAAATGATAGCATTAACATAATCGCAATTGATACATCAGGTTGGGAGTCTATCTCAGAAGCAGAGATAGATATACTTATTAATATCTTAGAAGAAGAATATGACCAAGAAATCATTGAGGCTACTAGGGAAGAGTTAATAGATATGGAATTAATAGATGAGGAAGAAATCTACTTTAAAGAAGGAATATTTATAGAGATAAAAAATTTTAAGTACAATGATTCAACCTATAAGATTTCTGCAACTATTAGCAAATGGCGTTCTGCTAAAGGAGCCATTGGATGGGATCTGGAGGCTGAATTCAAAGACAAAGGCTGGGAGATTAAGAAAGATATGATGTGGATAAGTTAAAAGTTTCATTACTTTACTTTAAGATTCCAAGGCCTTATAATTAACATGTATATCAATATTCCAATCAATGTAACATATAATGCAAGACTAGCTAAAACAAGCTAGTCTTTTTTGAAATGAGGTATATTATGAAGATATTAGTAGTTAATGATGATGGTATACAGGCTAAAGGAATTTATCATCTTGCAAAGCTGGCCTCAGAGATAGGACAAGTATGGCTTATTGCACCAGATGACCAATGCAGTGCAATGTCCCATGGAATTACTGTTCATGGGGGAATTGACGTAAAGCCTGTTGATTTTCCAGTCAATGATGTTACTGCATATAAGCTTTGTGGAACCCCAGCAGATTGTGTAAAGTTGGGAATAAATAGTCTGATGCCCAATAAACCAGATATAGTTTTTTCTGGTATTAATTATGGTTATAATGTAGGATTTGATATTTTATATTCAGGAACTGTTGGAGCAGCAATGGAGGCTTTACTCCATGGAGTACCAGCCATGGCATTTTCAATGGATAAGAATGATAATTATGAACTTGTTGAAGCACACCTGCTTCCATTAATCAAAAAGCTTATTAATTCTACTATAGAAAAAAATCAGATATGGAACATCAATATTCCGGCTTGTGGATTAAAGGATTTTAAGGGGATTTTAGAAAACCGTGTGCCAGAACAAGCCAGCTTTCACATAGATAATTATAATAGAGAAGAAAAGGAAGATGGAAGTTTACATTTGACCTCAAAGGAGATATGGAATAGCAAGCCTGCTGAGGGAACAGATATGAAGGCCCTATTAGATAATTACATATCAGTGGG
>CAZPWO010000195.1:0-3031 GCA_964590525.1 uncultured Herbinix sp. | reverse complement strand
CCCATCAAGAAAATGATAAAGCAGTTATGGAAGCCTATGGATTTGATTGGAGAAATATGACTGAATCAGACTGTGTAGCTGAACTTATGAAGATGTATAAAGAACTAACTAAATAGTAAGCTTACTATATTATTCAACCATAGTTTCAAGAAACTTGCTAATATGTCCGGATTTAGATATATATTGCTAGATGATTATACTAGAGTTGATGAAGAAATTATAATAAATATATTATGAAGGACATTGCTGATTTCATTAAATACAATGCACAAGTTAATAAATGGATAACCAATGAGGGAAGTAGCAATTGAAAAAGACATGAGGAATATGATACCTGATTTTGAAACATTACCTGAATATCTAAAGCAAATGTTACCTGTTATAAGACACGATTTTATTATATTATTCATCAGTAAAGAAAAACTTAACAGCAGAGTATTTTCTGGAGTATAAGGAATAACCTTAGTAAAAACAGCCACCAGAATAATAATAAAGTACCTTAAATTGACAAACATAAAAACGCCCCCAGCTTATTAAGACGGGGGCGTTATGATAATAAGATCTAACCAACGACAACATTTGGGGTATATTTATATCTTGGCTTTCGTTGAAGATTGCCATTTGGCAATTTTCCAAAACCAGGTGTTGTATTTCCAATATCAGACTTTATGGTAATTTCTATTGGAACTTTAACACATAGTTCTTGGGTAAGAATAAAAGTACCACAAGATGTTTCCTCTAAAACTGCTTGTTTATTAATGCATGCAGTTATGGGAAGCTTTTTCACACATGGTTCTAGGCTAATTGGAATACTAATTTTCATTGGTATATATGCTAGGGACTCACATTGCTGTGAATCACCTACTCCATCTTGGCTACTTATAGCCAACTCTTCTTTAGCACCTATCTTATACATCATTCTCTCCACAATTAGTACATACATCTTCTGCAGTTGGATTGCCAGCATTAACAAATGGATTACCCACCTCAGAGGCTACTCCCACCTCTATTGGCACCTTAACACATATATTTTGAGTAATGGTAAAGTTAACGCTACCATTTTCTTCACCAAGACAGGATGTTGCACCAGGTTCTACAATAGGTGCGCCACAACAGAAAGTACTTGTAGGAAGCACATTTGTAAAAGGGGTCAATGTTAAAGGACTACATACTGATATTGGAACGTATCCTACAGCAGGACACATTTCACCTACTGGTTCCCCATTACATATAGGACCACAAATGCTTAAACCTCTTTTGGTTTGGTTTGCGCCAAATACGCAAATTTCAGTATCTCCTATTGGATATACAATGTTTAGTTCAAAGCATACGGTCATTTCACCGTTTGTTTTGTTAAGGCCAAAGTCAAATTTAAGCCCTGAGCACCCTGTAGGTGGATCTGTTGCAGGTGGATTAAATATCTCTACATTATCACCTATTTCTACTGTTTGTTCCTGTCCATCTATAATAACTGAAACACTTTCTAACTGGTCTTCAGTAATCCCTTCACATATTCCAAATACAAAATGACTTAAATCAGCAAAGGTACTATTATCTTGTCCTACACCAGTTATATTATAGCAAAATCTTTGGTTTTCACCAAAACCTGGTTCTAAGTTAGATTCTAGTAAATCAAGTTTAAACTGAAATGGTAATATTCTACCTTCAGTTACAGTACTATAATCAACTTCCAAATTACATGCTAGTTGTTGTAAGAAATTCTGTTTATTCAATATTTTTTCCTCCTAATGATTGAAGTTAACTCGAACTATATTAGCACATAAAACTTTTCCAAATTCTTAAATTATACTTGGACACATGAGCTAAGTTTAGTTCTTAATATATAATATGCAAATGAATGTTATTATGTGACACAAGCCCTAGTAAGTAAAATATGATAAAGTAGTACTTATTAAATTTACTCCCTTTATATAGATCACCAATTAAAAAAATCCTTCATCTATGGTATAATATAAGTGATATACAAGTAAATTTAAAATCATCATTTGGTCAAACTTAAGAGCTATATCACATAGAAAGGTGATAAACATTGAACTTTACAATAACGAATATACAAAAACACCATAAAAACTCCATACATAAATTAATAGAAGAAATAAACCAAGAAGATAGGCTAAACTATTCCCTAACAGAGGAATGGCTTGATTATGTTATTGAAAATGCTGGGGAAGGAATATTTTTAGCTTTCAATGGAGATAAACTAGCGGGCCTAGGGACTGCTATGATTAATCCGGCGTATAGGGACCAGGCATCTTTAAATGTGGTTGTTTCTCCAAGATATAGAAGAATAGGTTTAGGTTTTATGCTTTATGATAAAGTTTATGATTTTGCTAAGAGAGAAGATGTAAAGATAGTAGAGGCCTATGTAAAGAAAAGACTAATTGATGGTGTTAGCTTTGCAGAAAGAAGAGGTTTTAATACGGCCCTATATTCTTGGGAGATGGAATTAAATTTAGATAGTGTAGAATTTTCATTTGAAGAATTGCCAGGATTAAACTTTAGGATGGCAAGTGAGGCAGATGGATTAAATTATAAGAAGATTATATATGATGCCTTTACTGATGAGCTAGGGGAAGATGCTTTGATTGATGTACTAAGGGATCCTTCTGTTATCATATATATCTTAGAAATAGATAAGCAAGCCATAGGTTCTGCTACTATACAACTAAGAGAGGACTTATCTATGGCATATATTTATGATATAGCTATTTTAAGGGAGTATAGGGGTCAAGGCATGGGTTGTTACCTACTAGAGTCTTGTATTGAAGCCTTAAAAGACAAAGACATAGATATGGTCTCCTTATTAGTTACTGGTGACAATAAGAAGGCTTTAGACCTTTATAGGAAAGTAGGTTTTAAGGAAGTTGATATTGATTTAGTAATGAGTAAGAGTGTGGAGTAGAAGTTGACAAATTATATGGTTACTCATAAGATTTTAGCCTGTATTTCCCAGGAAATGACAAGATATTCCATTTAATTTGGTAAGTATGCAGTTTATTGCAAGCTACAC
>CAZPWO010000194.1:0-3070 GCA_964590525.1 uncultured Herbinix sp. | reverse complement strand
AGAAACAAAAAGAATAAAAGACTGGGTATCCATTGTAGCAAAAAAATAATAAGAAACCTGATTCAGCATTGATAATACTGAATCAGGCTTTTTACTATTGGAGTCTAAGAGTTTCTAGCATATAATGTATTCTAGCGCCATAACCTTCCTCAGCTTCTACAAAGAACTGAGTTTCAATAAGTAGTATATCATCAGCTAGATCGATAATATAAAAGTTGCGAATTGCACTATTCCATTCTAAGCCAGCTCTAACATATATATGTTCAGCTCTTACTTGGTCTGATAAATCTATGGGCTCATTAATTTTGACATCTTTATTTTCTTCCTTTAAGGAGTCTTCAAGCTGATTTAGGTATTCCTTTGCGTCTGTGCCCTTGATACGACTTATAGATACATATACATATGGGATTATTTCAGGGTTGACATTCTCGGCCATATAATTATCTCTTCCATCATCATTAGTAAAAACGAATCTGTCAATATCATAATATAACTGATATCCTAAATCACTTTTACGACTTTTAACGTTAATATCTTCATCCATTCCTTCTAATTGAATTGTCATTTTTTCAATCTCTTTTTCATCTGATTTATCTGTTTCATTTATTTCTACAGATTTTACGTCAGAATCAGATGCTTCATCAGGATAATAAGAGATTTCTTTTAAATTATCTGCATTTGGAATAAATTCATTATTTTTTTCCTCAATAATTACTGGCTTTTTTTCGATTTCTGTTTTAGAGCAAGCAAAAAGTCCAATGCTTGTTATAAATAATAAGATATAAAGTATTTTTCTTTTCATATATATCTACCTTCCCTTTCAATGATTAAATCATGGTTAAATTGTTATAATTATATAATAAAGATAGGATATATAGGTTTTACCATTAAATTGTAACAGACTTGTAAATTAACTAATCAAATATGATTTTAACAGATGTTCCTTGGTCCATAGTTGACTTTATGTCCAACTTAGCATTATGTAACTTAGCAATACTACTTGATATAGATAGGCCAAGGCCAGCACCACCAGTTTTCCTTGATCTTGATTTATCGATTCTAAAGAAGGGTTTTATAATTTCTTTAATCTTGCCATCAGGGATGCCATGACCTGTGTCTCTAACTTCAATAACTGCCTTTCCATCGTTAAAGTAAGCCTGTAAGGATATTTCACCCTCAAGCTCTAAAGCTTGGATACTATTCATTATTAGATTACTTATTAAGATATGTATCAATGTTTTATCCATAGGAATAAAATTGATTTGGCTTTCTGTAATAAGACTAATATTATTAGCTTGCAGCTGTGGAAGAAATGTTTGATAAATATCATTAAAGAGATCTGATATATCAACATCCACTGTTTCAAGGTTTTGCTTACTTGTAAATGTCAGTGTAATTAGTTTTGTATAAATATCCTTCAAACGAGATGATTGTTTACTAATATTATT
The DNA here is from genome assembly GCA_964590525.1 of uncultured Herbinix sp. GTDB lineage: Bacteria > Bacillota > Clostridia > Lachnospirales > Lachnospiraceae > Mobilitalea. Next base: position 1,622 of record CAZPWO010000194.1, on the reverse strand, counting down.
AGCTGCCTTAATTTTTTGTTCCTCACAGGCATTAGCAGTGTACAAAAACTCTGCATATCCCTGTATTGAAGTGAGAGGTGTGTTCATCTCGTGGGATAAATTATCAATAAATTCTTGTAATTGGTCAGCCCTTTCTTCTAATTCATTTGTTCTACTTTCTATAGCAGAAGCCATAGTATGAAAGGCATGTCTTAAATCATTAAATTCATCATTACTTTCCTTTAATGGGACATTATAATTGCCCTTAGCTATGGATAAGGCCTTTTCTTGAAGAATATCAATTGGCCTTGTTATCCACCTTGAATATAGATATGATAAAAAACCAATGATTAAGGATAAAAGACCAGAGAAAATCAAAGTTAAGATAATATTGTTAATTCTATCATTATATATTTCGCTTATATTACGGCTATAAATCAAAGTGGAAATATTTTCATAATCAGGACGTCCGGAAACAACAATATATTTTTCACCATTATGGTCAACAATCTGAATCATTTTTGTTCCAGTCTCAACATCAAGCATATCTTCTATATCCAAGTATCTATTGTTCAAACTAGAATATATAATTTCTTTATTGCGGTATAATGATATAAGGATTCCGCGATTCTTATAATAATCACCAAAACGATTTAAGAGTAATATTAAAGTTTCTTTAGATGAACTTGTTAGATCCATACTATTACTTAAAGAGGCTTCCATAAAATCATATTCATTTAATGAGCGCTGCTGTTCCCTTAATACATTAGAATGGTGGTATTTATTAATCATATAAATAGTAGTTGATAGTAATGCTGTTAAGGAGACCACTAGTATACTTATAAATATTTTATACCGTAATTTCATTATCTCACTACCTCCAATCTATAACCAAATTTATATACGGTTTTTATAACATCATCCCAATCTAATTTCTTTCTAAGCCTCTGTATATGCATATCTACTGTTCTGCTTTCCCCAACATAATCATATCCCCAAGCAATTTCGAGTAATTTTTCCCGTGAAAGTGCAAGGTTGCAGTTGTTTATAAGTACTTGCAAAAGAGAAAATTCTTGGGGAGTCAAGTCAACGGTTACCCCATCTTTAAGTACAATATGTTCTAATAATCTTACCTCAACATTCTTATATTGAAAAAACTCATTACTTTTTCCCCTTCTTCGAAGAATAACATTTATTCTGGCTAATAATTCCAGGGTTTCAAAAGGTTTAACAATATAATCTTCCGCACCTAAATTTAGTCCCTTGACTCTATCAGATAATGAGTCTTTAGCAGTTAGGAAAATTACAGGTATGTCTTTTTCTTTAAATGTTTTTAATAGGGAAAAACCATCTGGACCAGGCAACATAATATCCAATAGACATATGTCAAAGGCCTCCTTACTAATAGCCTGGACAGCTTCTTTTCCATCATAGGCCTTTACCCCAGTATGGCCTACCATATTTAAATTCATTAATATTAAATCAGAAATTGCTTCTTCATCGTCAACAATTAGTATATGTGCCATAATTATATCTCCTATGTAAAGTATTTGTTATTAATTATTGTATCATAAGTCAAGTGAATTATAAACAAACTTGAACACATGTTCTGAATGTGTTACAATAAGTAATAGATTTATTAA
>CAZPWO010000193.1:0-3093 GCA_964590525.1 uncultured Herbinix sp. | reverse complement strand
CTGCAGGTGTGCAAGATATAAATCCTTTTTGTCCAATACTTAACTTTCCTACACTTTCTGGATGAAATCCATCAACATCTTTTTCAACAGAAATAGATTGTATGATTGTATCTTCATTAATATGCTTAGCTAGGGGCAATTGAACTAAGATGCCATTTACCTTGGAATTATTATTCAGCTTATCAATCAAAGAAAGCAGTTCTTCTTCAGTTGTTTCCTCAGGCATTTTATATGAAAGAGATACAATCCCTATGTAGTCACAAGCCTTTCTCTTATTTCTAACATAAACAGTAGAAGCTGGATCATCTCCTACTTGTATAACTGCTAGGGTAATCTTAACCCCCTCTTTTGATAATTCAGTTACCTTCTCTCTAAGTTCATCTTTAATTATAGACGATGTTTTTTTTCCATTAATAATTAGTTGCATATAATAAGTTCCTCCCGAAAATAAAAATATTTAATCAATAATTATAATACTAATATATTCCAACTATAAGTACAAGTAGAAAAACAACGAAAATATTGTATTTTTAAATATAACATATATAATGAGTTGAATAACATTTTTATTACACAAATTATTAATTCTAGAAAAGGCAGGGTAACATGAAAATATTTGCAAAAAACAAAAGAATTAAACCAAATGGAAAAAAACAAGTATCCATGTTTCATTTAGCATGGCCTATATTTGTTGAAAGCATATTAATGATGTTGGTTGGTAATATGGATCAGTATATGGTGTCCAACCATTCGGAAAATGCTGTTGGTTCAATTGGCAATGCCAATCAGATTATGAATTTACTACTAATTATGTTCACCATAATTAGTGTTGCTACAACCATATTGGTATCTCAATATATAGGAGCAAAAAACACTGAAAAATTATCAACTATATATACATTATCTATTACAATCAACTTAGTCTTTGGTCTTGTTATAGCAGGAATTGTTTCACTATTTTCCAAACAGATTTTTAGCTTTATGAGTCTTCCAGAAGAATTTATGCTTGATGCAGTTACTTATATTAGAATTGTAGGTGGATTTATATTCTTACAAGGCTTGATGAGTACTTTCTCCGCTATTCTAAGAGCTAATAAGATGATGAAGGAAAATCTCATTGTATCTGTTGGAGTCAACCTTTTAAATATGGGGTTTAATGCTATATTAATTAACGGCCTTGGACCAATTCCTGCACTAGGTGTTGCTGGAGCAGCTATAGCTACTAATATTAGCCGTATAGGAGGGGTTCTACTTTATATCTATATATTTGTTAAGAGGTTTGATAGCAAGATTTCTCTTAAATATCTAAAACCTTTTCCTAAGGTGGAACTTAGAAAAATGCTATCAGTAGGTATCCCAGCAGCAGGAGAATCAATTAGTTACTCTTTTGCAATGACTATAATTACTAAAATAGTTAATATGATTGGTCTTGTTCATGGAGCTTATATTATTAATACTAGGGTTTTAGCGAAAACATTTTCTTGGGTTTCCTTTTTGTATGCGTCAGCAGTTGGACAGGCAGCTCAAGTTGTTATAGGCAACCATATGGGGGCTGGGGAAGCTGATGAAGTTGACAAGATTGTTAAGAAAACCCTTAGGAATTCAGTATTTATTGGTTTAGGAATATCTTTGACTATGTTTATATTTAGTGATTTCCTATTCGGTTTGTTCTCTTCAGATCCAATGGTATTGGCACTGGGTAAAAAGATTATGCTTATAGAGGTCTTTCTGGAATTAGGAAAATGTACAAATATAACCTTAGTACGTTCCTTACAGGCAACTGGAGATGTGAAATTTCCAACAATGATTGGTATTATATTTATGTGGGCTATTGCAGTTGGCCTTAGTTATATCTTAGGTGTAACTTTTGGTTTAGGACTAGTAGGTGTATGGATAGCTATGGCCCTAGACGAAGAGATTCGAGGTGTAATATTTATGATTCGTTGGAAAAAAGGTGGATGGAAGAATATTAGATTAGTTGAAAGCAAAGAATAATTATTAAGAAAAACATATAAAGCTAAAGAGGTATGATACTGATGATTCTACATCTGTAACATACCTCTTTTATGTGAAATTATATAAAATCGTAATTACTTATCTTTGTACTCTTCCAGAAGCATCTCCCCCAACAAGGGTGTCTACTTCATCTCTTGATACCATATTAAAGTCTCCAGGAATAGTATGCTTTAAAGCAGAGGCAGCAACACCGAATTCCAAAGCATCTTTCATAGGCTTCTTATCTAATAGGCCACAAATCAATCCAGAAGCAAAGGAGTCTCCTCCTCCAACCCTGTCAACAATTCTTATATCATATGTTGTTGAATGATAAAATTCATTACCATCATATATACATGCTGACCAGCCATTATCTGATGCGGAATAACTTTCCCTAAGAGAACTTGCAACATATTTGAAATCAAACTTTTTAATCATCTGCTTAAAAATATTCTTATAGCCATCAAGTTCCAATTCTCCACTTGTTACATCAGTATTACCTGGCTTAAAGCCTAGAACCTTTTCTGCATCTTCTTCATTGCCAATACAAACATCAACATATTGCATAAGATTAGTCATAACCTTTTGAGCTTCTTCTGGACTCCAAAGTTTCTGTCGATAATTAAGGTCAACTGACACTGTTAAGTTATGACGTTTTGCAGCCTTAAGGGCTTCTTCAGTTAAAATTGCAGCCTTTTCACTTATTGCTGGAGTAATTCCAGTAAAATGAAACCAGTCTGCCCCTTGGAATATTGCATCAAAATCAAAATCTTCTATATCTGCCTCAGCAATTGAAGAGTGAGCGCGATCATAAGTTACGGTTGAAGCCCTCATGGAAGCCCCAGTTTCTAAGAAATATATTCCCAGCCTTTCTCCTCCTCTAACTACATCATCACAGTTAACATTAAACTTTCTAAGTGCTGCAATAGCGCTATCTCCAATAAGATTATCAGGAACTTTTGTCACAAATGATGTGTCGTGTCCATAATTAGCTAGGGAAACTGCTACATTAGCCTCTCCCCCACCATAACAAATATCAAAACTATCAGATTGAAGTATTCTTTGATTTCCAGGTGTTGAAAGGCGAAGCATAATTTC
>CAZPWO010000192.1:0-3106 GCA_964590525.1 uncultured Herbinix sp. | reverse complement strand
GATACTTAATTCATTATCTATAATAATCATCTTTATCACCTTTTTCAAACTGTACCCATAAAAGTAATTGAAACTGATACTTTTAGTAGTTTCGATTAGATTATATAATTGGGTAGTTCATATGTCAATTCATATGAATATAAACAATTTACAGAAAGAAGGAGAATAAAAATGAAGAAAAAACTAATATTATTAACGGCATTAACTTTAGCTGTAACTTCCATCATGATTGGATGCTCAAATAATGATTCAAAATCCACGGAGATAGATGTTGTATCGTCAGCTTCACAGGCTCCCGATGAAAAAACATTCGAGGAGAAGATATCAAAGGATGGTAACTTTATCATTATTACTTCTAAGGACTTAACCTTTGATAAGGATTTGACTGTTGATGGAACATTTCCTAACCGTTCTCTTGCATTAGCAACATATGGTGAGAACAACACAGTTAATAGATATACCCTTACCGTACCAAGAATTGTTATTAACAGCGAAAACACTCTTCTTGAATATGGAATAATTAAGGGAGATGTATATGTTCAAGCTCCAGGCTTCAAAACAAAAGATGCAACAATCGATGGAAACCTATACTTTGCCAATCAGGAATTAAAGGATGCTTTCAGTGCTGATGAATTAACAAAGGTTACTGGAGAAGTTGAAGTAAAGGAATATACAAAATAGTATTAGGAACAAATGAAGTTAAGGAGTAGAGAAGTCCAAGGTAAAATGTATAAAGGAACCGGATTTTCTATTACAGGTACTGCCAGATTTCTTACAGATGGTCCAGAGTTTGAAACAATGAAAGAAAAATTCAATTGGATAAGAGCAGTCTTAGAAGTTACCATTGAAAAAGCTGTTCAGACACTATAATAAGCTAATCAATCCCAAGCCAAAAACCACCTTCATTTGAGTAAACATATTTCTCAACAGGAAGGTGGTTTTATAATGGGATAGTATTATTGTTTTACATATACTTCCCTTTTTGATGTAGTATCATCTAAAATCTCTTAAGTAGTCTGCAAACCAGTTAATTACTTCTTGAATGCGGAATAATTCTGATTCTTTGCTTGTTGTTCTCCATACTTCCTTGTAGCTGTAGAACCACATTTCTAATTCCCCAGCAAGTTTAGCTGGTTCTACTTTTGCAGAAGTTTCAAAATCATAAATATAAGCTGCGATGGTTGCACCTATCTTATTTAATAATCCGATTCCTTCAGATGCTACAATATATGGTTTAACTAGATGGCGTTTGCTTGTATCTATAGATGTAATGATTCCATATAGTTTATCTTTTAATGTTGTTAATTCAGCATTGGCTGCTTCTACTTTTGTAAAATCAACCTCAAAGAATCTTTCTTTGCATTCTGCTGAATCCATTTTTAAGTATTCTTCTTTATAGTATATTGCATTATCCCAGCCATATATAATTTGATCCGACATAGCACTAACAACAGATAAGAATGTTTCACTACTATCCTTGTACTCTAATGCAGATATTTGCTTATTAATTTCTTCGAAAGGAAGTATGCTTTCATTCCATGAGAATGCCGCACCATAAATCATTCCTGTGGTAGAGAATTCTGGATGATTGATATGTCCAAAATCACCCCAATCTGTATTTAGAAAACCAAGTGCATTATACTTATTAGCATAACTGCTCATAAGGGTAATGTTTCTATAGGAAGAGTTAATCAAGTTGATTAGCTTGTTCCATCCCCCTACACCTGGGCAAAGGTATTGAGTTGCATCTGCTTTGTGCAATACCTCCGTCTCGTATTCTCTTTGTTCTGGAGCATATCCCCAGTTTAAACAAATTACTTGTTCTGGCAATTTCTTTATTAGTTCAGGAAAACCACAGATAATATCTCCCCAGAACATTGGGCGCTTTCCTTTTTCAATTAAATACTCACAAAGCTCCTGCACATAATCTACATACATATTCTTTACTCCAACCTTATCTGCCAAGGTCTTGCTCTTACCTTTTCCAAGGTCAAAGGTTTCATCTGCACAGATGTTAAACTGATTCGAAGAAAATAGTGGTAGGAACTCATCTATCATTTTTTTAATTAATAAAATACTATCCCTATTAGAAACATCAATAGTATGGTGTCTCATACGATCAATGAAAGAAAAGTCTTCCGGACTATAATTATCTAATTCACACAAGTGCTTGTATGTTTTAGAATCTAATAATTTGAATAAATGTCCAAAGGTAGATAATGATGGAACGAGTTCGATGTTAAGGTTTGCGCAGTATTCATCCAGCTCCATAATCTCTTCCCCAGTTAAAGGAGTATCATCTCTCCACATTTCACTGAGCTCTTGGAATAAGAAGCTGTGCTCAACGTATAATTGTAGCTGATTTATCTTATAGTAACTTAATTTATCTGCAAATGATTTTAAATAGGAAAGAGTAGGAATTCTTCCCCTTGTTACATCATGATAAAAACCTCTGTTAGGAATTGTAGGATAATCCCGGATTTCAAGTTGAGGGATTGTAGCCCCTTTTTGTGCTACTACTTGGCGAAGGGTTTGCACTCCATGAAGGACTCCCCTGTCATCTCCGCCCTGAATCTCAATTCCCTCATTGGATACTGTTAATGTATATTCTTCTGTTCTTAAATTCTCATTAATGGATAAGTATATACAATTTGCTAATCTATCCCCCTTGATAATTTGTAGAGAGTATCCTAAGCTCTCCTCTAGTCCTGCTTTTAATACCTTGGCATAGTGGTTTACTTTTCTTGTACTAGCTGAACTTACGACAATACGATGATTATAATCAATTACATAGGTTTGATTTTTCACACTTGATTCTTTGGGAACTGGTAATAAATACATGATAGACTCCTTTTCATAAGTTAATTTCTATAGTTTTCTTTCTATTATTGAATAACCTTCCTCCATATATCTTTTCCATTATCTGAAAGGATTAATTCAAAGGAACCCTCTTCAACTACAAAGTCCATATCTTCATTCCATAGGGAAAGTCCTTCTTTGTCAATTGTTAAGCTACATTCTACTTGACCACCTTTAGGAATCCAAACCTTTTCAAAGGCTTGCAATTCTAATACTCTTGCTACGACAAGGGATTGCTTATGATGTA
>CAZPWO010000191.1:2055-3185 GCA_964590525.1 uncultured Herbinix sp. | reverse complement strand
AAATGGGAGAAAACAGGTCAGTTTGATGTTGGTGTTAATTTAAATACACTTGGACATAGATTGAATTTTGATGTTTCTTACTATAATAAACTAACAACTGACTTATTACTAGGTCGTCCAGTACCACATCACACTGGTTTTAGCACAGTAATGGATAATATAGGGTCTGTTAGAAATTATGGTTTAGATATAATGATTAACTCTGTAAATATTGATACTAAAGACTTCCAATGGACAACTACATTGAATGCAAACTTTAATAAGAATGAAATTTCTGCATTAGGTGAAAACAATGAAGATATAGAACCAGGTCCTTGGTGGGTTTCAGGTAGTCAAACTATTTTACGTGTAGGTGAATCTTTAGGATCTTTTTATGGATACGAGCGTTTAGGTGTTTGGACCAAAGAGGAAGCTGCAGCAGCTAAAGAAGCTGGATCAGCTGTAGGACGTGCTAAGCGATCAAAAGATAAGAGTATCCTTGGTAAAGGATTACCTGATTGGACAGGTAGTTTTATAAACGAGTTTAGATACAAAAACTTCGACTTAACGCTTGATATGCAATTTGTTTACGGTGTTGATGTAATGCAACAGTATTATCACTCTGTATATGACAGATTTGGTATTACAAGCGGATTAGAGAATATTCTTACTGATGCTTATGATGGAACAAATCCAAATACGATGCAACAGGCAGTTTATTTGTCCAACTCAGGACATGCGGGTCAAAACACAGAGTTAGACTCTCAATGGATTGCTGATGGATCTTACTTAAGAGCTAACCTTATTCAACTTGGCTATAACTTGTCTGATAAACAACTACAATCGTTAGGTGTAAACTCGTTGCGAGTTTATGCGAGTGTTAATAATGCATTCGTACTTCATTCGAATGATTTCAAAGGATTAGATCCTGAAGGAACATCTCAAGGTGGACATCAGTGGGGTCAAAACATGTTCTTTTTCCAGTATCCAAAACCAAGAACATTCACATTAGGAGTAAATCTAGTATTTTAAATCAAAATTAAAGAAGAAATATTATGAAAAGTAATATATTAAAAATCATATTTATAAGCTTAGTAGCTGCTGTCGCTACTGGTTGCTCAGATTTTCTGGATGAAAATCCACGATCATCA
>CAZPWO010000191.1:0-1955 GCA_964590525.1 uncultured Herbinix sp. | reverse complement strand
TGTTTGGGATGGTGCTTATGCAGCAATTAATAGAGCAAATAGCTCAATTAAGTATATTCCAGAGGTTGAAGGAATGGACCAAAGCCAAGCAGCTCAATTAGTTGCAGAAGCCAAGTTTTTTAGAGCTGCAAACTTATTTAACTTAGTTAAAATGTTTGGTGATGTTCCTTTTACACCCGAGCCTTATGAATCTCTAGAAGATCTTTATTTAGCGAGAACTTCATCAGCTGAAATTTATAATCAAATTATTTCAGATTTGAAAGACGCTGCTTCAGTTTTACCTAAAACAGCATTCTATAATAATGGTAATCGAATTACAAGTAATGTGGTCAATTCACTTTTAGCAAATGTGTATTTACAAGCGAGTGGCTATCCTGTAAAAGGAAATTATTATGCTGATGCTGCTGCTGCTGCAAAAGCAGTTATTAATTCAGGTGATCATAGTTTAGTTCAAAATGAGAATCTTACAGATAGATCTGCATTCAATATTCTTAGAACTGAAGATGGTGTTGCTGAATCTATTTATGCTTATGAGTATAACTCAGCTATTTCTAGAAGTCCATTTACTCAATATTCTTTTCCGAATAGAGCTGCTGGATGGGGTCTTTTCAAGTATGCTATTACTAATAACGCTTTTGGTGCTACTAATGGTCTAACTAATGTTTATAATCCAGATGAAGATATTAGAATTCAAAATAAGCAGTTTTTTATGACTCAGTATGTAAGACCTGATACTGGTGAGACGGAAGAGTTTGAAAATGCTAGCTGGTATTATTTTGATGAAGAAGCAATGTTAGAAACAGCTAGAGGTACTAAGGATTTCAATATTTATAGATATGCTGAAATTCTATTAATTGCTGCTGAAGCTATCGCTGAGAGCGAGGGAGTAACTTCAGAAGCAGCAGGATATTTAGCAAAAGTAAAAGCACGTGCATCTTTAATTGGTAAAAGTGAAGATGACTTTAAGTCTGAATTAACTGGCTTAAGTAAGGATGAATTTGTTAAAGAGGTTTGGGCTGAAAAGATAAGAGAATTTCCTCTTGAGTTTAAATTATGGGACGATATCATTAGAACCCGTCAGTACCCACAATTTAAAGGACCTAAAGGATCTGTTTCCTTTGTTAATGTTGTTGGTGCTTCAAATAATTGGGGACAGACATTCCAAGAGAAAGACCTGTTATGGCCTTTGTCAGCCAATGAGATGCAACGTAATCCAGAGTTAACTCAAAATCCTGGTTATGGAACTGCAAATTAAAAGTAAAGAAAACTACTAACTATAATAAAAATGCCTTGTATTCAATACAAGGCATTTTTTTATCAGATATTCATATACAATTAAATATCCGGATTTTTTAATTATCTTCGAAACTTAGCTTTTAGTAATAGTTTTCATTATAAATCAATTTGCACAATGCGTAATAAATCAAAGAATATCCTCTCACTGCTACTTCTCTCAATTCTTTTAATGGCGTGCACCAACCAAGGTAATAGTGATGATATTGATCAGCTAAACATCGGCGTGATGTCATCTATGGACTATTTGCCTTTGGCTGTGGCAATAGAATATGGTTTTTTTGACCAAGAGGGTGTCAACGTTACTATCAATAAGTTCTATTCTGCCAATGAGCGTGATGCTGCTTTTCAGAGTGGAAATCTAGATGGAACAATATTGGATTATACAGGTGCTGCTATTCAACGTGCTGGAGGAATTGACTTGAAGGTTACATCGCAGTGCGATGGAACATTTGTTTTAGTTGCTGCTAAAGATTCAAAGGTAAACACTCTTCAGGACTTGAGGGGTAAGAGACTGGCTGTCTCGCGCAACACTGTTATAGACTTTTGCACCGATTGGGTGTTGCAAGAAGCCAATATTGATTTGTCTGAAGTAGAGAAAGTAGAAATAAATAAAATCCCACTTCGTTTAGAGATGTTGAGGAATGGCAAAATTGATGCAA
>CAZPWO010000190.1:0-3200 GCA_964590525.1 uncultured Herbinix sp. | reverse complement strand
TTAACAAATAAGCTGTAACAAGAAGAATAGTTCCTTCTAGTTGCAGCTTATTTGTTAATGACAAAGGATTAAGAATACACAAAATTATTTACCACGTCCAGAGTGAATCATTAAGATGAACCCATTGGTACTTACACTTTTCACATTGAAATACAACTCCATTATCAAGTTCTTGAACGACTTTTGTTTTAGTACTACCACATGATACACAAGGATAGGTTTCTCCAAGACTTGGTCTACCACATCCTCCACCACTTACATTATCTAGTTCTTCATCTGCTAATTCTCCAAGCTTTGGATTTAATCTGTCAAAGATGTCTTTTGCGTCTTCTTCTGTTAATCCAATGTTGTTTTCTTTTCCTAGCTTAATTAATTCATCTACACCTTTTACTGCCTTAGCCTTTTCTACCAACTCAGGGGTTAATTTAATCTCTTCCATTTCTAATCCCTCCTATTTTATTAGTAACCAGGCATACCATTGAATTGATCATACCTACAATACATTCTCATATTTTTACCGAATGTAGAATACTTATCCATGGTATGGAATATGCAATTTTTACAGTAAGCCTTGCAATCCTCAGAAGCATACTTAGGACCATATTTAAAATTAATACATGAATGTAAGGCTGTCACAACCTTCTTGTTATCGTGATAACATGTTCCTCCTGCTACATTATCAAGTTCTTCATCACTCAAGCTACCTGTTTTGGGGTTGAGTTGATCGAAATATTCTACTGCTTCTTCCTCTGTTAGTTTAATTTCATATTGACTTGCAAGTTCCAATAACTCCTCTGCGCTCTTTGTAAGTTTTGCTTTTTCAATTAACTCAGTTGTAACTTCCATCATTATTCCTCCCTTTAATCTATTCATTGTTTATACACCAGAACCCAAGATAAGTTAGATGATATCTTCGGCTCTGATAATTAGTCATGTATGAAATACTGTTTAGCTCGGCGTTTGAAAGCTTCTTTATCAAGCCTCAATCTCCTTATTTTTTCCAAATTTATTTAATAAAAGTCAAGTTAAGCGTAAACCTAATTTCAATTCCCTAGAAGGAGCATTAGATAAAGATAGCTTATTTTCTTCATAACAAAGGATTAAGAATACACAAAATTAATATCCATAATATATCTTATCAATCATATTGTTCCTACGCTCTGAACAAATATATTTGAGCCCTTTTTTACGTACCTTTTCGCAATCCTTGCAATAATGTTTGCCTTTATTAGGACTACCTTCCCAATAGCCACAACTATTTAAAGCTGTTGTAACCAAATCTCCATTGTCAGTATGACATGCTCCACCTGATGCGCTATCTAGCTCTTCATCTGATAATTCTCCAGCTTTAGAGTTAAGCATTGAAAAATATTTTTCTGCTTCCTCTTTTGTAATTTCAATGTTAGAGTCTTGTGCTAAAACCATTAATTCCTCTACTGTTTTGACTTGTTTTGCTTTTTTGTAAATTTCTTCATTAAAATTCGACATTTGACTACCTCCTATTCTATCTATTCACTTGTCTATACACCAAGACCTCTTATTTGTTAGATGGTTTTCGAAACTTTCTTAATTAAAGAATAAAACTTTCAAGATTTACCTATACAAGGGGGAATAGATCGACATACCCATATGAATATGCCATTTGGTGGGACACATGCTAGTGATGACTTTAAAATATATATTTGAAGATAAATTTACTAAATTACTTTTTCCTTCCAACTACCTCTACTTATATATATTATAGATCCAATTATAGAAACCACAGATGATATTGGCACTGACAATCCCAAACCAGTTAGTCCTTTCGATAAAACTACTCCAAATATAAATGCAAAGGGAATCCGTACAAATATAGATGATATCACGCCATTTATCATGGCAAAAGTTGTTCGTCCACAGCCGTTTAAAAATCCATTTAAATTAAATTTAACTGCCACAAGCATAAAATCAATACTATATATCTTCAAATACTCTGCACCTGCTATGACCACTTCTTCTTCCGCTTTAAATATACCCATAATAGACTGAGGATGTAGCCTCGCCCATGCTACAAAGAAAAGAGACACTATAAAAGACAATAGTATACTTGCATTTAATGCCTGCTTTACCCTTTCTGGTTTATCTGCACCTATATTCTGTGCTGCTAAAGCTGCCAAGGCATAGGAAAGTGCCATAGGTGGAAGCATGGAAAACGTCTCAAATTTAGCTACTATGCCCACTGCAGCTGATTCATTTACCCCCATGCTATTTGCTATTGCAGCAATAACCAAAAATGACGCCCATAAGAGAACTTCCTGTAAAGACAAGGGAAGCCCTAACTTAAAGAGGCTTTTTGCCTTTTCTCTATCTATGGAAAGATTTTTAAATTTAAATTCAAATAGAAAATCTTTCTTAGATAGGTATGTAATTGCAACCACCATGCTTATAGCCTGAGACATTATGGTTGCAAGTGCTGCACCACCTGCTCTCATATTAAAGGCTCCTACAAATAAAAAGTCTAGTGCTATATTGCATATACAAGCTACCCCTATAAAATAAACTGGTCTCTTTGAATCTCCTACTCCCCGAAGTACTGCGCTTATGGCATTGTATCCAAATATAAATATAATTCCACTAGATGCGACTATCACATAATTTCTAGCGTCATTAAATGCTTCTACAGGAGTTTGCAATACATTTAGCAATAGATTTGTAGACATATACATAAACACTGTTATAACTATAGATATTACAATACCTAATGCTAACATTGTACCTATAGTCTTTGAAGTATCTTCTTGTTTTTTAGCGCCATAATATTGACCTACAAGTATGGTAGCTCCCATTGTAATTCCAAGTATCAATCCATTTACAATTTGCATAACTTGTGTTGCAGTAGCAACTCCAGACAAGCCTGCTGTATCTGTAAATAGACCTATTACAAGTAGGTCTACTGTGCCGTAGAGAGCTTGGATTAGATTTGCAATAATAAATGGCAGTGAAAAACTTATTAGTGATTTGTAAATATTTCCTTCTGTTAAACTTCTATTTTCTTCTTGCAAGTCCAGTCTTCCTTTCATTATCTATATATCCACTGTATTATCATATAAATAATAAGCAATACAATTTCACTTCTATACATTATTTCTATTGTAGCTGATATAGTTTTATTATCTACTGCAAAAGTCGCATCTCCTATTGTAGGCTTTTTTACAAGTAAA
>CAZPWO010000189.1:0-3212 GCA_964590525.1 uncultured Herbinix sp. | reverse complement strand
TATAATGTTATAAAAGAAATGACTGATTCTTTGGATATCTAATAGTATTTTCTTTTGATTACAATAGCAAATTTAATTAAATTAAAAAGACTAATAGCTCACATTAATTCATGAGCTATTAGTCTTTTTCTTATCTTTTTTATAACTTTAATCCATACTGTTCAATATGTCTTATTTGTATATGATTATATTCTAGCTACACCAGATTTTTTAGCTGCCACTTTTACTGCCTCAGCTACTGCATCTGCAACTTTTTTATCTAATGCATTTGGTATTATAAATTCTTCCTTTAATTCATCTTCTTTAATGTAATCTGCAATAGCATATGCTGATGCAAGTTTCATTTCCATATTAATGTCACTAGCTCTTACATCTAAAGCTCCTCTGAATATACCAGGGAAAACTAGAACGTTATTAATTTGGTTAGGGAAGTCTGAACGGCCAGTACCTATTATTCTAGCACCTGCTTCTTTTGCTAAATCAGGCATAATCTCTGGTACAGGGTTAGCCATAGCTAGAATAATTGGATCTCTACTCATTGACTTAACCATATCTTGATTAACAGTATCTGCAGATGAAACTCCAATAAATACATCTGAGTCAACCATTACATCAGCTAGGCTTCCTTTTTCATTATTAGGATTAGTAATTGCTGCAAGCTCTTCCTTAGAACTGTTCATGTTATCTCTTCCAACATACAATGCACCTGTTCTATCAGTAAGAATTATATTCTTTGCTCCATCAGCCATTAGAAGTTCTGCAATTGCTGAACCTGCTGCTCCAGCACCACTAATAACAATCTTTAGATCTTCCATCTTCTTATCTACTATCTTAAGGGCATTAATAACCCCAGCTAAAGTTACTATTGCTGTACCATGTTGATCATCATGGAATACTGGAATATCAAGCTCTTCCTTAAGTCTAGCTTCTATTTCAAAACATCTTGGAGCAGCTATGTCTTCAAGGTTAATTCCACCAAAACCAGGAGATATTAACTTAACAGTTTCAACTATTACATCAACATCTTTTGAATCAATAGCTATAGGGAAAGCATCTACATCAGCAAATTCTTTGAATAATACAGCTTTTCCTTCCATAACAGGTAGAGCAGCCTTTGGACCTATATCGCCTAGACCTAGTACAGCTGTACCATCAGTTACTACTGCTACAATATTGCCTTTTGATGTATATAAATATGCATCATCTTCGTTTTTATGGATTCGTCTACATGGTTCTGCAACTCCAGGAGTGTAAGCTAAGCTTAGATCCTCTTTTGTATCTACCTTAACTTTTGATATAATTTCGATTTTACCCTTTTTCTCTTCGTGTAGCTTTAAACTCTCTTCATTATAATTCATAATTTCGCTCCTTTGTTTTATTATTGAGTATTACAATATATATTATATTGAATATTTTTTGTTTAGTCAATGGAATTGTTTAATATTTAACAAAGTGTTTTTATTATTTTTATGATTGTATGCTGTTTATACTACCTTACTAAAAAATTCGGTGCCGAATAATAGTCCCTAGCCTCAGAAACCAAGGCTTCATTACCTATACGAGTATAGATTCCCTGAAAATTCTCTCCATAGATGAACAAACCTAGAACAAAACTAAAAGGTGAAACCGACAAAGTCCCTTCCTCATCAAATTCCACAAAGTCAACTGGGTCAACATCCACATATTCCTGGTAGATGTAGTCCCTTCCTAAAACATCTTTTAGAATCTGCTCCCATTCACTCTGGTCATATTCCCTGCCTGCATAAACTCCTTGAGATGCATATCCATGGTGGGGTTTTAATATATAAGAATCTTTATCCTTAGCAACTCTTTCATAGTCTTCCTGACTTAGAAAATCCGCCGTGTAGGGTATGTGGTCCAAGATAAATTTTTCTTCCTCTTTTGTTAAAAAGTCTTGGCTTTGCTTGCCCAAAAGAATCTTAAAGATAAGCTTGGTGTGCATTAATTGAGATCTAAATGAGCCTAGCATCATAAAGGCCCCATCCCTGTAGGCTTCTAAAAAATCACTAATATCATCATACCTGTCCATCAAGTCTGCAGTCACAGCCCGCCTATAAACCAGGTCTATGGCCCTGTCACCTGAATATAAAGTACCATCCCTATAGGTCAAGTCCCTAGGGTCTGCAATCAAACAATCATAACCCATGTCCTCATAGGTCTGGCGAAACCTTTCAAATTCCAAATTTGAACCCTTATCAGTAAAGTCAACAATAGCCACTTGGGGGTTTATCTTCCCAGTGTTTTCTTCATAAATAGAAACTGAAGTTTTCACCCAGGATTCAAATAGTTCAAACTGAAGAAGGTCATTATTTTCTCTAAACTTTTTAAAGGCCTTTGTTTCAAGCATAAGCCCTCCTAGAACAGAATCTGCATTCATTAAGGAAGATCCATCTGTATTAAACTCGCAAAATTTAAAATTTCCAGGTCCATTGTAAAAAACATCATATCTGCAAATAGGTACAGGCATATCATAGCCTGGATCTACTAGGATTAGCTCTTCTAGTTCCTTGGAAAATTCAAAAAGCTTTCTATACTCTGGATTTTTCACATACTGTTCAGTAACTTTCTTGGTAATTTTCATTATAATTTCAGATATTCTTTGGAATTCCTTGTGATCTTCCTGGGAGACAAACATCCCTTGATATGTTACAGGAATAGGGTCTCCTCTAAATACAGCTGTTGAATTCTTAGCCTTATCAACTAGGTCTAAATAATCCTTATAATAGATTTCTTCTTTTTCCTTTACTATACTTATGTATTCATTAGTAATCTTCTTATTAAACATTTTTACACCTCAACTTTAACTAAGTCCATGGCAGCATCCATTCCTTCTTCCTCTAAAACCTGTCCGAAGATATCCTTGGGACTCTTGCCCTGGTCTAAAATCTTCTTCATAGCTTTTAAGTAGTCTCTTTCTTCCTCATCCAAGGCTTGATCGGCTAAGTCATACAAATAAGTTGCCCATTCAAGATAGCTTTTCCCTAGATAGGCTCCATTTATTCCCCTTGCTTTACCTTGCCTTCTCCCCTCTTCTAGGCCTTTATAAGTCATTCCCTTAAAGTCTTCCTCTAAGATATCAAGATTCTTCTTAGAATACATAAGCCCTTTGATTAGGGCCGTAGAAGCCATATTCATGGGATAAGGTAATGCATCTATCATCCTAAACTCCAAGTACTTCTTCAGTCTCAAAT
>CAZPWO010000188.1:0-3245 GCA_964590525.1 uncultured Herbinix sp. | reverse complement strand
CCTGAGGAACCTGTTCTCCCAGTTGATCCTTCCAACCCTACTGCTAAGCCTGTACCACTACCAACAACAGATGACTGGTTATCTACAGACGGTAATAAGATTGTAGATAAGAATGGCAAGGAAGTATGGCTAACAGGTGTAAATTGGTTTGGCTACAACACTGGTACAAACATATTTGATGGTGTCTGGTCATGTAACCTTAATTCAGCCATAAGTGATATTGCAGATCGCGGCTTTAACTTGCTACGAATTCCATTTTCCTCAGAACTTATATTACAATGGAAGAATGGCCAGTATCCTAAAGCGAATTATAACGATTATGTTAATCCTTACTTAAATGGAATGAATAGTTTAGAAATTTTCGACTATGTAGTTGGCCAGTGCAGGGCAAATGGCCTTAAGATCATGATAGATATTCACAGCGCTGAAACAGATGCTGCAGGTCATTTTGCTCCTCTTTGGTATACGGACAAGATCTCAGAAGCTGACTTTCTTGATTCTCTTTCATGGATGGCCGACAGATATAAGAATGATGATACTATTATCGCATATGATTTAAAGAATGAACCCCATGGTGCTGTGGGAGATGATGTTAAAGCTATTTGGAATGATTCTAATCATCCGAATAACTGGAAAGAAGTTGCGGAAAAAGCTGCCTATGCAGTTCTATCCAATAATCCTAACGCTCTTGTATTAGTAGAAGGTATTCAGATATATCCTAAGAATATCAACAGTAATAGGGATTTTACATCCAAGAATCCACATGATTACTATAATACTTGGTGGGGTGGAAATCTTCGTGGTGTTAAGGATTTCCCTATTGAATTAGGACAATATCAAAATAAACTAGTTTATTCCCCACATGATTATGGGCCAGCTGTTTCAGCCCAGCCATGGTTTGAGAAAGATTTTACTATGGAGAGTCTTTATGAAGACTGCTGGAGAGACAATTGGATGTTTATCCATGAAGATAATATTGCACCACTGCTAATCGGTGAATGGGGTGGCTTTATGGTTCAGCCTAATCTAAAATGGATGACTTATTTCCGCGATTATATTATTGAGCATAAACTTCACCATACATTCTGGTGCTTCAATGCTAACTCTGGTGATACAGGGGGCTTAGTGCTTCATGACTTTTCCACTTGGGATGAAGACAAGTATGGCTTTGTTAAAGAAGCATTATGGCAAAAGAATGGTAAGTTTGTTGGACTTGATCAGAAGATTCCTCTTGGGGCTAATGGTATTGCTTTAGGTGATTATTAGAATAATTAAATAATCTTATATAATAAATTGACCCATGTAAAAGGACTTATAGTCAGAAGTTTTTCCTGACTATAAGTCCTTTTTGTTATGGCAATATTTATTTAAACATATCCCTATATCTTATTTGTTAATAATATCTTTTACCTTCATTAGGCGAACTATAGTACTTCTCTCATTTTCATCTAACTTCATACGTATATACTTAATCGTCTCTTCTAGATCTGGTATTGTTCGATATTCTAATGCATTAACCCTTCTTCTTGTTTTTTCAATCTCATCAGCCATAAGCTGACATGATTTTTCCACTTCAGAAAGTTCTAAAAGTTTTGGCATTATACCATAAAGTTTTAAAATTGCATCATCTAACTCAGAGGAGGTTTGAGCATATCCATAAGGATATATACTTCCCTCATCTTCTCCTTGTTTTTCACGTGTAAAATCCATAACAGGAACTTCCACGCTCATAACATTACGCTTTTTTATATCCACCTTAATACTTTCCTTAGGCAGTGCTACTGCCTCCTCTAACATCTGGGGCGACATAAGAGCACTGGCAATTAGAAAATCCTTAAATGAATCTCCTAGTTCTTTCTCCACTTCAACTCTCAAGTCCTTATTCTTTCTAATAAGCTGGATAAATACTCTCATTAATTCATCCCGCTTATCTTTAAGGAGCTTGTGCCCTCTTGTGGCAGTTGCTAGTTTATCTTTTAACTTGGTTAATTCCATACGAGTAGGGTTTACATTAAGCCTAGCCATCTACTCAGCCCCTTCTTGATTTTCTAATGGAAGATATTTATCTATAAGTTTTGTATCAATTCGCTTTAATTCAGTTCTTGGAATAAGCTTTAGTAGGTCCCAAGCAAGATCTAAAGTCTCTTCTATCTCTCTGTTTGCATAATAACCTTGATTTACATATCTTTTATCAAACTCTTCTGTAAACCTTCCAAAGGCCCTGTCTGTTTCTGATAAGGCACTGTCACCAAGGATAGCTGATAACTCCTTCGCTTCCCTTCCTGAAGTGTAAGCCGCATATAATTGGTTCATTGTATCAGAATGGTCTTCTCTTGTCTTCCCATCTCCAATACCTTTATCCTTTAACCTTGACAGGGAAGGCACTGCATCAATTGGTGGTTGTAACCCCCTCTGATATAAGTCCCTAGATAGGATTATCTGCCCCTCCGTTATATAACCCGTAAGGTCAGGAATAGGATGGGTAATATCATCCTCTGGCATAGTCAGGATAGGTATCTGGGTTATTGACCCCTTCCTTCCCTTGATTCTTCCTGCCCTTTCATATATCTGTGAAAGGTCTGTATAAAGGTATCCAGGATATCCTCTTCTTCCTGGTACTTCTCTTCTTGCTGCAGACGTTTCCCTTAATGCTTCCGCATAATTTGTCATATCTGTTAAAATAACCAGAACATGCATATCCTTCTCAAAAGCTAGATATTCAGCGCATGTAAGGGCCACACGAGGTGTAGTAATTCTCTCAATTACAGGATCATCAGCTAAGTTCATAAATAAAACTGTACGATTAATTGCCCCTGTCCTATTAAAATCATCTATGAAAAACTGAGCTTCTTCAAATGTAATACCCATAGCTCCAAAGACAACTGCAAATTTTTCGTCAGAACCTAACACACTTGCTTGTCTTGCAATCTGAGCTGCCAGTTCATTATGAGGCAAACCTGAACCTGAAAATATTGGCAACTTCTGACCACGAACTAAGGTATTTAAGCCATCGATACATGAGATACCGGTTTGTATAAACTCATCTGGGTAATCTCTAGAAACTGGATTAATAGGTGTTCCATTAACATTTATCCTTTTATCAGGAATAATGTTTGGACCATCATCCTTGGGGCGACCTAAACCATCAAAAACTCGGCCTATCATATCTAAAGATACTCCTAGTTCCAATGGTTTACCTAAAAATCTTACAGTGGTATTCTTAATATTAATACCAGTTGACCCTT
>CAZPWO010000187.1:0-3296 GCA_964590525.1 uncultured Herbinix sp. | reverse complement strand
TCCTTGCCTAAATTTCTAACAGCTTTTATCGGAGCAAAAAAATTAAATAAGCATCAAGCTGAAGAGTTAAAAAGATTGATTGATGAGCACAAGGAGGTGTAGCAATGAGTGAACTATTTCTTTCTGTTTTAAATATGAGTCTTACGGCAAGCTATGTAATCCTTTTTGTGATACTTGTCAGACTATTACTCAAAAAAGCTCCAAAAGTCATCTCCTATGCCTTATGGGGTGTGGTGGCATTTCGGCTTATAATTCCATTCTCCTTTGAAAGCATATTTAGTCTTATGCCACGGAATACGAATGCTGTTCCAATCCCCCATGATATCATCTATCAGCAAAGTCCGCAGATTAATAGTGGGATAGAAGTAGTTGATACATTTGTAAACAAATCACTTCCTACACCGACTATTGGGGCAAGTGTAAATCCATTGCAGGTTTATATAGAAATAGGAGCTTACATCTGGGTTTTAGGCATAATAGCATTGCTTATTTATAGCCTTGTATCTATTTTGATCTTAAAAAGACAGCTTAAAAACGCACAATTAATAGAGCAGAATATCTTCGAAGCTAAGAATTTGAAAACACCCTTTGTGCTTGGATTAATAATACCAAAGATATATTTACCGGTTGGACTTAACGCCAACGAAAGAGGCTATATTTTGCTTCATGAGCAGACCCATATCCATCGAAAAGACCATATCATTAAAATATTAGCTTTCCTAATATTGTCCGTACATTGGTTTAATCCTCTTGTGTGGATTGCGTTCATGTTAATGAATAAGGATATGGAACTATCTTGTGACGAAAGAGTTCTGAAACAGATGAATAATGAAGATATTAAAAAGCCTTACGCAAATTCGTTATTGTCGCTTGCTACTGGAAAGCATATTTTAAATGGAAGTCCGCTTGCTTTTGGCGAGGGGAATGTAAAAGGGCGGATTAAAAACGTGTTAAACTATAAAAGACCAAGGTTTTGGATAATTGTTTTTTCAATTATAATTGTGGCAACAGTTGGAATTGGATTGATGGCAAATCCTGAGGACAAAAACTCCACCGATGTCAGTGATAGTTCTGATGGTCCTATGAAACATATTCAGGTAGAAATTACTCAACCAAACAGCCAGGTATTAACTGGTATAGTTGTAACAGATAAGGACGATTATAAAGCTGGCGATATTGTTACTGTTGCCATTGGTGAAAGGGTTTCTTACGATGTAGCTTCGCTTGTAGTCGGCGATTGGATTGATATAGATTATAGGATGGTCAGGGAAAAAGATTCCCCCGAATTTGTAGCTACTCATATAAATCGTATTACAGGGGGTAATTACCCGACTACTTTTACGCTAATTGAAAATGGTGATACTGTCAAGTCAAATACTTTAAGGAATTCAAGAGTTGCATCTGAAATGCCTGCATTGATATTAAGCGGATCACCAGATAGTTCGCTAAGAATAAATGGTGTGCCGGAAAGCCTCCGATACTTAAAAATAGACATAGGTTCACTTGGTGATAAAATATATTATACCGTTGAGAAAGATGGTAAATACTATGTAGGCAATGATAATATGTATGAGATTACTCGCCAGACTTTCGATGAGTTAATGCAGTATGTATATAAAAATGAAATTACAGATAAACAAGTATTTTGGCAAACAACTCTTGTACCTACTGCGCCAGAGTGGTCTTTGGAACAAACTGTAGGCGTTGACATGGTTGAACTCGACTATGATTCCGATGACATAGTAATTTTCCATGACTATTTTGGATTGTTTGTATATGATCTTGATACTCTTCAAATTATTCGAAGTCTGGATTTGGAGCCTATAAACTGTCATCAAACACAAGGAGATAATTATTGCGATGTTTCTGTTAGCATGGATGGTAACACGGTGCAATTACACCCCATGAGCAGTGAAAATATGTTTGTATACACCGTTTCGGATAATACTTTGCAGGAAACTACTTATAAGCCAATGAAGGATTCATTTAGAGACAAGTTTGTTCCTATAGAAGAAGTGATTAATTCAACAAAGCTTGGCAATTTCAGCCACCTTGCAGTCCTATTTGACACAGGCGAATACGGATATCTCCATACAGAAGATGGAACAATTGGTACATTGTCATATGTACGAGGAGATATGGTATTAAGATTGTTTGATATAAAAGCATCAGATGAAAGCAATATCACATCTTCTGAGAAAACTGACTGGGAACCTACAATATATGAAACTGTCAACAATTTTGCTGGCGTTATTATGACTGTAAAGGAAGGAACAATGTCATCTACTGGATTAACTGTAGCATTTGAGAATAACGCTGGCAATCAGTGCACCTATGGTGAATACTTTTTGTTAGAAAAGAAAATCAATGAAAGATGGTATCAGGTTTCTGTAACGATAGATGGAAGGTATGGATTTAATGATATTGGCTATGATTTGGATTCTGGGGACAATGGAGAATGGAAAGTCGATTGGGACTGGCTCTATGGAAGTTTAGATACTGGTGAATACCGCATAGTGAAAGATATACTGGATTTTAGAAATACAGGGGATTATGACAAGTACTATTTGGCAGCGGAGTTTACAATTTATTAATTAAAAAATTGAATAACCCTATACAATCGAGGGTAATCCTTTGTTTGTTGCATTATAGACTTGCAACTGCTAGTTGCGAAAGTTCAAGGTTTGCTTGGTAGAGTGCAACCAGACACAATGATAAGCTAAAAGCAACAAAACAGGAGGTGGGCTTCATGAATTTTGGGCTTTTATTTCAGAGTATAGGTTATTCGCGATCTTTTTGATACTGTTAGTTTTGTTGATTGCAGGCATAGTCTTGATTCTCATAAGATTAAAAAAATATGGTAAGAAACAAGAAAAATAAACAACAAGTGGAACGGGGAGGACTTATAGCAAAGTCGATATGTTCCCACATGCCTCGAATGAAAAAATACGATGGATATGTTCCCACGAACGTAAGGTTCTAATGACATCAATGCTGTCCTCTCGGGCCATGTGGAAGCAATCATGAAACTTAAAAAGCTATAAAACTTAGTGGTGCCAATAATTTGAGAGGCCTTAAGATATTGAATGGACAGATGACATTCAATACCTTTTCTGTTCTCGGGAACATGTCCATTAAAAATATATGGTGTATATGCAGAGGCAAAATTTATTGTTTTAGGGATATCCAAAATAATAAATACAGGTTTACTGGGTAAAGTCTGTAAGGTACCATTATTATAATAGATAAGACTGAATAGGTTATACTAAATAGGCAGGTTTTCTCCGAACATGATA
>CAZPWO010000186.1:0-3339 GCA_964590525.1 uncultured Herbinix sp. | reverse complement strand
GATATGGTGAAAGCAACAATTGAACTATCAATGGGACTAATTCCCGATTTAACTCCACTATTTAATAAAGGTAGTGCAATTAGATACTTCCATTCTCCTCATATCGGTACAATTAGGGCAATTAATGGATTAAATAAAGCAAAAACAATTACTGGTGTAATAGAGTTGATTGTAACTAAAAGCATAGGAGACACTTTGCAATCTATTTCAAATAGTAATGATAGATTGGGTTTTATTATAGCACAAGCAGAAAACAGCAAGATGGCAAAAGAAATCTGTATCCAAGCTATTGATGAAATAGAAATAATAAATAACTAGATTGTTACATGAAAAAGATAATGATTATTGGTGCGGGTATCGGCCAAGTGAATATAATAAAACAAGCCAAAGTTCGTGGCTTATGGGTCATAGTTGTATCAGGAGAAGGTAACTACCCTGGGTTAGCCTTGGCAGATGAAGTGTTATATGTTGATATTTATGATCGTGATACAATAGTTGATTATGCTCGTAAACATAAAATTAATGCTGTCACTTCTGACCAAAATGACTTAATGATGCCAACGGTAGCATATGTTGCAGAAAAGCTTGGTTTACCAGGAAACACTTTTGATCAAGCTATTGCATATAGTAATAAAAATATTTTCAGAGATAATTGTGAGAAGTTAGATATTCCTATACCTC
The DNA here is from genome assembly GCA_964590525.1 of uncultured Herbinix sp. GTDB lineage: Bacteria > Bacillota > Clostridia > Lachnospirales > Lachnospiraceae > Mobilitalea. The sequence continues at coordinate 2,658 of CAZPWO010000186.1, read as the reverse complement.
GCTATACCGCTGTGGAAAACTTATCAACCCTTAAAGCTTTTAAACATATACGTTTACCTTGGATTATTAAACCAGAAGATTCGCAAAGTAGTATAGGAATAACAAAGGTTGATTCAGAAGATAAACTTTTTGATGCACTCCAATTGGCATTAGATAAGTCAAAAAATAGACGTGCAATAGTAGAAGAGTTTTTTTTAGGTCATGAGGTTGTTTGCGAAGGTTTTATTTATAAAGGAGAGTATCACTTATTAGCTTTTGCTGATCGTAGATATTTTAATATTCATAATATGTTCATTCCTAGTCAAACAGTTTTTCCATCAACTGTTAAACAGTCTATTCTTGATAGAATTGTTGAATATGAAAAACGTATGGCTGCTCATATTAATCCAAACTTTGGCATTGTGCATTCTGAATACTTAATTAATCTAGAAACTGAGGAGATACGTGTCGTTGAAAGTGCATTACGAGGTGGAGGGGTTTTTATATCTTCTCATTTAATTCCTTTGGCTATTGGCATTGATATCAATCAACTCCTATTGGATTGTGCTCTTGGTGAAGAGAAGAATGTTGAATTGGTATTAAAGAATAAAAAAGAACGAGCTGCAGCCTATTGTAGTTTCTATCTTCCAGAAGGGGAGATTGTAGATGTTCAAGGTATTGAAAAGCTTAAAACGCTTCCATTTGTAAAAATGGTTGAACTTAATGGTCTTGAAGTAGGCTCTTTAACTACTAAAATAGCTCATAAGGGTATGAGGAAAGGACCAATTTTAATAGATGCTGATAATCGTTTTGAACTTGAAAAAAACATTAATGAAGTTCGGAGCATTTTAGAATTTAAAGTAAGAACATTAGAAGGTTTTAATAACGGAGTTATTTGGGATTAATAAACATAAGCTATGTATTTAAAATTACTTTTATATTATTTAAATATCACATATTGGAGAAACAAATCTACCAAAAGAGTTGAGAAAATGCAAATTGAAAAATTTAGTAGAGTTTTTGAATATGCTAAAGATAACTCAAAGTTTTATCATGATTTATATGCAAAACATGATATATTAGATTTAGAAATCAAAACTATTGATGATATTAGAAAAGTTCCAATAGTTAATAAGGATCTTTTGAGAAAACATAAGATTGAAGATATTATTACACGTGAACCAAATGATAATTTAGATTATCATTATACAAGTGGTTCAAGCGGAGAACCATTTCAGCTAGTCAGCACAAAATTTGAAAATTTTACAGCTCATGTCCGTTTTCTAAAAATTCTTATGATACATGGTTATACACCATTTAAGAAAATGGCAGTTATTTCAAGATATAAAAAAGATTATGAATTTAAAGTAGATAAGATTGTTCGATTTGCTGCCTTTAAGAAGTTAAGCTTTTTTCCGAAAATTAGTATATCAATTTTTGAACCAGTTGATGATATTATTAATACCCTGAATGATTATAAGCCATTTGTTGTATGGTCAACACCTTCAGTTCTGATTCAGGTTGCTAGTGAATTAAAAAACCGAAATGAAAGACTAAATATCCCACTTATAGTTTTAATGTCAGAAATGGTTTCTAATTCAGATTTGGCATTGTTGAAAAAACATATTGGAATAAATGTCTTAGATACCTACGGAGCAATGGAAGCTCCTTCTATGGGATATAGTTATAATTCAATTGATTATAAAGAGTTTTTAGTGTCTTCAGTTTTTTCTGAAGTAATAAACATTCGTAGTTTTAACGATGAAAAGGTTGGTGATATTGTTATCACTAATCTAGTTAATAAGACAATGCCTTTTATCCGTTATGATTTAAGAGATTTTGTTGGTGTTATTAATGATGATAAATTTCCAAGTCTAATGATAGGAAAAGTACATGGAAGATCCGATGATATAATATGTTTTGGGGATAAATACTCTTTGGCTTTTCATCAAAGTTATCAAATGTTCGAGAATTTTAAAGAGTGTGAGAAGTATAAAATTGTTCAGTATCCTAATGGAGAAATATCTTTACAATTAAAGATTGCTGATGGATATTCTAAAGTTGAGGTAGAGAAAAAAGCAAAAGAAATTTGGAGTAGGTATTATCCAGGTTTTCCTATTAATGTTGAATGGGTTGAAAAATTTGAAATAAATAAACTAACAGGTAAGTTTAAAGTAATCGAAAAACTGAAGTAAAATTTAAAAAAATCAACTATGAAAGTTCTTATTCTTGGCTCTTATTTTTATCCTGAAACTGCTGCTAGCAGTTATTTATGGGATAATCTTAAAGAACAGTTAGTTGAAAAAGGCTTTTCAACAGAAACATATGTTCCAGCGCCATCAAGAGGTTTAAGTAAAGAAGTTAGGAGAAAATATAAGAATATTAAATTTGAGGAGTATTATGGGGGTAAAGTAAAATACTATAGATTTAATATGATTCCCGAGAGGAAAAATTCATTGATGAGAGCATTTCGTTATTTCCTATGTCATATTGCTCATATATATAAAGGTATTCGTGCTAAAAATGTAGATGTTCTTTTTGTTGCTAGTACTCCCCCAACACAAGGTGCTATGGCTGCTATAGTAAAAAAAATAAAAAAAACACCATTGGTATATAATCTTCAGGATATATTTCCAGATTCATTAGTAGGAACAGGAATTACTCGTGAAGGTTCTTTAA
>CAZPWO010000185.1:0-3380 GCA_964590525.1 uncultured Herbinix sp. | reverse complement strand
TTGCTCCTGAAAAATACAATCCAGTAGGCTCTTATGTTAAAACATTTACAGTCCCGTCACAGTGGAAGGGGAATCCTGTTTATATAAGCTTTAAAGGAGTGGAATCAGCATTTTACCTATGGGTTAATGGAGAAATTGTAGGTTACAGTGAAGATACATTTACCCCAGCAGACTTTGATTTAACCCCTTACCTAAAAGAGGGAGAAAACAAACTTGCAGTTGAAGTCTACCGTTGGTGTGATGCTAGTTGGCTAGAGGACCAAGACTTTTGGAGAATGAGTGGTATCTTTAGGGAAGTATTCTTGTATTCAACACCCCAGCTTCACATCTATGACTTCAAGGTTAATACAGACTTAGATGAAGACTATAAAGATTCAGACCTTATTATTAATGCTAATGTAATAAATCATGATGGTAAATATACAGGTAAGCTATTAGTTGAGGGACAGCTATATGATAAGGAAGGCAATCCTATCTTAAAAGAGCCTATTTCTATGGAAGGCCAGATGGATGAAAGTAAAAGTATAGATTTACAGGGAAAAGCTTTTGTAGAAAATCCTTTAAAATGGAGTGCAGAACATCCGAATCTATATACCCTTGTATTAAGTCTTAAAAATGAAGAAGGGGATTTACTTGAAACTGAAAGTTGCAAAGTTGGTTTTAGAAAATTCGAAATCAAAGATAAGCTAATGCTGATTAATGGTAAAAGGATCTTATTTAAGGGCGTTAATAGACATGAGTTTCACCCAGATAAGGGTAGGGCAATTGATAAGGAAGACATGCTAGCAGATATTATACTTATGAAAACATATAATGTTAATGCAGTTCGTACTTCCCACTATCCTAATGATGAATTATGGTATGACCTTTGTGATGAATACGGTTTATATGTAATAGATGAAAATAACCTAGAAACCCACGGAACTTGGTGTATGGGGCAAACAGAAGAGGAGATAATTCCTGCAAGTAAGCCCGAATGGACAGATGCCCTTATTGATAGGTGTAACTCCATGTATCAAAGGGATAAAAACCATCCATCCATATTAATATGGTCTCTGGGTAATGAAGCTTGGGGCGGGGATAACTTTACTGAGATGCATAAGTTCTTTAAGGAGAATGACCCATCAAGAATAGTTCAATATGAAGGAATTGTTCACGCAAGAAAGTGGGAGGCAGCATCAGACGTTGAAAGTCAGATGTATTCTAAAGTTGATGGCCTTGAGCATTATGCAAATTCAAATCCTAAGAAGCCTTTTATCCTATGTGAATATAGCCATTCCATGGGGAACTCTACTGGGAACCTAAAAAAATACTGGGATTTATTTGACAAATATCCTGTTCTTCAGGGAGGATTTATCTGGGACTGGATTGACCAGGCCTTAACAGCAAAGCTTCCTGATGGAAGAGAATACCTAGCTTACGGAGGAGACTTTGGAGAACCTGTTCATGATGGAAACTTCTGTGGTGATGGTGTAATCTTTGCAGACCGAACTGTATCTCCAAAGCTTTATGAAGTGAAGAAATGTTATCAGAATGTAGGCCTTGAGATGGTAGACTGGAAAGAAGGATCTGTAAAGTTTATAAACAAGTTCTTATTTACCAACATAAATGAATATGAAGTAAATTGGGAGATTATGAAAGATGGACAAGCTCAGCAGTCAGGTTCATTGCAAGTAGACATAGAGCCATTAGAAAGTGCTAATGTGAAGCTTTATGACTCCTTAGATTCCTTAGTAGAAAAAGAAGATTTTGACAATAGTGAGTTAGTTCTAACAGTAAGTCTAAAGACAAAAAAGGATTATATATGGGCCCAGGCAGGACATGAGGTAGCCTTTGAACAATTTGTACTTCCAAAAAGGGTTGAAGGTTCATTTGCTAGTGACTTATTAAGTGGAGGAAATGTTATTGAATCAAAGATTAATGTAAAGACTGATGGGGAGAAAGTTCTTATCTCTTCCGATGATTTTGCCGTAGAATTTAATAAGGAAAAAGGTTTGCTTGAAAGTTATAGCTACAAAGGTAATTCCTTAATTACAAAGCCCCTAGTACCGAATTTTTGGAGGGCAGTAACTGATAATGATATAGGCAATAAACATCATGAAAGGTGTAAGGGATGGAAAGATGCATCATTGAATAGGCAAATCTTATCATTTGACTTGAATTCATATGATTCATATGTACAAGTTGATATAGTATATGCCTTGGAGGCAGCAGGGAATTCTATATGCAAAATCACTTATACGATCACATTAGATGGCAGGGTTTCAGTTAAGGAAAATCTCTTTCCAGGACAAGGGACACCGGAGATACCAGAAATCGGCATGCTATTTACCATGGATAAAAGCTATGACTCTATTAGCTGGTACGGCAAAGGACCTCATGAAAATTATTGGGATAGGGCAGAGGGTGCAAAGTTAGGCATCTATTCTGGTAAAGTTGAAGAACAGATGGTTCCTTATCTAAGACCCCAGGAATGCGGGAATAAGACTCAGGTGACCTGGGCTAAGTTGACCAATGATAAGGGTCATGGTTTGGAATTTACAGCAGATTCAAAGATGGAGGTTAATGCTTTACCTTATACTCCTTTCCAATTGGAAGAGTACGACCACCATTACAAACTTCCTGAAATTGAAAGTACCACGGTAAGGATTAATTATAGACAAATGGGAGTAGGGGGGGATGATACTTGGGGTGCAAGGACACATCCGGAATTCACCCTTTATTCAAGACAGAATTATGAATTTGGTTTTTCTTTTAAAGGACTGTAGAAAAAGGTAAATGATAGATTTTGATTAAAGGCCTTGGATATGATTTGTAGGAATCATATCCAAGGCTTTTTGTTGTATTTTAGGGAAAATGTGAAGGGACAATGGGATAAATGGAAATAAGTTCTTGACAGAAGACAAAATGTGGTTCAATATGGAGATGAAGATTTTGATGGGGATGGATTGACAAATTATCAGGAATACATTTATGGCACAAAGCCATTTGATGAAGATACTGATGGAGATAATCTTAAAGACGGCGATGAAGTTAATATATATGATACAAATCCCCTTGTTGCTGATACTGATTATGATGGACTAGATGACTATGATGAAATTGTTCTGGGTACAGATCCTAATAATCCCGATACTAATGGTAACGGCATTAAAGATGGGGATGAGAAATTTCAACAGTCAATAACTCACCTAGTAAAAAATGATAACAGTGCAGTAATTGATCCAACAATTCGCTGGGGGCTAGATTTTTATTTGCCTTCTGATGTACCAATTACTAGTCCGAGACATTATTATTTTCGTAAAAAAACAGATCCAAGAAATCCAGATACTGATGGTGATGGATTGCTAGATGGGAGAGCACAATATTTTAAAGGTAAA
>CAZPWO010000184.1:0-3406 GCA_964590525.1 uncultured Herbinix sp. | reverse complement strand
AAAGCACCTATAGGAAAGAACTTTAATATAAGCTTTCCCATAAGTGCTTTTTTATTTTTATAATATATCTTATTACGATCTTATACTTATCTTTTCTTCACTTTAAAATAAACCTGTAATGGCTCGTAGCCAATATCCCTAAGTCGTCTTAGCTGGATTGCTGGATCTTGATTGTCTGTCTTAAAGAAGTATCTCCAACTACCCCACTCACGTTCATTCTCCATAACTACTTCAGAGGCTATATCATCATTTTCTACATATAATATTTTCTCATCTCGGCATATACCTGCAAGAACTTCTGGTCCATAACGGAAGGCTCCCATGTTCTCATCATCAGGAAGTCTTATAAAATCCATACCTATAGGAAGGGTAATACTTACTTTGTCTCCGTCCTTCCATTCACGGGATAGGTCATAGAAACTACTAGAATCCTTACTCTTTCCATGGATCTCATCATTAATATATATGGTCGCCTCTGACATAATCCACTGAGGAATTCTAAGTGCTAGTGTGAATTTTGATGGAGAATCTAGATTTATAGTGAAATCATACTTTCTGTAATCCGGCATGTTTTCATGGCGAGAAGTAATCTCATTTATCTCTTGGTAACCTGATGTATCATGGGAAGTAATTAAAGAACCATTCATCATGTCTTGACTTTGGCTTATGGTAATATTTTCATCATTAACTACAGCCTTCATCTGAGAATTAAAATACTGACCTACATAAAGCTTGTCTTCGTCTTGGTAATACATTCCACCATTTAAAGCTGCGTTAGCCTGAACCATGGTTCCATGACAACAGAAGAAACTATCTGTCTTTCCACTCCAAGCCTTATGAAGTCCTGCCTTCATTGGTATAAAGTAGGTTAATAAACCTGTGTGGGGATTATCCCTCTTACTACCGTCAAGCCAATATTCTTGAAAATAAGCTTGGGCCATTATTCCGTTGTATAAATTATATTCCATATACTGAAGATACTCTGGCTCACCACTATTAAGAAATAGGAATTCTGCCAAACGCATCATGTTATATACTGTACAATGTTCTTGATTCTTATCACCAAGTCTTGCCTTCATCTTGTTCTTAGGCATCCACACTTCACCTGATGTCTGGCCTCCTGTTGCTAGGACTCCCCTATCTGTTACAGCGCATTTCCAATATGCCTTAACAATATCCATCCAGTTACTATCACCTGTTACCTCATATGCTCTTGCACAGCCTAGAACCTCAGGAATAGTTGTATTAGCATGCATATTAGTTAATGGGTCTTTCCCATCAAGCAAGGGCTGAAAGAGCCTGCTACGATAATATCTATCTAGAAGGGTCTTGTATTTGTCATCTCCTGTTATGTGAAGTAAGTCCGCCCACACCTCAAGCATTCCTCCAGTTTCAACATCTAGTATGGTATCAAACTCTTCCTTGGAAAATGTACCGGACCATTCAAGAAACCAATCAGAGAATTTATCGGCTATTTCCAAAGCTTTTTCGCTTCCTGCATAGCTATACATATCTACTAATCCCATTAAAATCTTATGAAGATTGTACTGAGGTGCCCATACCCATTTGCCTTTAGCAATCCAGTCTAAATATTTCTCTGGTATTGGCCCTATCCACTGGCCTCCATTGTCCCTTTGACATTCAGCTAATTCATCTATAATATTATCTGCCTTGGCCTTTAACTCCCTATCACCAGTGGCATTATAATGGATTGCAGCAGCTGAAAGCCAATGTCCTAAGAAATGTCCCCTTAGCTGGCATACAGGTGATTCCCAGCCCGTATGTGCACCTGCTGGAACCCCTCGGTCTGTAAACCTACCTGCTTCTATCCTATAATTTATAAGCAAGTTTTCGCTTGTTAGCTCCATTAGATAATTCTTATTAGCTTGCTCTCTCCGCCTTAAATCTCCATCATGTACCTTTACATCTTTACCTTTTAATACCTTCATCATCTATCACTCCTTGGCTGATTATTATCTTTTACATCTTTATTATATCAAACATGGTCATGAATATGAATATTAAAAGGTATCATGTTTTATGAAAAAGTCATATTAATCACTTGTGCTTTCTTATAATCTATTATATAAATATAGTTAGGAGGTGGTTTTAATGATGATTTATGATTTTAATATCAAGAAACAGTTTTCTTATTCTTGGTGTGGAAAATTCCAATCCCCTAGTCAGGAATGGATGCATCTAACTAGAAGTCTTATTGATTTTGAACTTATGGTCGTTACTGAAGGGGTCTTATATATTGCTTCTGAGGAAAACAAATATACCGTAAAAAAGGGAGAATATCTTCTTATGAAACCAAGTCTTCTTCAGTACGGCCATAAGGCTTCTGATTGTACATTTTATTGGCTTCACTTTACATATAATGATAATCAGAATAATCCAGAATTAATTAATACTTCTAAAAAATCTATTGAAACTGATGCAAACCATCTGATGATTCCGGAAAAAGGTCCCCTTGCCTCTTTGGAAAGAATCATTATACTAATGAAACAACTTCAAGATTCAGCCCGCAGATACAGGGAAAGCAGTTTAAATGATTATCTAGCATCTGCTATCCTTGCGGAACTTTCTAATCAAAGTTATCTCTTTGAAGAAAGGGAAAACACCAATCCACAGCAGCAACTTTATAATGATATTTGTGATTACATTAATTTGCACATTAGTGAAAAAATCAAAGTAAGTGAACTTGCTTCTATCTTTGGATACAACAAAAAATACCTGCCTGCCTTCTTCAGAAAACATTCAGGTATAACTATTAAACAATATATACTGCAAACTAAGATGGAGTTTGCCAAGGCAGAGCTTACGGATACCAATCACAGTATAACTCAAGTTGCATATAATATTGGCTTTAATGATGTCCATAACTTTAGCAATGCCTTTAAAAAAATAACAGGCCTCTCTCCAAGCGATTACCGTAATAGCTTTAATAAAAGGAATCTCAACTAGTTATATCTTTTTAACTACACTTGATTTTAATAACATAGGTCCAAAACCATCTATTTTACAATCAATATCATGTACCCCATCACTTGGATCATGAATTAATCTTATGTTTTTAACTATTGTACCTCTTTTTATTGATGAGTTTGCTTTTAATTTAAGGTCTTGTATTACTGTAACGGTGTCACCATCACTTAATTCATTGCCATTTGCATCTCTTATTACTTTTTCTTTTTCTGCTTCTTCTTTATTCTCTGCTTCTGCTTTAGGGTTCCATTCATGAAAACATTCTGGACAAATTAATAAAGCCCCATCCTCATAAGCATATTCAGAATTACATTGTGGACAATTTGGTAATGCCATATATTTTTCCTCCATTAAATTTCTAATCTATGTATTTGTAACGACTACAATATTAACATAGACCTAGGATTAAAGCAAAAGG
>CAZPWO010000183.1:0-3414 GCA_964590525.1 uncultured Herbinix sp. | reverse complement strand
AATAACTATATATACCTCGCCTGTCAAGGTATATATCTCATAAAAAGGAATTACAGGCTTGTATATTAGATAAATAATATTGCATCTTAAAATATATAAAAGAACATGGAATCCTATGTAACACTATGTTATTATTAAAATAGTAGCGATTATTAATCACGTAAGGTATATTGTGACTTTAATATAGCTAAAATGATAAGGTAATTACATCAAAATACTTTAAAAAGGAGTGTTTACATGGAATTCATAATAAGTAAAGAACTATTAAAGGATGCTTTCTTTTATCAAGAAGATGAAGCGTTCTCTGGTGTTAATAAGATAGCAGCTAAAGTTATGCATGACCTAGAGCAGGTCTTTGGACAGAAGCCACTGGCATCTAAAGAAAGAAGCAGTCTTGGTAAAAATGTTGTTTTGTATGGTACTGTAGATCACAGTCCTATACTAGCAGAACTTGATGATAAAAAGTTAATAGATTTATCGGAAATCAAGGGGAAAAGAGAGGTTTATTTAACACAAGTTGTTAACCAACCTTTTGAAGGTGTGGAAAAGGCACTGGTGATTGTAGGTAGCGATAAACGTGGTACAATATACGGTCTTTTCAACCTATCAGAAAGACTAGGGGTTTCTCCACTAGTAAATTGGAGCAATATTAAACCTCAGCAGAAAGAATCTTTTTCTTTTGCTAATGATTTTAAATATATATCAAAAGAGCCATCTGTTCGTTATCGTGGATTTTTTATTAATGATGAGTGGCCAGCATTTGGTACTTGGACTAATGAAAGATTCGGTGGTTTTAATGCAAAGGTCTATGAGCACGTTTTTGAACTTCTATTAAGGTTAAAAGGGAATTATATGTGGCCAGCTATGTGGTCAGCACGTTTTAATGATGACGGACCAGGCCTTGCCAATGTAGAGCTTGCAGATGAATTAGGAGTAGTTATGGGCGCCTCCCACCACGAACCTTGCTTGCGTTATGGAGAAGAGTACAAATATCTTCGTGGAGAGGACTCTATTTACGGAGATGCATGGAATTTTATAAGTAACAAAGAGGGTATTACAAAGTTCTGGGAAGATGGTCTAAAACGTACTGGTAAGTTTGATAATCTTATAACCGTTGGTATGAGAGGTGAAGCTGATACTACAATTATGGGGGAAGACTCAACCCTAGAAGATAATATTAATTTACTAAGGGATGTACTACAAACTCAAAATAAATTAATCAAGGAAAATGTTAATTCAAACCTTTCAGATGTGCCAAGAATGTTAGCTTTATATAAAGAGGTAGAACCCTTCTTCTATGGAAATGAAAATACCAAAGGGTTAATAAACTCTAAGGAGCTTGAGGATGTTATCCTTATGTTCTGTGATGATAATCACGGGAATTTAAGAACCCTGCCAACAGAAGAAATGCGAGACCATAGTGGTGGTTACGGTATGTATTATCACTTTGATTACCATGGTGGGCCAGTTTCTTACGAATGGATTAATAGTTCATACCTACCTAAGATATGGGAACAGATGACTATGGCTTATGATTTTGGTGTTAGAGACTTATGGATTGTTAATGTAGGAGATATTAGTACACAAGAATTTCCCTTATCATACTTCCTTGACTTGGCATATGATTTTGAAAAATGGGGAACAGATTCAATTAATAAGACAGACCTTTATACAAAACAATGGATTGATACTCACTTTGCAGGTATTCTTAATGATAACCAGAAAGAAAAAGTATTTGAACTTTTAACTGGTTACACTAAGATTGCTCATAATCGTAGGCCTGAAGCAATGAATGCAAAAGTATATCATCCAGTTAATTATAAGGAAGCAGATAATTTGCTAGAGCAAGTAGATCATTTGTTAGATTTAGCAGATGAATTATATAAAGACTTATCACCGGATAATTTGTCATTATATTTTGCACAAGTATATTATCCTGCTGTAGGTAATTTGAATGTGCAGAAGATGCACTTACTTGCAGGTAAGAACCAGTACCATGCTAAGCTAGGTAAGATGGAAGCTAATAAACTAGCAGACCAGATTGCCCAGTGTATGAAGAGGGACAGGGAACTGGTTGATGAGTACCATTCTATAGATGGTGGTAGATGGTTTGGACTAGGTTTATCTGAACATATTGGCTTTGTACATTGGAATGAAGATTACTGTCAGAATCCTGTTGCCAGCAATGTGTTTCCTGCTAATAAGCCAAGACTTTTAGTTTCAATTGATGGGACACAAGAGGGTTCAGAAGGATCAGCTTGGCACAAAAACAGATTATATCTAAATGATTTCTTACAGCCCGATGTAGTTGAGGCAAGCTTTACTATCTCTAGTATTAGTGATAAAAATGCTGAATACCAGATTATCTGTGATAATAAATGGCTATCATTTTCTAGTACAAAAGGAAGTTTAGACGGTATAGATAAGGCAAGTGAGAAAATCACTCTTAAGATTGACCGTAGTGCCATGGCAGATGAGACAGAGGCGACCATAACTGTGAAGATGTCTAATGGTAGTGTAACAATTATAGTGCCTGCACAGGAGCCAGACATAAGTGGACTTCCTGAGATGACCTTTATTGATACCAATGGTTATATCTCCATAGAAGCAGAACATTTTCATAAGAATGTAGAAGTGAAAGATCAAGATGGTGATGTCAGTGGCTTTAAGGTTATTGATGGATATGGCAAGACCTTATCTGCTATAAAGGCATTCCCAACTACCAAGCATTTTACAGTAGAGAAAGATGCACCTTATGTTGAATATCATATTGTAACAAAAGAAGCAGGAGATTATGATGTAGAGCTGTTCTTACAGCCTTCAAACCCTGTAAGTAATGACAACAGCTTATGTTATGGAATTCAGGTAAATGAAGATGAGGTAAGCATTGTGGACACAATTCCTGAGGGATATTTTGTGGGTCACCCAATCTGGGACAAGAGAGTACTAGATAATATATATAGGCACTCTAGCAAGGTTTCCTGTAAAAAAGGATTAAACACACTTCGAATTTATGCAGTGAGTCCTGGATTTGTATTAGAAAAATTAGTGATCAGTCCTGAGGGCAAGAAGCCTGCAGATTCTTATCTTGGACCTTGTGAAACGTATTATGTAGGTAAATAAACTATTATATTAAATAATTAGGAGCCAGCTAAAGTAGTGATATGAATCCCATTAAGTAGGATGTGTCAGTGACTAGCTGGCTCCCTTATAAAAAAAGAAAAAAGTCTTGATATATTTATAAAGTCTGTTATAATATAATTAGAAAAGGCAATCGCCACAGAGTGGTTGGCCCTATAGAAAGTTAAAAAACCTTCCTAGACTGTCCAAAGTACAGGGAAGGTTTTTTTATGTTACTAACATATAAGATATATAAATTATGCTTTCAAATCATGTTCCTTAATAAAGTCATCC
>CAZPWO010000182.1:0-3428 GCA_964590525.1 uncultured Herbinix sp. | reverse complement strand
CTTAATTCATACAATATCAATATTACTGATTAGTTAAACCTTCTATAAATTCCTCATGATTAATTTCCCCTGCCATCATCTCAATTAATAAAAAATAATATTGTGCAGAAAGTTCTGCTGACATGATTTGATCGTAAGCTGGGTATAATGTTTTATTTTTATTTATTTCCCAAAGTTCAAGAAGAAGGGGGAATCTTTTGGGGTCTATACTTTGGTCACGATATACAGGTATCCCGCCCCCTATATCATTGACAATTATGTCAGACACTTCTTTCATTATATCTATGTACATATTTATAAAATCAGGATTCTTAGGAATATTACCTTGTCTATTTAATACAAAAGTATCTACAATTCCACCTATACCTTCTGTGTTATTCCCATTTGGAAAAGGAACTACAACTACATCATTAGATACCTTAGAGGTCTCACCCTCTATAAGTGTCGTTGCCCAACTCCCATAATAGAGCATTGCAGCTTCTCCTTGGGCAAAGGAATAAGCCACATTATAAGCATCACTTTCTAAATAATTATCCTGCCAGATTTTTTTCTCAACTAAATCATATAATTTATAAGCTGCTTCTTTAAATTGTAGGGATGAAAATAATGACTTGTAATTTACCGCTTGAAGAATATTTTCACCAGTCCCTTCCCCTTGAACTAAACTCATATAGTAAAGGGATGAAACCCAACCTTCCTTTACACTAGTTAACATGGGGATTACTTCATTTTCCTGTAGTTTTGATAAGCTAGCTGAGAATTGATCATAGGTCCTTGGAATTTCTATACCATTGTCCTTAAAAATCTTTTGGTTACAAAACAATGCTGCTGCCCATCCGTAAAGAGGCATTGCATATGCCCTCTCCTTAAAGGTAAAGGCCTTCATACCCCCTTCAATCACTTCTGAACTAAACTTTTTCTTGTCAAGGGCAAGGCTTATGTCATATACAACTTCTGCATCCACAAGTCTTTCTAATTTACTAAAGCCCCACCAAAAAAACATATCTGGAAGATTATCAGTCATTAAAGCATTATTTATAGCCGCTTGATATACTTCGTTTTTATATACTGTTACCTCAAATGTAATTTTGGGATTATCTTCTTTATATTTTGCTAGAACCTTTTTCAAAGCTAACTCTGTATCCCCATGTATTGTCCAGATAGTGATTAGCTCATGGGCATCTTCATTGGCAGAATCATCTTTCCAAATGGAATCTGAATAGATTTTTATCAAAAAAGCACATAGTAAAAGCCCCAAGCAAATTAATAATTTTGTAAGTTGCCTACTTCTCATACTTTCTTGACCGCCTTTCAGATATTTTCTAAATAATACTAATTATAACACACTTTTTAACTATCCAACAAGGGCATCATTATTCTACTTTTTCTAAAGAAAACTTAGATGAACACTTATTATGTATTCATCTAAGTTTTTATATATAGTCAATTATGAACCATAGAAATTCATCATGAACACCCTACTTCAGTAGGATACCTACTTCAGTAGGATATCTACTTAAAGTAGGAATCTAATGCATCCTGTACCTGCTGTTTATAAGTTTCTTGGAATTGTGCAGCTGTTACTGTTCCGTCAATCAAAGAATTAAAATCATAGCCGAATCCTAGATTGTTATATATGTCAAACGCTTCTCTGTTGCCTACATCATACATAATATCAAAGTTTTCATTCTGAAGATCCTCTTCCTTAGCTGTTACAAGATACCACCAGAATAATGCTTCTCTTTGATCTGTTTCAGGTTTTCCTTCACTATAATTCCACATATCATAAAGCACATTATATACAAACTCAGGATCCTCTACCCCTGCAGGAATAATATAGTATTCACCTGCAGATATTTTACCACCATTAGTTTTTTGATCTCCTGAAGGTCCAACAGGCCATTGTACAAATACAGTGTCAAACTCCAAGGTAACACCATTTTCCCCTGTATAATCGTAGTCGGCATGTTCTGAAGCAATCCAAGCAGCTCCTGGCCAAAAGCCAATATTTCCTTCTCTATATTGGAAAGTCATGCTTTCAAAAACAGAGTCAGTATAATCATAGGGATAAGATACATTGTGTGTATTATACATGTCTGACATCATCTGAAGGACTTCAGAAGTTTCTGCCGTAGATAATTGTTCGGTTTTAGTGGAAGCTATATTAGCACCATTACTCATAAGAAGTTGTTCAAATGTGTGCTGATGAAATCCGCAAAATCCATACTGGTCAGTAGAACCGTCTCCATCTGTATCCTGTGTTAACACTTTTGCATATTCAATAAATTTATCCCAAGTCCACTCCCCTCTCTTATAAAGTTCACGAGGGTCCTCTAGGTTGTTATCTTGCAGCATCTGTAAATTAAATGCCAATGGATACGTCGCTTCTATAGCACTTGATGCCTCCACCTTTTTTAAAAGATGAGCTTTTCCATCTCCTAAGTCAAGATATTGGGCTACCTTCTGGTCTGTAAATATATCAGAATCTTCAGGTAAAATTGTTCTTATATCTGTTGCAAGACCATTTATAGCCGCAGGTATACCAAAGTTTAATTCTACTAAATAGATATCACAATCTGGTGCTCCTGCAAGAATAGATGTATTAATGGATTCCTTAACCCCTTCATAGGTAAGATTCTCCCAGTAGAACTCAACATTATACCTGTCTTCAATCGCCTTAACATTGTCAAACTTCCAGTGGGCTGCATCAGTACCTGAATAACTAGGGTCATCTTCAACAGCCGTATGTGAGCTATCATAATATTGTGGCCACCAAGTTCCTATGGTTATAATTCTTTTTTCTCCCTTATTAGTATCATCTCCTACTTCAGTCTCTACATTATCTTTTCCACTTGACTCTATATCATCTTCGGATTCCGAATTGCTACATGCTGTAATTCCTAATAGCAGTATACATGCAAGAACAAGGGAAAGTAGCCTTTTATAATACTTCATACTATTTACCTCCTTTATAATTTGCCTAGTTTGCAGGATAGCCTATGGTTACACTTGATACTTTCCATTCCATATCACTTTCGCATTGAAGCTGACTTAAATACGTTACAAAGTCATCGGTTCCACAAGCGTCAACTATTTGTTCATAAGTTATCTGTGCTACAGTTCCGCTGGAGTTTTTAAGGGCTTTCCCTTCTTCAGCAATACGCTGCCATCCAAATGGAGCTCCATCTTCCCAGGACTGTGCCACAAGCCATATGTTACCTTCTGATACATAATAAATAGTTATAACAGTATCTTCTTTTATTAATGCAGGATCAATATTTCCACCGTGAGCCAAGCTATTCATACCTGCACCCTGTCCATAAGCACCGTCACCATCATTAGACCATAATTCCACTATGCTCCACTCCTTCTATTTGTGGCCTCCTTATTTTATATATAAATAACCACTTTAATTTTAACCTATATTA
>CAZPWO010000181.1:0-3448 GCA_964590525.1 uncultured Herbinix sp. | reverse complement strand
ATCAGGGCAAGGTGATTATACTATTGAATTTGAGCCAGCAGCTACAGGTCTAGAACTAGAAGGAGCAGGGAAAGTTGTTACTTCCCTTGGGGTAGATAGTGGCATGGTACCTTATACAGCCTTCTCTGCCAAAAAGTCCTATATTGAAAAGAATCCTGAGATAATTCAAAGCTTTACTAATGCAATCCAAAGAGGAATGGAATATGTTAATAGTCATACCCCTGAAGAGATTGCTAATGCAATATCAGGACAGTTTGAAGAGACTGATAAGGAAACTCTTGTGTTACTTGTAACTCGGTATTATGAGCAAGACACATGGAAGGATAATCTGATATTTGAAAAAGAAAGTTTTAATCTACTTCAAGACATCTTAGAAGAGGCAGGAGAGCTTTCAGTAAGGGTTCCATATGAAGACCTTATAAGCACAGAATTTGCTATAAAAGCAGTAGAATAAGAGTGGTAGAACAAGAACGGTAGAACAAGAACAGTAAAATATAATCATGAAAAAAGAAGGATAGTAATTACCCAGTATAAGACTTGGTAACTATTATCCTTCTTTAAATGTTCTCTAAAAATTAATATTACTCTTCAGATTCGTAGTCATCATCAGAAAGTTCTGATTCAAAATCAAGTGTATCTGAATTGGTAGAATCAGACTTAAGAACAATAGTACCTTCTTCATCATCATCTGAAAACATTTCTTCATAATCATCAAAATCATCATCAAAGTCATCTAGGTAGTCAGGATTCATGTAGCGATACACGGCGTAAGCAATTGCTGCAACTAAAGCAACAGCACCCATTATAGCCAATACACAAACAAAAGTATTTTTTTTCTTTTCCATAGGGTTCCTCCTTCGCATTAGATCGTTGATTTTAGCGGCGTTCATAAGTTCTTCTAGTTTATTAGTCATATCATCATTCCTTTCTAAACATTATAGTGTTGTATTATATTATAAAGCAATATCTGTCTAATATTTTACTTGAAACAATTCATTATATTATATGATATCACTTCACATGTTTTTTATGCAAGCCTGTTTATGAATTTACCTTAGTTAATTTTGCAAATGTTGATAATAATTTTTTTGTTCCAAATGTATCAAAGTTAACTGTAACCTCATAGTCTTTTCCGCCTTTGACGATGTTAGACACAGTTCCAAGGCCAAATTTCATGTGTTTTACTCTATCTCCAACTTCATAATCCAAACTAGGAAGATTAGCGCTGCCAAAATCCTTAGGTTTTTTAATAGTGGGCTTAGTATTATATGCAGTATATGGTTGTTTAAATGCTATCGGCTTTTTATCACTAAAGTTAATAGTTCTAGAAGTAGAATGTTTCTTTATCTTATTAGGAACATCTTTAGTAAGTAGATAACGTGGTATCTCATTAATAAATCTAGATGGAGGATTAAAGTTAGTCTCACCTCTTACAAAGCGCATCTTAGCTGCTGTTAATGATAATTTCTTCTCAGCCCTAGTAATACCAACGTAACATAGCCTTCGTTCTTCTTCCAATTCTTCTTCTGGGTTATCAGAACTAAGTGCCATGTAACTAGGGAAGAGACCATCTTCCATACCAGTAAGATATACATATGGGAACTCTAATCCCTTAGCACTATGCAATGTCATTAAGACTATATGCTCAGAGTTTTCGTCTAGGTTATCAATATCCGCAACCAGGGCTACTTCTTCTAAGAATCCACTTAGACTAGCTTCTTCAGCGCCATCAACGTAGGTTGCCAGCTTATTATTCAATTCGTTAACATTTTCAATACGGTCTAAAGCTTCTTCGGAACCATCTTCCTTAAGTTGTCTTATGTAACCGGTTGCTTCTAGTATATCATTAATTATATCTTTTAGCTTATAATTTTCATGAAATGTTTGTGTCTTTATTCCTTCAATAAGGCTAACAAATGGTTCTATCCTTGAGATGGTTCTTTCAAGACCTGGGACAGACCTAGCTCTAGTAAGGGCCTCATAGAAACTTATATCATTGGCCAATGCATAATCACTTACCCTATCAACTGTAGTTAAACCAATTCCCCGTCTTGGAACGTTAATTATTCTTTTTGTTGATACTTCATCAGATCCATTATCTATAGTTTTAAGATAGGCAAGAATATCTTTAACTTCTTTCCTAGCGTAGAAATTAGTGCCTCCAATAATCTGATAAGGGATATTTCGCATAATTAGTTTTTCCTCAAAAAGACGAGACTGGGCGTTGGTTCTATATAAGACGGCAAAATCGTTGTAGCTTGCTTCTTGACTTGACACCATTTGGCTTATCTCAGATGTTATCTGGTCAGCCTCTTCATAACCATTCTCAAATTGGGTGAAACTAACAGGTTCTCCTTCATCATTATCTGTCCAGAGAGACTTATCTTTACGGCCCTTGTTATTAATAATAACCTCATTGGCAACATTCAAGATGCTTTTAGTAGACCTATAATTTTGTTCGAGTTTTATCACTTGTGCATTGGGAAATGTTTTCTCAAAGTTAAGTATATTTTCAATGTTAGCACCCCGGAATTTATAAATAGACTGATCGTCATCACCAACAACACATAGGTTGTAGTTCTTTTCGCCTGCTTCATTAACCCCTGAGGCCAGAAGTTCAATTAACCTAAACTGGGCCGTATTAGTATCTTGATATTCGTCAACCATAACATATTGGAAACGATCTTGATAATAGTTTCGGGCTTCGTCATTTGTTTGAAGAAGTTCTACAGTTTTAACAATTAAGTCATCAAAATCCAGTGCATTACTTTTGACAAGTCTTTTTTGATATTCAACATAGGCCTTTGCATATGTTTGTTTATAATAATCTCCAGTTGCACTTCTTTCATATTGTTCAGGAGTAATTAGCTCATCCTTGGCATTAGATATAGCAGAAAGAATAGCTCTTTCCTTGGTTCTTTTTGTGTCTATATCAAGGTATTTGCATATATCACGCATAAGAGTTCTTTGGTCGTCAGTATCATATATAGTAAAGTTACGATTGTAGCCAATAGTGTCTATATACCTGCGAAGAATTCGTACACAAGTAGAGTGGAAGGTAGATACCCATATATATTCAGCTCCTTGGTCTACTATATTATCAACTCGCTCACGCATCTCCTTAGCAGCTTTGTTGGTAAATGTAATAGCGAGAATGTTCCAGGGTTTTACTCCCCGCTCCTGTATCAAGTAAGCGATTCTATGGGTTAGTACCCTTGTTTTTCCTGAACCAGCACCTGCAAGAAGAAGTAACGGACCTTTATCATGTAGCACTGCCTCTTTTTGAGGTGGATTCAATGTATCATATATGCTCATATAATTAACCTTTCCCTTAGTATTTTCTAGTAGACATATTAATATGTAGACATTTTAACATGTATATATTTTTCTATATAAATTATAGCATGTAGGAAATTTCGTTTCAAGTATAGCTTGTTTTTAGGGACCT
>CAZPWO010000180.1:0-3449 GCA_964590525.1 uncultured Herbinix sp. | reverse complement strand
GAAGATAGTAGGAAGAGTAAGAAAAATTTAGTTACTTTATTAAAAGTCATGGCAGAGGTAAATAAGGTTATAATAGCACAAGTTCATGGTTTTGCTTTGGCTGGTGGATTTGGTTTAATGTCATCTGCAGATTTAATAGTAGTTACAGATGATGCGAAATTAGGAATGCCTGAAATTAAAAGGGGTCTTTTTCCCTTTACCATAATGGCAAATCTTTCAAGAGTTATGCCACAAAGAAAATTATTGGAGTTGCTATTTACTGGTGATAACATATCAGCAGAGGATGCTTTAGCTTGTAATCTTGTAAATAAAGTTGTTGCTAAAGAAGATTTAGAGAAGGAAACAATGCTTATGGCAGAAAAAATAGCCCAATATAGCCCAGTTGCTCTAGGATTAGGTAAACAGGCTTATTACACAATGAGGGATATGGAATATAATAATTCTATGAATTACTTGATTGAGATGCTTACTATAATATCTCAGACTGATGATGCTAAGGAAGGCATTGATGCATTCTTTGAAAAAAGAGATCCTGTATGGAAAGCAGATAGAGAATAGAAGTAAATTATTAAAAAGATATATAAAACATAAAAAATGCAGAGGTGAATTAAGTGAAACTTTATGAATATGAAGGAAAAAAATTATTTCAGGAAGCAGGTATTGAAATTCCTGTTGGTAAGATAGCAACTAGTGTTGAAGAGGCTAAGGCTGCGGCAACAGAGATAGGATATCCAGTTGCAGTAAAAGCTCAAGTTCAAATGGGTGGACGTGGAAAGGCAGGACTTATTAAATTAGTGGATAATGAAGCTGATTTAATGAAACATACTAAGGATATTTTAGCACGTATTGGAGACAAAGAAGTAGTTTTAATTGAAAAAAAGACTGATGCTACAATGGAAGGGTATGTAGGTTTTACACTTGATGATTTAAAAGGGCAACCTGTTGCCATTATGAGTCGACAAGGTGGAATTCATATTGAAGAAACTGCATCAAAGGATAAGGACGCAATGGTAAGCATGCATGTTGATGTTCTAAGGGGATTCCCATTCCATGATGCAATGAAACTTGCTAAAAAAGCTGGTTTTGCTGGAAAAATACTTACTAAAGTTGCGGGAATAGCGACGAATTTGTATAAGCTTTATTGTGAAAATGATGCAAGTATGGTAGAGATTAATCCATTATTGATTGATGAACATACAGATGCAATAGTAGCAGGAGATTCAAAGGTAACTATTGAAGAATATGCACTGTATAGACAACCAAAATTCCAAGGAATAAGAGATGAAAGAAATGTAGTAGATAAGGGATTTGACTATCTTGATTTAGGTGGAAATATTGGAATAATCAGTATAGGTGCAAGTAATACAATGATGGTTTGTGACTCAATTAAAGTTATGGGCGGAGAGCCAGCTAACTTTATGGATACAACAGGTGGACAAGGTCCATCAGTATATTATGATATGTGTAAATATGTTGTTGAGAATGCAATCAATGATCCAAAGATTAAAGTAATATTAATTAATATTACTTTGACAGCATCACCTGTTAAGGCTGCTGTTGAAGGATTCAAGAAAGCATTGGAAGAGACTGCTTCTAGGGTACCAGTTGTTGCATGTATAAGAGCTTCAGGTGCGGCTACATTGGCTATGAGTTTAGAAGAAGGAAAAGAAGTTCTAAATAAAGTTAATGTTGAAGTAATAGATGATTTAAAAGATGCAGTAGAGAGAGTTATAGAAATTGCTAAGTAGTATATTACGATAGAAAAAGAGTGGGAGGTAAGATACATTGAGTATTCTAATAAATAAAGATACTAAAGTTGTAATATCTGGTATAACAGGTAGATATGGAAGTATTCAGGCAAAAAGCATGATTGATTATGGAACAAATGTAGTGGCTGGTACTTCACCTGGAAGAGGTGGAGATAGCATATGGGACGTTCCTATATATGATACAGTAGAAGAAGCGGTGGCTAAACACGATGCAAATGCATGTGTTTTGTATGTTCCAGCTTTTAGGGTTAAAGATGCAGCTCTTGAGGCAATGGAATCTGGTATCAAGTTAATAATGATACCTACTGAAGGATTACCTAGTCAAGACACTATGTTTATTAAAGCAAAGGCGGAGGAACTTGGTGTTTGGGTTCTTGGACCTAATACTATAGGTATGATAAGTCCAGGAAAATCACTATTTGGCTCATTGGCCTCAGGATATGCAATTGAAGGCAAGGTAGGAGTTTTATCAAGAGGTGGTACAATTGCCATTGAGACAATAAGAATGTTGAGTGAAGCAGGCATAGGGCAATCTACTGCAGTAGGTGCAGGTGGAGATGCAGTTCTAGGTAAAAACATGATAGATTATCTGAAGCTTTTCGAAGAGGATCCAGAGACTGAAGTTGTAGTAATGCTTGGAGAAATTGGTGGGCAGAAAGAAAATGAATGTGCAGAATTTATTTCAAAGATGACAAAGAATGTATATTTTTATGTTCTTGGTAGGACAGCCCCCAAGGGAGCAAAGATGGGACATGCTGGAACTATTGTAGGTGGGGCAACAGAAGGTTTTGAAGCAAAAAGGGAAATATTAGGAAAAGCAGGAGCGGTTATAGTGGATACACCTTGGGAGTTAGTTGAGGAACTTAAAAAATATAAGTAGCATTTAAAATATAATTAGAGATTTGTTTACAATTTTAATTTAAAAAAGTACAATAGGGCACATGTCTATGATGTGTCTTATTGTAATGTAAGTTCATGTATTTTTGATATCCGTAGTATTATTGGAATAATTTTAAGGAGATTGAAATTATGAATAAGATAACAATAGCCCATATTATGGGTTCAATCCTAACATTATTATTGTTTTTATTTCTTGGTATATATTCAGGGAAAGGTGTTAAAAACGATAATGACTTTAATACTGGGGGGAAAGGTTTAGGTGCTTTACTTGTAACAGGTAGCCTAGTAGGAACAATGGTTGGTGGGAATGCAACAATTGGTACAGCTCAGTTGGCGTATACAAATGGTTTTTCTGCCATGTGGTTTTCAATAGGTTCTTCATTGGCTTGTGTATTTTTAGCATTGATTTTTTCAAAAGCCATGAGAGAAAGTGAATGTGTGACAATACAGCAAATTATTAGAAATAAATATGGACAATTATCTGGAACAATAACATCCGTATTAACTTCCGTAGGAATTATAATAAATATTGTCTCTCAATTATTGGCTGCTAACGCACTACTGAACACTATGTTTAATTTAAAATTTACAATTTGTATAATAGTTGCGTTAATTATTATGATTAGTTATATAATATTTGGAGGGGTTAAAGGAACGGGTCTTTTAGGTATTACTAAGTTGATGTTGCTTTACACAGGGGTAATTGCAGCCGGTGTAATCACATTAGGAGTAGGGGGAGGGATTAAGTCCTATTATAGTATATTGCCACACAAACAATAT
>CAZPWO010000179.1:0-3455 GCA_964590525.1 uncultured Herbinix sp. | reverse complement strand
TTATTTTTCAGGTAAATAAGAATTATAAGATAAAGAAAGATACGGCACATCTTCTAATCCATCTGTTCTAATATAAGCTTTATCGCTTCCTGCAACTGATTATCTTCTTCTGGTTCTATAACGACTTTTTGACGTAGGTCTTCATCTAATTCAACTTCATGATCTGGTACAATCCCAGTTCCATGAATATCTCTACCTTTTGGTGTGTAGTATTTGGATATTGTTAATTTAACAGCTGTCCCATCTTGTAAAGGTATAACCTTTTGTACGATACCTTTACCAAAGCTGGTTGTTCCAACCACTGTGGCTTTGTCATAGTCTTGAAGTGCACCGGCAAATATTTCTGAGGCACTGGCACTATTGCCATTAATCAGTACAGCAATAGGGATATTCAGTTCATCTGGTTTTTCTGCTCTTTCCTCTAGTCTGTTATTATACTTATCTTCTGTATATACTATAAGCCCCTCTGGGAGCAGCCGCTCTAATATGCCAACTACTGAATGGAGTAGGCCACCTGGATTGTCACGAACATCAACAACTAGTCCTTCCATTCCTAGCCTTATAAGGTCCTTTATAGCATCTTCAAATTGGCTAATGGTTATCTCATCAAATTCTACTATTGCTATATATCCAATCTTCTCATCTAGCATCTTATGTTCAATTGTAGGAACATTAATCTTTTGACGGACAAGGGTAAAATCAATTGGTTCCCCTTCCCCTTCTCTTACAACAGACATATCTACCGATGTTCCTGCCTCCCCCTTCATCTTACTAACCACTTCTTGAAGGTCTGATCCAGTTACTTCTTCTCCTTCTACCTTATAGATAATGTCTCCAGGAAGAATTCCCACTTCATATGCAGGCCCACCCTTAAAAGGTTTTACTATACTTATAATTCCAGTAGTCATATCCTGGCTTACCGTTGCACCTATGCCATGATATACCCCTCTGGAACTTTCCATCAAGAGAGCATATTCTTCTTCATTATAATAAGCTGCATAGGGATCACCTAAACTGGCCATAAAACCCTTATAGATGCCATCTGCATATGCACTTTCATCTGTTTCCTCTAAGTAAAGGGCAGCTACTATCCCTTCAATAATAGCCAGCTTTTCCACAATGCGATTAATTTCTTCCACCTTATCAGGTTCAGCATTATCAATAGATTGTTCCTTAACAAATCTGCCAGATATTCCATCATCTGCTAGCAGAAATATTGCTCCAATAACCGTAAACAAGAGTAATGCCCCAAGCATTCCAGTTATAATACCATTTGTAAAATTCCTTTTCATTTATTTCCTCCTGCCTTAGGTTAGCAAATTTACTATTAAATAATATTATGCTTAAATTCCTTCTTAAAGAACCGCCCCATAATACCCAATCACCTTTCTAGTATTCCAGTTGCTCTATATATTTCATATATTCAACTACCATCAATGCTATCTTAAAGGTGATTGCATCTTCAAAAACCCTTATATCTAAATTTGTTGTCTTTTGTAATTTATCCAGACGATAAACCAATGTGTTTCTATGGATATATAGCTGCCTTGATGTTTCAGAAACATTTAGACTGTTTTCAAAGAACTTATTAATAGTATTAAGAAGTTCTTCATCAAAATCACCTGGAGAGTTATCCCCAAATATTTCTTTAATAAACATCTTACATAGGGGCATTGGTAACTGATAGATAAGTCTTCCTATACCAAGCTTATTATATGCAACAACATTTCTTCCACTATAGAATATTTTCCCTACATCCAAAGCCATCTTTGCCTCTTTATAAGATCTGGATACGTCTTTAATCTCTCCTACTATTGTGCCATAAGCTACATTAACCTTAGTCATAGCTTCTGAATTCAACATATCAAGAAGGACCTTAGCAATCCTATGAAGGTCGTCGTAGCCCTCATTAGACTTTACTTGCTTAATAAGAATTATATTCTTCTCATCAACTGCAGTAATAAAGTCCTTTGACTTAGCAGAGAAAAGACTTCTTACAGTTTCTAAGGCATTAGAATCTTTTTCTTTCTTTGTTTCAATAATGTATACAACTCGCCTTGCATCTGTATCAATACGAAGCTTTTTAGCCCTATTATATATATCAACTAAAAGTAAGTTGTCTAACAATAAGTTTTTAAAGAAATTATCCTTGTCATACCTTTCCTTATAAGCTACTAACAAGCTTTGAATCTGAAAAGCAGCTATCTTACCTATCATAAAAACGTCTTCACTATCACCTTTGGCTAAAACCACATATTCCAACTGGTTTTCATCAAATACTTTAAAAAACTGATACCCCTGCATAGCCTGACTTTCTGCTGGAGAATCTACAAATGAAAGAATTGCCTCTTCATATTGTTCAGCATTATCTATGGTAGAAGATAATACATTAGCCTCCGTATCTAATATACATATGTCAGTTCTAGTTATGGCCTTTAATCCGTCAATTGTACCTTGTAAAATCTGATTTGAAATCATATATTCACTCCTTATTAATATATTTTTATATTTCATCCTATATTACTGATATATACAAGTATTTTAGCACTATTTTAGTTGAAAGTAAACTAAAATCACAAAATAATCATAAGAATTTTTGTCTATTTGTATGAAAATAATTCCCTTAGATATAGTTTATTGACAAAACTATATCTAAGGGAATTTTATAGAATAGTTAAGTATACAAAAAGGGAGCTATATGCTCCCTTTTTGATTATTATATATTAAATTAACTTTATATACTAGTGTGTTATAGCTTGCTCAGTTTCCTTATCAAATACGTGTAACCTAGCCATATCAAATGCAACTGTTATCTTGTCATCTGGCCTAGCTGTTGTACGAGGATTAACTCTAGCTGTAATCTCTATATCTTCACCTATGGTACAGTATAAGTACACTTCAGCACCAAGCAATTCATAAACTCTTACTGTTACTTCAACTATACTCTCTGTAGAATTAGATATAAACATCTCATCATCATGAATATCTTCAGCACGAACACCGATAACTACATCTTTACCAACATAGCCACCATCAATAAGTTTCTTAGCTTTTACTTCAGGAACTTTCAAGGAATTGTTTCCAAATGTAACGTATATTCCATCTTCTTTTTCCTCAAGAGAAGTATCAATAAAGTTCATCTGTGGTGAACCCATGAAACCTGCAACAAATAGATTGTTTGGTTCTTCATACAGTTTTTGTGGTGAATCTACCTGCATGATTAGTCCATCCTTCATAACTACGATTCTAGTTCCTAGAGTCATAGCCTCTGTCTGGTCATGAGTAACATAAACAAATGTTGTCTGTAGTCTCTGATGCAGTCTTGAAATCTCAATACGCATCTGAACCCTTAACTTAGCATCCAAGTTGGATAAAGGCTCATCCATTAGGAATACTTTAGGTTGACGTACGATAGCACGACCCATAGCAACACGCTGTCTCTGTCCACCAGAAAG
>CAZPWO010000178.1:0-3490 GCA_964590525.1 uncultured Herbinix sp. | reverse complement strand
TCCATAATGTCAATCGAATTGGTGGCATTCGTCCAAGTACTCGTCGAATTTTCCTATAAAATGAGCTGCTCACTTTCAGCCCCTATCATCTGACTTATAATATGAAACGGGCTCAATAGTGCAATTGATTAAGCGATAAAAGTTTCACAATTGTGTATTCTATTATTTTTCTATTATGTAGGAATGCTTAAGATAGACAATGAAAGTTATCAATTGATATATCGACAAAAGTGTATGAATAGATAAAAGTGTCGAAAATTATCTAGCAATACTTGCTGAATCTAATTTACCGTTAACACTTTTTTATACACTGAAAGTTCATATAAGCATACGAATTATCTGTAAAATGATAAATCTAAAATCTTATAACATGTTTAGGCTGTCAAAACCTAACCATGTTATAGTTAAATACCCTTTAAACTCTCTGAGGGGGTTCTGTAAATATCTCTATAAAATCCCAGCCTCCATAAAATGACCCCTTATACTGATTATGATTTTTTGTCAACTCAATTGGATATTTCATAGTTTGCTCGTAAAAATTATCAGTAATATCTCTAAATGAAAAAACTATAACATAATTTCTATAACCCTCAAGATAATCTGGATTTTGGTAAGGATGCGATATTGTTAAGTTTCTCTCTTTAGTCAAATCAACATAATCAAAAACTATCATATTTTCAAAGTTTTCTAAAATATATTTTTTTGAATCCGATTCTAAGTATATTTTTTTAATACATATTTTTATTGCATTACCAGCTCCTATATTCTTAATTGATACTGGATAGGAAATAAAATCAGAACTTTTATCATATATTTCTTTGTAATCTGTTGTGACAATATAGATGTTAGGAGTATAGCCTTGTAGTATTGGTTTATTTTTTTTAGTATTATCAGTTATAAGATTTAAATAAGGTTTTATGTCCAATCTCTTACTTTCTCTTTGTAACTTATAGTTTTGTATTCCTAAAAAAATACTAATAATTACCCCCACTGATTGAAGTATACTAATAAATATTGGAACATATGCAGAAATATAATCACTAATTTTTAAAATTAAATTAACTAATTCAATCAATAGTTTTACTCTTTTCCTTAATTTTTTTACTCATTTTTATATTTTCTAGTCGTACTTACTTCGTATATTTTTTCGTATTTTTTTACATCTCAAAATTCAACAAGACATTAGTCATCTTTATCTTTTGGTTTTTTTATTCCTGTTTCTGGATTTACTGGCTTTGGAATTTTAGGGTCTGTCGAAGATGGTCGGAAGCCTCTTTTTTTTGATGGTTGGTATCCATAATCTTTAGTCATCTTTGGTTGATAGCCTTCATTAATATTTTTCTTATTCATTTTGATTTATTCTCCTTTTTCATGAAAGTTTATTGTTAATATATCTTCTTGTGATATTAAGATGCCGGTTGCAAATTCATCAGTAAAAGAATTAGTTTTATAGATTTTATCGAGATATATGTCATTATTGGAGCTTGATCTTAAAGATGATGCAAATGATTTGTCATTGAAAAAACCATATATTTCTTGGTAATCTTTGAGAGTTATAGTTAAATAAGACCCTCCTTCATTGGATATTCTATGGAATATATAGTCCCATGCAGTAGGGATAATATTAATGCTACTCAAACCAATTAAACCAAGGAGTTTTCTAAAAGTTTGAATGTTTGATAAATAAATTAGCGCTATCCCAATAATCACCGGCATTAATATTGTCCTTATGATGAAGATAAGGTTGGGGTTTTTTATTAAATAGTTACCCATGCTTAGAAAATCTATAAAATAAATTAATATATAATTTAAAACTCCAAAAAATATATAGCGTAAAACAATGTTAGATGAATTATCTTTTTCAATCGGAAATGCATATGAAAACATAGTGTTTATTATAAAGCCCGGTAATAAGTAAGTTATCATTAAAGCAATAGTTTCTGTTGACAGATTATCCATTTTTTTCTCCCTGTACATTGATTCTTTAACCTATTAACAACTAAATTCTATTCTTTTCAACAAGCCTCCGGTAATGTTCTCCCAATGCTGTGAGTTTACATGATTTACTTTCCATTGCAGCATGCCACATGTGAGGGGTATCAACAGGTATTAATAAATTCAATCTGTTATATTGTTGAAGAATTGCAAATATTTTTGTGTTCTCTACTATCGGAGATGGCATATTTTCACCTCGTCCCTGCTCTTCTGGTTCATAAGTAGGATTTAGAGAATATTCAAATCCTGGAACCGGGAAAAGTTCATTGATTCTCCTCAAATCTTGTATTGATATTCTGGGGGCCACTTTTCTCAAAGAGATAAACTGCCTGACATTCGTCTTAAAAATCGGCCTTTGTTCCCAGGCACCTAATGATTGATCAATATGTGCGTATATACTACCTGGCGTAACATCTCCTGTCAGATTAGCAGCAGCTCCATACAAAGCGTCAACTAAAAGGGTTGTAAATACTCCTCTCCCATTATCTTCTGAAGCATATTGATGTTTAGATGAAGCTGTCAATACAGTTATCCCTTCTGCTAAACTAGTTGTTCCTTGTCCAGGTAAGTCTCCCATCATTCCAGAATGACAACTATCTAATATAATTATCTTGTTTTTCGCCGGTGAGTTATTAGCATAATTTAATATGTTTGACATTGAAATACCATTATCTCCCCGATCAGAATCAGTTGCTATTATATAACCATCTGATGACTCTATATATCCATGACCGGCAAAGTAAAATAAAGCGACGTCTAATTCTTTTTTGAATAGGCTTTCAATACTATCCTTGAGTTCATTTTTTTGTATGATATCGTTCGGGCCTGTACCTGTAAGTAAATTACAATCAAAGTTTAAACCACCCTCACCATCTCGCTCCAGTACAGCACTTACATTATGTGCATCATTTACGCAACCAAATAATGGATTTGCTTGTTCATAATAATCTATGCCTACAATTAATGCTGCTCGCATATACATTCCTCCCCTATAGACTATCAATAAAATTACTTAAATTCTTTCGAGTCCATACTTTAATATTTACTCCTTTAATGTTTGTCCTATCGTCTGTATAAGACCAGACCCCCAGTATTTTCTTTTTCTCTTCTTTAGCACAAGATATTTCCCACTTCTGTCCACTTGAGTTTAAAGAATTTTTACTAACTAGCACTATAACACCGTCTGATCTTTTTATTCTTGTTCGGACACGTTTTTTCCATTCAGAATCATAAGGTTTCTTAACTGACATATCAATAAACTCAAATGTAGAATTTGAGTTTAACGATTGACCTTTCAATAAGTCTCTCTGTCTTTCATCTTCAATCGGAAAAGCAATAAAAACCGTTTTTTTATTATCCATTTTTTTCTCCTTTTTTAAGTTATTAAACACTTTTAATGTTATATTCTGTATTAAAATAAATCTTATTCTTTATCTTTAAATTATATATTAAGTATCGCATAAAAGAGTTTTCTCTTCTACTAATCATTTAACAG
>CAZPWO010000177.1:0-3519 GCA_964590525.1 uncultured Herbinix sp. | reverse complement strand
ATTTATTCAAGATTTAGTTTTTGGCTAAATATATAAGAAGTTCCGTAATAGAAGAGGAAATTCAATATCAGGGTTATAACTATACTTATTGGGAAGATAATATGTGGAATTAGTGAGATGTCATTTAATGATCCCCCAAATATATATACAACTACGACTATTAAGATGCCCATTAATATCTGAGAAAGAGTGGTAATTACCACATATGCTAAAAAGGACCCTATTAACCTATGACTATTAATAAGCTGACCTATGGCTATTGATACATATATTAATAATATATTGTGTATAA
The DNA here is from genome assembly GCA_964590525.1 of uncultured Herbinix sp. Classification (GTDB taxonomy): domain Bacteria; phylum Bacillota; class Clostridia; order Lachnospirales; family Lachnospiraceae; genus Mobilitalea. The sequence goes on along the minus strand of CAZPWO010000177.1, from coordinate 3,227 downwards.
TGGTCAAAATTAATAAAACTATTAATTGAATAACGATTATTAGTGTTCTATTAGGAAAGGTGTCTTTGAGAGATGAGTATCCTAACCTAAAAGCATCTTGTAAATCCCCTAAACTTGTTGACGATACCACTATAATAGAGGCAAATATCAAAAGCACACTAGCTAAAGTCCATAAGATTGCAATAATCATTTTGGAATTAATGATTTGATTAGTTTTTACTGGCAAAGTAAAAGTTAGATAACCCTCATCAGTTACAAGGTTTTTATAAAATCTAGCTATCATAATTACAAGAGTAACAATAGCTACAGCTACTAATGAGAAAGAATAAACAATTAGCATCATGTATGAAACATATCTTAGAACCCCTTTAAAGATGTCTAGGGAAAGCATTATTTTGTTTAAAAGGGTTAAGGCTAGTAAGATAAGATATAAGGGTAAGATATATCTTGATGTAGCTTTAAATTCATGTTTTGTTAATTTTCTTAACATTTGAACACCTCCCTAAATAGGCTATCAATAGATTTGCCTTCCTTATGACGTATATCATCTACTTCAGCTTGCATCATTATTTGTCCTTCGTTTATAAAAATAAAATCATCCAGTATGTTTTCAACATCTGAGATTAGGTGTGTTGAAATAAGAACGGTAGAAGTTTCGTTATAATTTGATATTATTGTATTTAAAATATAATCCCTAGCAGCAGGGTCTACTCCACCTATTGGCTCATCTAAGCAATATAAATCAGCGTTCCTACTCATAACAAGAATAAGTTGCACCTTTTCTTTTGTACCCTTGGATAGGGCTTTCATTCTTCTGTCTGGCTCTAACTTTAGTTTATCAAGCATCTCATATGCCTTCTTTTTATCAAAATCATCATAGAAATCATCGAAAAAATCAATAGTTTCTGATACCTTCATCCAATCAGGAAGGTAGCTTCTTTCTGGTAGGTAGGATACAATCTTCTTTGTTTCAATTCCAGGGTTAATACCATTTATCTCCAAAGAACCAGAAGAAGGAACCAAAAGTCCGTTAATTAATTTGATTAGTGTTGTCTTTCCGCTTCCATTTGGACCTAAAAGTCCAACAATACGACCACGGTTTATGGTAAAGCTGGCATCATTTAGAGCGGTAAGGTTAGAAAAAGTTTTACTTAAGTTTTTACACTGTAAAATAACACTCATATATTTCATCTCTCCCATCTGCGTAATTTCTCTTTAAATTTATATATTCAATAATTTTTTATTGAATTATATCAGTTAGCAAGGCTAAAATTTCTTCTGTTGTAAATCCAAGTAGTTGCATGTTGTCTAAGAATTCTAAAATCTCTTTGCTGGCTTCTTCTTTTTTCAGTCTATTAATTAATTCTTCATCACTAGTTATAAAACGTCCAGCAGTTCGATTTGAATGAACTAAACCTGTAAGTTCTAGCTCTGATAAAGCCTTCTGCATGGTATTTGGGTTAACGGTAGCCTCTGCTGCTAAATCCCTAACGGAAGGTAGTTTATCTCCCGGTTTGTAATAACCAGAGATGATAGCAGCTTGGATTTGTTCGATTAATTGAAGGTATATAGGTCTATCTGAACTAATGTCCCATAACATTATCTTCCTCCTTTCTTTTATAACTAAGAAAAATCTTGTATTACTGTACTAGTCGACTAATACAATCATACAGTAATAATAATCGTATGTCAATAATAATTTTGTAATTTTATCTATTTCATTCTATAATGACAAAAGAAGATATATTTAAGAGGTGACATAATGGAATATAATGATTCTTTACAAAAAATTAAGGGAATTGGAGAAAAAACAGAGAAAAACTTTTTTCGCCTTGGTATTAACACTGTTCAGGAACTTTTGGAACATTATCCAAGGGATTATGATGTTTTTGAAGCCCCTATTCCAATCCTACATATAGAAGAAGGGGAGACTGTAACCATTGAGGCTTCTCCAAGCATGACTCCAAAGCTAAGGCAAGTTCGCCAATTGAAGATATTAAATGCTAAGGTTAAGGATCATAGTGGAAGTATGCTATTAACTTGGTTTAACATGCCGTTTTTGCAAAGAACCCTGCGTATGGGTAGCTACTATATATTCAGAGGCAAGGTTGTTAGGAAGAATGGTCTTCTTGTAATGGAACAGGCAAAAATATATAATAAAGCAGACTATTTTAAGAAGTTAAAGGATATGCAACCTATATATCCTTTAACCAAAGGAATTACCAATAATACTATTTCAAAATCAGTCAAAGAAGTGATTCAAAATCTGGACTTCCCAAAGGATTATATTCCAAGACAGCTTGCTAAGGAAAATGACCTAATGAATCGGAAAAAAGCCTTAAAAGAGATACATTTTCCTAAAGACAAAGATGCTATGGTTAAGGCTAGAAAAAGACTTGTATTTGATGAGTTCTTTCAATATTCCTTGGCTCTTAGGAAGTTAAGGGATAATGAAGAGCTTAGAAAAACCCACTATATTCTGGAGGAAGTAAGGGAGTGTGAAAGTCTTATTAAGGCTTTACCTTATTCCCTTACCAATGCACAGGTTAAGGTGTGGGATGAGATTAAGCTTGACCTTACTAAGGATATAGCCATGAATCGTTTGGTACAAGGGGATGTTGGTTCCGGTAAGACCATTCTAGCTATTCTTGCACTGCTTATGGCTGTAAAGAATGGTTACCAAGCAAGTTTTATGGTACCTACAGAGGTACTAGCCAAACAACATTATAAGTCCTTAATTGAAGACTTAGAAGCTTATGGAGTTTCCGTATGTCTGCTTGTAGGTTCTATGACAGCAAAAGAAAAGAGGGAAGCCTATGAGAAGATTAAAAGTCACCAAGCTGATGTTATAGTAGGAACTCATGCTTTAATTCAGGAAAAGGTTGAATACAAAGACTTAGCCTTAGTTATAACTGATGAGCAACACAGGTTTGGAGTAAAACAAAGGGAAAGTCTGACCAGTAAAAGTAGTATGCCCCACGTACTGGTTATGAGTGCTACACCTATACCCAGGACTTTGTCAATAATCCTATATGGAGATCTTGATATTTCTATCTTGGATGAACTTCCAGCCAAGAGACTGCCTATAAAAAACTGTGTTGTAAATACAAATTTTAGACCCAGTGCCTATAGATTTATAGATGATCAGGTTGCTAAAGGGCATCAGGTCTATGTAATCTGCCCTATGGTAGAGGAAAGTGAAGCTATTGAAGCGGAAAATGTTATAG
>CAZPWO010000176.1:0-3528 GCA_964590525.1 uncultured Herbinix sp. | reverse complement strand
ATATAATAATAGATGCAGATACATCACATTTATAATAAGACAAAGGAGTGAAAAAATAGCTATGGATGATTTAAAATCAATTATCAAAGAGAGTGATAATATAGTGTTTTTTGGTGGTGCTGGAGTATCTACAGAAAGTGGTATACCTGATTTTAGATCTGCAGCTGGAATTTATACTAGTGAAAACAAAGTAAATCATTCACCTGAATATATGCTCAGTCATACTTGTTTTAAGAGAGATACAGAAGAGTTCTTTGATTTTTACAAGGAAAAAATGATATATCTAGATGCAAAGCCAAATGCAGCACATAAGGCACTGGCTGAGTTAGAAAGTAGAGGCAAGTTAAAAGCTGTCATCACACAAAATATAGATGGACTTCATCAAATGGCAGGTTCTAAAAATGTGCTAGAACTTCATGGATCTATCCATAGAAACTACTGTGTTAAATGCAGGAAATCTTTTGATATAAATTATGTATTGACAAATAAAGGAGTACCTATTTGCGATAAATGTGGTGGAATCGTAAGGCCAGAAGTAGTTTTATATGAAGAAGGTTTAGATATGAGTGTTTTAAATAGAGCTATAGAATACATTAGAAATGCAGATGTGCTTATGGTAGGAGGTACATCATTAGTGGTTTATCCTGCAGCAGGACTTGTAAATGAATACATGGGTGACAAGCTCATACTTATAAATAAAACCAGCACTCAATACGATAATAAGGCACTTATGACCTTCAATGAAAGCATAGGAACTGTATTAAATGAGGCAATAAACTATTAGGAGGAAGAACATGGAACAGTATAAGAAAGACTTTATAGATTTTATGGTGGAATGTGAAGTTTTGAGATTTGGAGATTTCACTACCAAGAGTGGAAGAAAAACTCCATTTTTTATAAACACAGGCAATTATATGAATGGACAACAGTTAAAAAAACTTGGAGAATTTTATGCAAAAGCTATCAAGGAAAATTTCAAAGATGAGTTTAATGTGCTCTTTGGCCCTGCATATAAGGGGATACCACTTGCTGTAGCTACATCTATAGCTCTTAATGATATGTATAGCTTAGATGTAAAATATTCATCCAATAGAAAAGAAATAAAAGATCACGGTGATAAGGGAAACATTTTGGGGTATAAAGCTAAAAATGGAGATAAGGTAATTATAATTGAAGATGTTACAACAGCAGGAACTTCAATCTATGAGACTATGCCCATTATAAAAGGGGCTAGTGATGTAGATGTGCTGGGTTTGATTATATCAGTAGATAGAATGGAAAGAGGTAAGGGAGAAAAATCTGCTCTAGAGGAATTAAGAGAAGAATTTGGCATAAAAACTCATTCTATAGTTAATATGAAACAAGTAATAGATCATCTATACAATAAAGAAGTAAATGGCAAGGTAATACTAAATGAAGACATAAAGAGGGCAATAGATAAGTATTATGAAACATATGGATCTAAATAGCAATATTTGGTTAAATATATTTACAAGAAACCCTTTAGGAATGTAGAAATATGTCGAAACATACTATATAATAACTGTGAAAAGGAGGTCATTTAGATGAAAAAAATAAGTACAAGGATTATTGTAACAGTTCTAGCGTGTTCTATTTTTATGGCATCGATAGTGGGTCTTGTAACTATGTTTAGAAGTCTAGGTATAATTGAGAAAAATGCTAGACTAAGTCTTTTAGATACAACTATCATATACGGGGATGAATTTGATAGCAAACTCATAGAATATGAAACTATAGGAAAAGACTTAAATTACTTGCTTGAAGGGACATTGGATAAGAGTAGATTAAGAGAAGAAGGATACTTGGAAAACTATTCTAATATTATACTTAAACCCATGTTAGAAAGGTTAGCAACTGAAACTGAGGGAAGTGCAGGGCTTTATGTCGCCATAGATCCTATATACACAGGTCAAACACAAGGAATATGGGTTGCAAATGTAGATGGCAAACTAGTTTCATCACTTCCAACAGATATATCAGGTAAATCAAAAGACGATCCATCAGCATCTTTTTATTATGATGCAATAAATGCAGGACAGCCTATATGGTCAGACCCCTATATAAATAATTTAGATGTAAATTCTATCTCACATTCAATGCCAGTAAAGATTAACGGATCAGTAATTGGAGTAATAGGTGTAGATCTAAATGTATCAGACTTAATGAAAGAAGTAGAAGATATAAAAATATACGATACAGGCTATGCATTTTTAGTCAATGCAGACCATGATTTTTTATCCCATCCCACTTTAGATAGCTCTCATAATTTAGCTACTATAGAAAATGGTGGATTAAGTGATTTAAATGAAATTATGAAAAGTAAAGGTTTTGGGGTATTAGATATAAAATTTGGCGGACAAGACAAAATACTTGCATTTACAAGTCTGCGTGATGGAAAGTCAATAGGTATAACTGTACCAAAAAATGAAATACTAGCTGAGATGTACAGTACACTTTATTACATCTTATTTGTAATAGCAGTATCAGCGGTAATGGTAGCAATTTTAGCTTGGATACTGGGTAATAGAATATCAAAGCCAATAATAATGGGATCAGATATACTAGATACAACATCTAAACTAGATATTGGAGATATACCTGAGACAGAAGATCTAAAGGGTTATCTAGTTAGAAAAGATGAGATAGGAGTAATATTTAGAGCTATTGGATTGTTAAGGCAAGAACTTAGAAATATAATAGGGCAGATAGAAGAAACTACAAATAATATTGTATCTAATACAGAAAATGTGACCCATGCTACAAATGAAACAACTCAGTCAATAAATGATGTGGCAAGGACTGTAGAAGAACTTGCTGAAGCTTCAATGGGTCAAGCTGAAGACGCTGAGGATAGCTCTTCAAAGTTAAATAGATTGGCAGAAAAAATAAGACTTGCAGTAGAAGATGCTGAGGTTGTTGTTGAAAGTTCAATTAAGGCTCAGGCAAGCACAGAAGAAGGTTCGAAATCAATGGAAGAAGTGGTAGAAAAATTCAATGTTACCAATAATGCAACAAAGGCATTATCAAACAATGTAGACTCTCTTTTAAATGATTCCAAATCAATAGGAGATATACTTGCAACTATAATGAGTATTTCAGAACAGACAAATCTACTAGCACTTAATGCAGCTATAGAGGCAGCAAGAGCAGGAGAGGCTGGGCGTGGTTTTGCAGTAGTAGCAGATGAAATTAGAAAGTTATCAGAAGAAACAGGAAGAGCTACCAAGAGTATAGAGGATATACTAGGTAATATACAAAATGAAGTAGCAAATACCAAAGAAAATATGGATTTATCTGAAGTGGCTTTAGGAGATGCAAATCAAACATTAGAAGTAGCAAAGACTGCTTTTAAAGAGATATATCAAGCTACCATGTCTGCAATCAGTGGAATAAAGGAATTAAATAATAGGTTAGATACAGTTGATGCAGACAAAGACCAAGTAATACTTTCCATACAAAGCATATCTTCAGTAACAGAGGAAACAGCAGCTTCTACAGAAGAGCTTT
>CAZPWO010000175.1:0-3610 GCA_964590525.1 uncultured Herbinix sp. | reverse complement strand
CACCCCTCAAATATATGCCTCCAACAAAGTTTATGACGGGCAATATATTTAAAGGACACTTGCAAGATGCACTTTTTAATATGATTGGGATATGGACATCGCAAGGAATTCAATTGTTAGGAATGCCAACAGAAGCCATACACACCCCTTTTATGTCTGACAGATTTCTTGCTATTGAAAATGCAAAGTATATCTTTAACAATATGCGCGCTATTGGCGAAGAGGTAGAGTTTAAGAAAGATGGCATTATACAAAAGAGAGCACACAAGGTGCTAAACAAAACAATAGAACTATTGAAAGAACTAGAATCGAAAGGTCTGTTTTCAGCACTCGAAGAGGGAATATTTGGAGGTGTAAAACGCCCCAAAAATGGAGGTAAAGGCCTTGCAGGTGTATCGTCGAAAGGAGAGCATTACTACAATCCATTTATAGCTTTAATGAAAAAATAGTACAAACAATATGAGCGAAGCAATCAAAAATATAGAAAATAACGAATTTGACCAAACAGTGGACCTCACACAAGTGAGGCCCTATGGCGACACCATCAATGATGGTAAAACTCAACTGAGTTTTACACTTCCTGTACCAGCAGGCGACGAGGCTTCTGAAGCAGCCAAGCAGTTGATGAGACAGATGGGCTTTGACAATCCTCAAGTAGTTTACCACAAAGAGTTGGCGGGCAACTTCACGTTCTTTGTTTGCTATGGCAGTTTCAAAGGCTCTGTAGACTTCACAAGCATACATGTGCCAAAAGTAACCTCCACAAAGTGGGATATGGAAACTACCGATGCATTTATAAAAGAGAAGATTGGGCGCAAATTAGTGGTGGTAGGCGCAAGTACCGGAACTGATGCACATACTGTGGGCATTGATGCCATTATGAACATGAAGGGATTTGCAGGCCATTTTGGTTTGGAACGCTACGAAATGTTTGAAACAATAAACATGGGCAGTCAAGTTGCCAACGAAGACCTAATAGCTAAGGGAATTGAGGTAAAAGCCGACGCGCTTTTAGTTTCGCAAACAGTAACACAAAAAGATGTTCACATTGCCAATATGGTAGAGATGGTGGAAATGCTTGAGGCTGAGGGGCTGAGAGATACAATGCTCATAGCCTGTGGCGGACCTCGCATAACACACGAATTGGCAAAAGAGTTGGGCTACGATGCGGGTTTTGGCATGAATACATATGCCGATGATGTAGCATCTTTCTTGGCACAAGAAGTATACAGAAGAATAGAAGAGCAAAAATAAGCAACATAAATTAGAAACACATAAAACAAAATATCATGGATAGAAATGAAATGAGGCAAATAATTGCAAAACGAGTTGCACTTGAACTACACGACGGAGATGTTGTGAATTTAGGTATCGGACTACCTACGCTTGTTCCCAATTATTTAAAACCTGGTGTAAATGTTATACTCCAATCGGAGAATGGTTTGATTGGAATGGGTCCTACACCTAAAGAGGGCGAAGAAGACCCCAATTTTATTAACGCTGGGGGTGGCGCTACCTCTGCAAACAAAGGTGCTGCATGTTTTGACAGTGCTACATCTTTTGCTATTATTCGTGGAGGGCATGTTGATGTAAGTATATTAGGCGCACTACAAGTAGACGAAAAGGGGGACCTAGCCAACTGGATTATTCCAGGTAAAATAGCTCCAGGAATGGGTGGTGCAATGGATTTGCTTATTGGTACACGTAAAGTGATACTTGCTATGGAACACACAGCTAGAGGAAATCATAAGATAATGAAGAAATGCACATTACCACTTACTGCAGAAGGACAAGTAGACTTGATAGTAACCGAAATGTGCGTAATAGAAACAATAGATAATGGACTGTTGGTTGTAGAGATAAATCCGAGATATACCCAACAACAAGTTCAAGAAGCTACCGATGCAACACTTATCTTCTCGCCTGAGCTTAAAGAGATGAGGTTATAACCTTGACTCATAAAGCAAAACAGTAGAAGAGCCTAAATGTATCGTTACAATAAATAAAAACAATGATGCCTCAATATTCAATATAACAGACTACTAAAAAAAACAGAATTTACAGAGTTACTTGTCAATTGAAATAGAAGCATACAAACTAATAAATAAATACAATGACAGATTTTAAAAAATTCAAATTCCTCAACTTATCTAATGATGGGCATATATGCACCATTCAGATAAACAACCCAAAGGCATTAAACGCACTAAACTCAAGAATCTTACATGAGTTCAATAGAGCACTCACTGTGGTTGAAAATGACAAAAACAATCGTGTGCTTATCATTACAGGTATAGAAAAATCATTTGTTGCAGGAGCCGACATTTCAGAAATGGTAAACTTAGATGAAACAGCAGGAAAAGCATTTGGAGAATTTGGGTCAGAGATATTCAGAAGAATAGAGCTACTTCACATCCCTGTTATTGCATCTATCAATGGTTTTGCATTGGGCGGAGGATGCGAATTAGCATTGTGTTGTGATATACGCATTGCTTCTGAAAACGCAAAGCTTGGACAACCCGAAGTAGGATTAGGCATTACACCTGGTTTTTCGGCCACACAGCGCCTTCCTCGCCTTGTAGGTTTAGGAAAAGCAAAAGAGTTGATTTATACAGCCAGTATAATTAATGCTGATGAAGCGCTTAGAATTGGATTGGTAAACAAAGTATGCACACCCGAAACGCTTGAAGAGGAGACCCTAAAGATGGCACAAAAGATTGCATCGCAAGCTCCAATAGCTGTGCAATATGCAAAGAAAGCAATAAACGAGGGAATGGATACAGATATTGAAGCAGGTATAGCCATAGAAGTAGAGCTTTTTGGACATTGCTTTACAACAGAAGATCAGAAGAATGGTATGCAAGCTTTTTTAAAGAGAGAAAAAACAACATTTGAAGGGAAGTAAGTTTTTGGATATAAAGACAAAAGCTTGTTTCAATTAAAATATTAAAGATAGTATATTATGAAAATATGTGTAGTAGGAGATGGAGTAATGGGAGGTGGTATTGTGCAAGCAATAGTACAATCGGGTTATGAATTGGTGTGGAAAGGATATACAGAAGAGACTTTAGGAATCGCACAAAAGAGATTAGACAAAAACCTTCTCCGTCTTCTTGACAAAGAAATAATTGACAAAGTAGAGAAAGATGCTATTAGCAACCGAATAACTACTACGCTCAAATACGAAGATTGCAAAGATTGCGATATTGCAATAGAGGTTATTTATGAGAACATGGAGATGAAAAAAGAAGTGCTAAAATCGTTAGATGAGGTTTGCAAACCTGAAACTATTTTAGCAACCAACACTTCATCGTTGTCTATAACAGAAATGGCATCTGTAACCAATCGCCCATCAAAGGTAATTGGAATGCACTTCTTTAATCCTGTTCATGCAATGAAGCTGGTGGAAGTGATAAAGGGGCAATTAACAGATGAGGAGGTTCACAACACCATTTACAGCTTTGCTGAAAAAATTGGGAAAGTACCCACAACTGTTAATGAAGCACCTGGATTTGTTGTAAACAGAATACTCATCCCATTGGTAAACGAAGGAATAGGAGTTTTTGCTGAGGGAGTTGCATCGAGAGATGAAATAGACACCGCCATGAAA